>DAIMFL010000046.1:0-22065 GCA_036724615.1 Alphaproteobacteria bacterium | reverse complement strand
TGGTTCGAGGGCAACTACCAGGACTACGAGGCCGACCGGAAGCGGCGCCTGGGCGCCGAGGCCGACCAGCCGCACCGGATCAAGTACAAGCCGCTGACGCGGTGAGCGACCCGATCTGACGTTTTCTTTTCTGTCATCCCCGGGCGGAGCGGCGAAGCCGCGCAGACCCGGGGATCCATTCCTCAGCCGGAGTCTGGCCCGGCCCTGGATTCTCGGGTCTCCGGCGCTACGCGCCTACGCCCGAGAATGACAGTTCCAAGAATATGGGGGTGAAGCCGGCGCTTGCCGAGAGCTCGGTGTCAGCCGCCCTGGCCGACCTTGGCGCGGAGCACGTCGATGAGGCCGGCGACCTTGCCGCCCTTGCTCTGGATGACCGAGGCGAACTCGTCGCGCTGGGTCACCGCCATGCTGAGCCCCTCGACGATCACGTCGACGATGCGGAAGTCCTGGCCGTCCGCCGCGACGCGCCAGTCGACGCGGACGTTCTCCGCCTGCGGGCGGATGACGAGGCTCTGCACGATGGCGTGGCCGCCGCCGTCCTTCCGGACGTTCTTCACCTCGAAGCGCTCGCCCGAATACTCGGCGAAGCGCCGCGCGTAGCTGCGCACCAGCAGCTCCTCGAACAGCTGGAGGAATTCCTGGCGCTCGGCATCGGTGGCGCTGCGCCAGAATCGGCCCAGCACGAACTTGCCGATCGCCGGCACGTCGAAATGGGAGTTGAGAAGCTCGCGGAATCTCGTCTCCCGCTCCGCCTGGCTCAGATCCGGACCGGTCAGGGCGGAGACGGCCCGGTCGCCCAGCCCGGCGATGAACTCCGCCGGGCTCAGGCTGGCATCCGCGGAGGCGGACCGTCCGACCAGCACGAGGCCGGCGGCCGAGGCCGCGAGAAGGAACTGCCGGCGGGAAGTCTGCTGCATGGCGGACTCAGTAGGTTCCGGACACCTGCGGCCGCTTCGCTTCGTCGCCCTCGGTGAGCTCGTAGCTGTCGGTCGCGGCGTCGCCGTTGCGGATCGCGTCGTTCCGCTGCTGCCGGTACAGGCTGCGGATCGTCGCGTAGTAGTCGAGCGACCCGGCTCTAATCTCGTCGAACGTCTTGAGGTTCCGTGCCCGGGAGTCGACCGCCGTCACGCCGGAGCGCACATAGAGCAGGTTCTCCACCTCGTTCGCCCGGGCGATGTAAGTGAGCGGGTCGAGGAACACGTCCACGATCCGGCCCACCGCATCCCGGGGATTGGACGGGCCGAGGACCGGAAGGACCAGATACGGGCCCTCCTCGACCCCGTGCACCGCCAGGGTCTGCCCGAAATCCTCGTCATGATATTGGAAGCCCATCTCCGACGCCACGTCGAACAGGCCGGCGATGCCGAAGGTGGAGTTCACCAGGAACCGGATCAGGGTGGTCCCGGCGCGGTCGGTCTCGCCCTGGAACACGTCGTTGGCCAGGATGACCGGGCTCGACAGGTTGCGCAGGAAGTTGCGGATGCTGTCCTGCGCCGGATTGGGCAGAGCCACGTAGTACCAGCCGGCGACCGGCTTCAGCAGGATCTCGTCGAGGGCGTAGTTGACCTCGAAGAAATAGCGGTTCATCGGCTCGAGCGGGTCGTTCGTCTCCCTGAACGCCGCCAGCGCCTCGGGGTCGTTCTCGGGCGCCGTCGCGCAGGCGGACAGCGTCAGCGCCATCGCGCCCGCGCAGATCGACACGAATGGCGTATGAAACGAAGCGAACGACCGCATGGATGACCCTGAACCCCATTTCCAGGGCCGCTGCCCGCCATCTCGGACCGCAGCCCGCACGTCGCCCGGCAGCCCGTCGTCCAGATTGCCGGTGCGCCCCCCAAACCCCAACGGTTTCTGTCGGCGGAGCCTGCCAGTGATAACTTAAGGTCGCGTTATCGCCACGCCCGTCCTTCGGCATCGGGCCGCCGCCCGCATCCCGTAGCACAATCCGTTAATCATAGCCAGAAGGCGCCGGAAGCGGCTGTGTGCCGGGGGTCACATTTGTGGCAGAAAAGCCGCAGCGCCGAATCGGCCCCTATGGGCCTCAGGCGACCTTCTCGGCGTGGTGGCAGGCCACCATCCTGCCGTCCACCGGGCGCAGCTCCGGCCGGTCGACGCTGCAGATGGCGGTGGCGTAGGCGCAGCGGCGGTGGAAGGCGCAGCCCGGCGGCGGATCGAGCGGCGAGGGAAGCTCGCCCTTGACGCTCGCCCGCTGCGACCGGTGGCGCGGGTCGACGGCCGGCGTGCTGGCCAGCAGCACCTTGGTGTAGGGATGGCGCGGCCGCTGGAAGATGACCTGATTGGGGCCATGCTCGACCGGACGGCCCAGATACATGACCATGACCTCGTCGGCGATGTGGCGCACGACGCCCAGGTCATGGGAGATGAAGAGATAGGCGAGGTCTAGCTCCTCCTGCAGATCCATGAGCAGGTTGAGCACCTGGGCGCGGATCGACACGTCGAGCGCCGAAACGGGCTCGTCGGCCACGACCACCTTGGGATGCAGCATCAGGGCGCGGGCGATGGCGATCCGCTGGCGCTGCCCGCCGGAGAACATGTGCGGATAGCGGCCGTAATGCTCCGGCCGGAGGCCCACCTTGCGCATCATGGCGAAGACCGCCTCGCGCCGCTCCGCGGCCGGGGCGTCGCCGTTGATCAGCAGCGGCTCGCCGATGATGCTGCCGATCTGCTGGCGCGGGTTGAGCGAGGCATAGGGGTTCTGGAACACCATCTGCACGAGCGGCCGGAGCCGCTTGCGCGCGGCCGCCGAGGCGCCGACCACGTCCGTGCCGCACAGCCGCAGATGGCCGGAGGTCGGCGGCTCGATCAGGGTCACCATGCGCGCCAGCGTGGACTTGCCGCAGCCCGACTCGCCCACCACGGCGAGCGTCCGTCCGGCCTCCAGGGTGAAGCTCGCCCCGTCGACGGCCTTCAGCGTGGCATGGCCGCCGAACAGGCCCCGACGGACCTGGTAGTGGCGCGACAGGTCGCGGGCTTCGAGGACCAGAGGGCGCTCGCCGGGCGCTTCCGGGCGCCGCGCAGCGAGGGTCGATTCGGCGCTCATGCCGGCACCTTCGCAGGCTCGCTCAACGGGTAATGGCAGCGTACCAGCCGCCCGGCCTCGTCCGGCAGAAGGGCCGGCCGGTTGCCGCGGCACAGATCGGTGGCGAATCGGCAGCGCGGGTGGAACAGGCAGCCGGACGGCCGGTCGTCGATGCCCGGCACGACGCCCGGGATCGTGGACAGCCGCCGTCGGCCGATGCTGCGCTCGGGCAGGGCCTCGAGCAGGGCGGCGGTATAGGGGTGGCGCGGCCAGGCGAACAGCGCGTCGACCGGCTGCTCCTCGACCTGCTGGCCGGCATACATGACCATGACCCGCTCCGCCGTCTCGGCCACCACGCCCATGTCGTGGGTGATGAGGACGAGGCCCATGCCGCGGTCGCGCTGCAGCCCGACCAGCAGGTCGAGGATCTGCGCCTGGATGGTGACGTCGAGGGCGGTGGTCGGCTCGTCGGCGATCAGGAGCCGCGGGTTGCAGGCGATCGCCATGGCGATCATCACGCGCTGGTTCATGCCGCCGGACATCTGGTGCGGAAAGGCGGAGAGGCGCGTCTCCGGCGCCGGGATGCCGACCTGGTCGAGAAGCTCGATCGCCCGCCGTTTGCGCTCGGCGCGGCTGCCGCCCTCGTGCACCGCCAGCGCCTCCATGATCTGGAAGCCCACGGTGAAGCACGGGTTGAGGCTGGTGATCGGCTCCTGGAAGATCATCGCCACGTCGTTGCCGGTGATCCGCCGCCGCTCGGCCGGGCTCATGGCTAGGAGATCCTGCCCGGCGAACAGCATGCGGTCGGCCTGGACGCGGCCCGGATAGGGGATGAGCCCCATCACCGCCAGCATGGAGACGCTCTTCCCCGAGCCCGATTCGCCGACGATGCCGAGGATCTCGCCTTCCTGAACCGTGAGGTCGATGCCGTCCACCGCGCGGAAGACGCCGCGCGCGGTGGGGAACTCGACCGACAGGTTGCGGATCTCGAGGAGCGCCATCTCCCTCTCAGCGCTTGAGTTTCGGGTCCAGGGCGTCGCGCAGCCCGTCGCCCATCAGGTTGAAGGCCAGCACGGTGACCAGGATGGCGATGCCCGGGAAGGTCACCACCCACCAGGCGCTCTGCACGAACTCCCGCGCCTTGGCCAGCATGCTGCCCCATTCCGGCGTCGGCGGCTGGGCACCGAGGCCGAGGAAGCCGAGCGCCGCCGCGTCCAGGATCGCCGTGGAGAAGCCCAGCGTGGCCTGCACGATCAGCGGCGGCAGGCAGTTCGGCAGCACGGTCACGAACATGAGCCGCAGCAGCCCGGCGCCGCTCACCTGCGCCGCCGTCACGTATTCCTTGGTGCGCTCGCCGATCACCGCCGCCCGCGACAGCCTCACATAGTGCGGCAGGGCGACGATTGCCACCGCCATGATCGCATTGGTGAGGCTCGGCCCGAGAATGGCGACGATCACGATGGCGAGGAGCAGGCTGGGCAGCGCCAGCATGATGTCCATCGCCCGCATGATCAGGTCCTCGACGACCCCGCGGAAGAACCCGGCGACGAGGCCGAGGACCACGCCCAAGGCGAGCGACAGGGTGACCACGATGCCGCCGATCAGCAGCGAGTAGCGCGCGCCGTGGATCAGCCGGGACAGGATGTCGCGGCCGACGTCGTCGGTTCCGAGCAGGAAGCGCGGGTCGCCCCGCTCGGTCCAGGCCGGCGGCTTCAGGAAGGCGTCGCGGTACTGGGCGATGGGCGAGTGCGGCGCGATCCAATCGGCGGCGAGCGCCACCAGGCAGACGGTCAGGATGACGGCGAGGCCCACCACCGCCCCCGGGTTCTCGGCATAGGAGCGCCAGAAGACGCGCAGCGGATGCGGCGGCTGCGGCGAGGGGAGGGCGGCGGCGACGTCGGTCTCCGTGGTCATCGGCGGCCCCCCTCAATGCGCATGGCGGATCCGGGGGTTGAGCAGGCCATAGAGCAGGTCGACGGTGAGGTTCACCATGACCACGACCATGGCGACGAGCAGGATGCCGCCCTGCAGGACGGGATAGTCGCGGCGGTAGATCGATTCCACCAGCCATTTGCCGATCCCCGGCCAGGCGAAGATCGTCTCGGTCAGGATGGCGCCGGCGAGCAGCGTGCCGACCTGGAGGCCGATCACGGTCACCACCGGAATCAGCGCGTTCCGCAGCGCGTGCACGCCGATGACCCGGAACGGCGACAGCCCCTTGGCGCGCGCCGTGCGCACGTAGTCCTCGCCGAGCACCTCGAGCATGGCGGAGCGCGTCATGCGGGCGATGACGGCCAGCGGGATGGTGCCGAGCACGATCGCCGGCAGCACGAGGTGATGCAGCGCCGAGCGGAACGCCCCCGCCTGTCCGGAGAGCAGGCTGTCGATCAGCATGAACCCGGTGACGCTGTCGAAGTAGTAGAGCAGCGAGATGCGGCCCGACACCGGCGTCCAATGGAGGTTGACCGAGAACAGGATGATGAGGAGCAGGCCCCACCAGAAGATCGGCATGGAGTAGCCGGTCAGGGACAGTCCCATGACCGAGTGGTCCCAGAAGCTGCCGCGCCGCACCCCCGCGACGATCCCGACCGGCAGACCGATCACGATCGCGAAGACGATGGCGCAGAGCGACAGCTCGATGGTGGCGGGAAAGAGCGTCAGGAACTCGCCGAGCACCGGCTTCTTGGTGACGATGGAGCGGCCGAGGTCGCCCTGCAGCACGTCCATGATGTAGATCGCGTACTGCTCGAGGATCGGCTTGTCGAAGCCGTACTGCGCCGCGAGCTGGGCATGACGCTCGGGGCTGACGCCGCGCTCGCCGGCCAGGAGCTCGATCGGATCTCCAGGGATCAGCCGCACCATGGCGAAGGTCAGCAGGGTCACTCCGAAGAAGGTCGGAATGACGAGGCTGAGCTTGGTGAGCAGGAACTTCAGCATGCCCTTCGAAAGCAAATGGGCGGAGGCATCTGGAAAGACGCCTCCGCCCGAAGATTCAGTCCGGTCTGCCCGATGCTATTCCTGGATGTCCACGCCGTAGAAGCGATGGATCCCGAGCGGATCGACCTTGTAGCCGGTCACCTCCTTGCGCATCGGCATGTAGACGACCGAGTGGGCGATGGTGACCCAGGGGGCCTCCTTCTTGAACTCGACCTGCGCCTGCTCGTAGAGCCGGGTCCGCTCGGCGACGTCGGAGGTGCGCTTGGCGGCGACCACCAGCTCGTCGAACTCCTTGTCGCACCAGCGGGCGCGGTTCGGTCCGTCCTCCGCGGCGGAGCAGCCGAGCAGGGTGTTCAGGAAGTTGTCGGGATCGCCGTTGTCGCCGGTCCAGCCGAGCAGCACCGTCTGGTGCTCGCCCTCCTGGGAGCGCTTCAGGTACTCGCCCCATTCGTAGCTGACGATCTTGGCGTTGACCCCGACCGCGGCCCAGTCGGCCTGGATCAGCTCGGCCATGCGCTGGGCGTTCGGGTTGTACGGGCGCTGCACCGGCATCGCCCAGATGTCGGTCTCGAAGCCGTTCTCGAGCCCGGCCTCGGCGAGCAGCTTCTTCGCCTGATCGGGATCGTAGGGATAGTCCTCGACCGCGTCGTTGTACGACCAGATGGTCGGCGGGATGGGATTCTTCGCCACCTTGCCGGCGCCCTGGAACACGGCGTCGATGATGGCCTGCTTGTTGATCGCCATGTTGAGCGCCTGGCGCACCCGGACGTCGGTGAACGGCTCCTTCTGGGTGTTGAAGGCGAGATAGCCGACGTTCAGGCCTTCCTGCTCCATGACGGTCAGGTTCGGATCGGCCTTCATCGCCTCGATGTCCGACGGATTCGGGTACGGCATGATGTGGCACTCGCCGGCCTGCAGCTTGGCGTAGCGCACGCTGGCGTCGGGCGTGATCGCGAACACCAGGTCGTCGATCGCGGCCTTGCCTTCCCAGTAGTCGGGATTGGCCTTGTAGCGGATCACCGCGTCCTTCTGATAGGCGACGAGCTGGAACGGACCGGTGCCGACCGGCTGCTGGTCGAGCAGCTCCGGCGTGCCGGCGGCCATCAGCGCGTCAGCCTGCTCGGCCGACATGATCGAGGCGAAATCCATGCCGAGATTGGCGAGGAAGGGCGCTTCCGGCTGATTCAGGGTGAACTTGACCGTGTAGTGGTCGACCTTCTCGACGGCCTTGATCAGGTTGTTCATGTCCATGCCCTGGAAGTACTCGTAGCTTCCGCCGGACACGGAGTGATAGGGATGCTCCGGGTTGCGCTGCCGCTCGAAGCTGAAGACCACGTCGTCGGCATTGAAGTCGCGCGTCGGGGTGAACGAGTCGTTCGAGTGGAACTTCACGCCCTTGCGCAGGTGGAAGGTGTATTCCAGGCCGTCGTCCGAGATCTCCCAGGATTCGGCCAGCCCCGGCTTCAGGGTCGTGGTGCCGTGCTCGAACTCGACCAGCCGGTTCATGATCGTCCGCGACGAGGCGTCGAAGGTGGTGCCTGCCGTGAACAGCGAAGGGTTGAACCCTTCCGGACTGCCCTCGGAGCAATAGACGAGGGTCTTGGCGGCCGCGCTGCCTGCAAAGCCGAGGGCCACGGCCGATACGACCACGGCCCCCAGAAGGTGACGTTTCATTGAAAACCTCCCAATGTCGAAGGGCGGCATGCCGATCTCCCGTTGAATTCCTGCCGTCGGCGGCCACCTTGGGCGGACCCTAGGCCCGCCCCTCGCCGGCTGTCAATGGTACCGGGTCGGGGCCGCTCGAGGGGTGGCTTTTGCGATGCAGCAAGCTGCTTGGACCCTTGCCCACGCGCCGTTATGCTGCCGGCCCATGAACGACACCGCAGTCTCCGCCCAGATCCAGGCGCCTTTCGTCTCCACCGGGCTCGAAGTCCTGCCCGAGTGGATCGATTTCAACGGCCACATGAACATCGCCTATTACGTGGCGGCGTTCGACCGCGCCTTCGACCAGGTCTATCGCGAGTTCGGGTTCGAGCCCGAGACGATGCGCAGGCACAACGCGTCGAACTTCACGAGCGAGCTCCACATCACCTATCAGCGCGAGCTCATGCAGGGCGACCCGATCCGGGTGACGACGCAGCTCCTCGGCTTCGACGCCAAGCGCCTGCATTTCGTGCAGTGCATGTATCACGCGCGGGAGGGCTATCTGGCGGCGACGCTGGAATGGCTGCTGCTCCACATCGACATGACCGCGCGCCGGGTCGCCGCGATGCCGGAGGCGCTGCAGCGGCGCCTCGCCCAGGTGCTCGAGGCCCATCGCGCCGTGCCGGTTCCGCCGGAAGTCGGGCGGAAGATCTCGCTCGACGCCAAGCGCCCGCGCTGAGGCGAGTGTCATAAAGCTCACTGTCATGCGCGGGCTCGACCCGCGCATCCATTCATCCGCGGGCGCAGGCCGCGGGATGGATTGCCGGGTCAAGTCTGGTCAAGCCCGGCAATGACAGCTGGTCTTTGTTCGGACGCTGACGTCAATCCTCCAGCAGCTTGCCGGTGCGGTGGGCCAGGATCTCGCGGCCCAGCACCTTCGCGATGCCCTCGCCCGCACGGACCAGCTTGTGAGTCCGCCGGGTGAACAGCAGCCCGTCCGTGCGCGAGGCCACCGGCGTGCGTGCCGTCGCGGCGTCTTCCGCCATGGGATCGATGATCTCGGCGATCGTCTCGCCCTTGCGGATGCTGGCGCCGAGCGCGGCCTTGTACGCGACGATGCCGGTCGCCGGCGCCTTCACCACGTCGACGGCGCGCAGGTCGACGGTCTCGCCCTGCAGCGCCGGCAGGGGTCCCGGATTGCCGGCGACCACGCCGCGCCGCTGCAGGAAACGGAACAGTGCGCGCGCATCGGCCTCGCCCAGCGCGTCGCTCACGTCCGGCTGGCCGCGATACTCGACCGTCGCCGCCAGGCAGGCGACCGGCACCGGCCGGTCCGGGCCGAAGCGGCGGGCGAGCTTGATCCAGGGCGTGGAGAACGCCTCGTCGAAGGATCCGCCGCCCGAATCCTCCGCCAGCATGGTCGCCCGGCTGCCGATCTCCGCCGCCAGGTCCTGCGCATCCGGCCAGTGCTGCGGGATCAGATAGAGATGCATCAGCGCCTCGTCGTCGCAATGCAGGTCGAGCACGATGTCGGCGTCGCAGGCTAGCCCGGCCAAAACGCGGCGCAGGCTGCCCAGCTCGTCCGTGATCTCCATGGCGGCGATGGCCTCGCGCATGGCGCCGCGGATCAGGTCGATGTTGCCCGCCGCGTCGCCGGTCAGCCGGTCGGCGACCCGGTCGGCGACCAGCGTGGCGAGATCGGGCCAGGCGCGGTTGAAGTTGCCGCCGCCGCCCAGCTCGTAGCGGCCGAGATGCGCGGCATTGACGTGCTGGGCGAGGCCGATCGGGTTGGCGGCCGGGACGAGGACGATCTCGCCGCGGATCTCGCCGGCGGCATCGGCCGCATCGAGCAGCCGGATCAGATGGTGCTGCACCATCATGGCCGGAATCTCGTCGGCGTGGAGCGCGGCCTGCAGATAGGCCTTCGGCCGCGCGCCCTCCCGCCCGTAGCGATGCACGACCAGGCTGCGCTGCGTTCCGACATCGCCATGCGACAGCGGAATGCGGGAGAGGGTCTTCGATCGGCGTGTCATGCGGACTGAGCCTCAGCTGGGGTGACGATCATGGCGACGAAATCGCCGGGGGCGACGACGCGCTGCAGCCGGCGCGAGATGACGTGGCCCGGCCTGCCGGCGCGAAGCCCGGTGCGCGCCGCATCCGGCGCGGCGGTCGGGTCGACGATCTCGGCGACGAGGTCGCCGGGTTCGACGCGCTGCCCCAGCGGGCCGGGATAGACCACCAGCCCGGCGACGGGCGCCGCGAGCTCCTCGGAGGTCGGTACCACCGTCACACCGGACCCGTCGACCAGTCCCGGCTCGCCCGCGACCGCGCCGAGGCGCCGGAGATGCCGGAACAGGCCCGCCGCGTCGGCCGCCGCCTGCCGGTCCTCCACCGCCGCCATGCCGCGCATCTCGAACACGGCGGCATAGCAGCCGGTCGGCACTGGCCGCTCCGGTCCGGCGGCGGCCCGCAGCCGCGCCCAGGGCAGCATCAGCGCAGCGTCGAAATAGGTGCCGTCGAGCTCGGCGCTCGGCATCAGCCAGCGCACGCCCGTATCGGCGGCGAGCGCCAGCGCGCGCTCGCGCGGCGCATCCGGCGTCATCAGATAGGCCTCCGCCTCGTCGTCGCAGTGGAGATCGATCGCGAGATCGGCATCATGGGCGAGGCGGAGCAGGGCGAGCTGGAGCGCTTCCACGCCCGAAGCCGGGCGGATCTCCTCGATGCGCGCGGCGACGGCGGCGCGGACGATCGCCGCGTTCTCCGCGGCATCCGCGCCCAGCCGGTCGAGCACGCGCTCGGCCAGCCCGGCCGTCAGGTCGGGCCAGTTGCGGTTGTAGTTCGCCGCCGTGCGGAAGTCGTGCCGGCCGAGCAGCGCGCCCTGGACCGCCTGGTCGAGCCCGATCGGGTTGGCGACCGGCACCACCACGACCTCGCCCATGATCTCGCCGCGCGCCGCCGCCGCACCGAGCAGCCGGACCAGGTGATGCAGGATGAGCATGCCCGGCGGCTCGTCGGCATGGATGGCGGCCTGGAGATAGGCCTTGGGCCGCGCGCCCCGGCGCCCGAAGCGATGGGCGACCAGCGCGCGGGACGTGCCCGGGCTGCTCGAGGGCAGGGCGATGCGTTCCACGAAGCCGGCCATGAACGTCAGGGAAATCGGATGCGAAGGGGCGCGCTCGGATGCGGCGCCATGCTATAGATTTTTCCGTTATGGCCAAGTCCGGTTCCATGCAGCCGGAGATCTTTCCTGTGGCCGCCGTGGGAGCGATCCTGTCGGCGCTGCGCGGCCGTCTGGCCTCGGTGCAGGGAAGCGGCGAAGCCTTGGCGCCCTTCGCGCGGGCTCTGTCGACCGTGCCGCCCGGCGCCGCCGTCACCCCGCCCACCCAGAGCCTGCCCGTCTGCCGCCATCTCGCGGCGGCTCTCGCTGCCCTGCGCGGCACCGCCATGGATGCGCTTGCGGCTCCCGTGGCGGAGCTGGCGTCCGAGGCGTTCTGGACCCAGAACCCGAATTACCGGAGGCGGCCGCCCGCGCCCGGCTTTCTCGACGGCTACGGCTATTTCGTTCTGGCGGGGCCGGCCGACGGGCCGCCCGCCTTCGTGGAATGCACCGGCCTGGCCTGCGGGCTGCTGCTGCTCGCGCCCGGCACGCTCTACCCGGCGCATCGGCATCCGGCGGCCGAGCTCTATGTGCCGCTCAGCGGCGGAGAATGGCAGCGCGGCGAGGGGGACTGGCGCAGCGAGCCTCCGGGCGCGGTGATCCGCCACGAGCCCGACGCAATGCATGCGATGCGTGCAGGGGACACGCCGCTCCTCGCCGCCTATCTGTGGATGGGGGAACTCGCCACGTACGCGCGGCTTGCGGACGGATGAAGGCATATACGCCATTGACGTACATACGCCATTGACGTATATCCATGGCGAAGGCGCTGCATACCGTTGTCGAGACCGCGGAGTTCATTCGCCGCGCAGCCGGTCTCCTGGATGTAGAGCAACGGCGGGCGCTGATCGACTATCTCGCTGCGTCTCCCGACGCCGGTGACCCGATGGTCGGCACGGGTGGGGCGCGCAAGTTGCGCTGGAGCGCCAAGGGGGCACTGGAGACCCCCGCGGAACGGAACGATCTGAAGAGCATCCTGACGGCGGTTGTCACGGAATACAGGAAAGGCAGTTCGGAACTTGTCGAAGGCCGGCGAAAGCATACTGCGCGGCGCCCATGAGGCTCTCGCTTACGCCCGCGGTGCGCGTGAGGGCCTCGTCGCGCATGTCCCGGACCGGATCGATGTGAGGGCGATTCGTCGGAGGACCGGCTTGTCTCAGCAGAAGTTCGCCGCCCGCTTCGGGTTTGCGCTATCGGCACTGCGCAACTGGGAGCAGGGGCGTCGACAGCCGGATCCGGCAGCGCGGGCGTTTCTCAGGGTCATCGACCGCGAGCCCGAAGCGGTGAGCCGCGCGCTGTCGAGCTAGCATCGAGCGCCTGCTTTTGCCGGCCCCGCCTCGGCCGCAATGCGTTATAACCCCGGGCATGGACGCAGCCGATTCCCTGGAGACCCGGCCCGGCATGGCCGTGGCGCAGCCGAGCTATCTAGCCGGCCTCAACGAGGCCCAACGCCAGGCCGTGGAGACGGTCGACGGGCCGGTCCTGGTGCTGGCCGGGGCCGGCACCGGCAAGACCCGGGTGCTCACCACCCGCCTCGCCCATATCCTGATCACCGGGCGCGCGGCGCCGCACCAGATCCTCGCCGTCACCTTCACCAACAAGGCGGCGCTGGAAATGAAGGAGCGCATCGCCCGACTGATCGGCCGGCCGGTGGAAGGCTGGTGGCTCGGCACGTTCCATGCGCTCGCCGCCCGCATCCTGCGCCGCCATGCGGAGCTGGTCGGGCTGAAGCCCAATTTCACCATCCTCGACACGGACGACCAGATCCGCCTCCTCAAGCAGGTGCTGGCCGGCACCCATCTCGACGACAAGCGCTGGCCGGCCCGCGCGGTGCTCGGCGTGATCGAGCGCTGGAAGGACCGCGGACTGCCGCCCGACAAGGTGTCGGCGGCGGAGCAGGGCGACCTGGCCGGCGGCGTCATTCTCGACATCTACCGGCACTATCAGGAGCGGCTCCTGACCCTGAACGCCTGCGATTTCGGCGACCTGCTGCTGCACAACCTGTCGCTCTTCGCCCAGGATGCGGAGGTGCTGAAGAGCTATCAGCGCCAGTTCCGCTATCTGCTGGTCGACGAGTACCAGGACACCAACGTCGCGCAGTATCTCTGGCTGCGCCTGCTGGCGCAGGGCCACCGCAACCTCTGCTGCGTCGGCGACGACGACCAGTCGATCTACGGCTGGCGCGGCGCCGAGGTCGGCAACATCCTGCGCTTCGAGCACGACTTCCCCGGCGCGCGCATCGTGCGGCTGGAGCGCAACTACCGCTCGACCGCGCATATCCTGGGCGCCGCCTCGGGCCTCATCGCGCAGAATGCCGGAAGGCTCGGCAAGACGCTGTGGACCGAAGACAACGAGGGCGAGAAGATCGCCGTGCGCGGCCTCTGGGACGGCGAGGAGGAGGCGCGCTTCGTCGGCGAGGAGGTCGCGGCGCTGCAGCGCCGCGGTGTGCCCTTGCGCGAGATGGCCGTGCTCGTGCGCGCCGGATTCCAGACCCGCGAGTTCGAGGAGCGCTTCCTGACGCTCGGCGTGCCCTATCGCGTGATCGGCGGCCCGCGCTTCTACGAGCGGCAGGAGATCCGCGACGCCATCGCCTATCTGCGCCTCGTCCACCAGCCCGACGACGACCTCGCCTTCGAGCGCATCGTCAACAAGCCGCGCCGCGGCATCGGCGACACCACCCTGCGCGCGCTGCACCAGCTGGCGCGCGCCCAAAGCTGCTCCCTGTCCGCCGCGGCGCTGCGCATCGCCGGCACCGACGAGCTGAAGCCGGCGGCGCGCCGCGCGCTCGGGAAGCTGCTCGACGATCTCGGCCGCTGGCGCGGGCACGCCGCGAGCGTGCCGCATACCGAGCTCGCCGCGACCATCCTCGACGAATCGGGCTACACGGTCATGTGGCAGAACGACAAGTCGCCCGAGGCGCCGGGCCGGCTCGAGAACCTGAAGGAACTCGTCACCGCCATGGAGGAGTTCGAGAACCTCGGCGGGTTCCTCGAGCATGTGAGCCTGGTGATGGAGACCACGGCGGATGCGGGCGGCGACATGGTGAGCCTGATGACGCTGCACGGCGCCAAGGGCCTCGAATTCGACGTGGTGTTCCTGCCGGGCTGGGAAGAGGGGCTGTTCCCCCATCAGCGCGCGCTCGACGAGTCCGGTACGGCGGGGCTCGAGGAGGAGCGGCGCCTCGCCTATGTGGGCCTCACCCGGGCGCGGCGGCGCGTCTATGTGAGCTATGCGGCGAGCCGCCGCATCCACGGGATGATGCAGAGCGCGCTGCCCTCCCGCTTCGTGGCCGAACTGCCGCCCGGCCATATCGAGACCAGCTCGAGCATGGGCTATGCCGCCAGCCACGGCGCGGCGGCGCGCGGCGGCGGGTTCGCCGACTGGGGCGTCTTCAATCCGCGCAGCGACCGCCCGCGTACGGCCCCGGCGCCGCTCATCGAAGCGGAGGCGGTAGAGATTGCGCCGCGGCCGGGCGCCTTCGCGCCGGGCGATCGGGTCTTCCACCGCAAGTTCGGCTATGGCCGCGTGAGGGCGGCGGAGGGCGACAAGCTGGAGATCGCCTTCGACGTCGCTGGCGCCAAGAAGGTGATGGCGAGCTTCGTCGTCCCCGCCGATCAGGCGGAATGACGCTTGGTAGAGCGCACTCGGCGCCGTTCATCGGCCGCACCCCCTGCCCCGACCCTCCCCCGCAAGGGGGGAGGGTGTAATCGGGCCGCTGCCCCGATCGAATCCCCTCCCCCTCGACGGGGGATGGTCAGGGAGGGGTCGGAGCCCCGGACTAGGGGTCTGGGGGGCGGGCTCTGGACCGTCCGCGTGCCCGTCGCCACCGAGGCGGAGACCTCCGCAATCGAAGCCGCGCTGGAGCCGTTCGCGCTCGCGCTGTCGAGCTTCGAAGTGGACAACGGTCGCAGCTGGGTGACCGAGGCGCTCTGCGAGCGTCGGCCGGCGGCGGCATCGCTTCGCAAGGCGCTGCCGGCCGGCGCCGAGATCGAGATCGCGCCGGTGCCCGACAAGGACTGGGTCGCGGAGAGCCAGCGCCGGCTCGCGCCGATCCGCGCCGGGCGGTTCTTCGTGCACGGCTCGCATTTCGAGGGGCGGCCGCCGCGCGGCAGCATCCCGATCGAGATCGACGCCGGGCTCGCCTTCGGCACCGGCCGGCACGAGACGACGCGCGGCTGCCTGCTCGCGCTGCTCCGCCTGGCCGAGGAGGGGCGCCGCCGCCGGCCGCTCGACGTCGGCACGGGGAGCGGCATCCTCGCCATCGCCGCGGCGAAGCTCTGGGACGTCGAGGTGCTGGCCAGCGACAACGACCCGCAGGCGGTCGCCGTGGCGCGGCAGAATGCGGCGCTGAACGGGCTCGGCGACCGGGTCCGTGTGGTGACGGGAGCCGGCTACGGCGCCCGGGCGATCCGCGACGGCGGGCCCTACGACCTCATCCTCGCCAACATCCTGGCCCGGCCGCTGGTGCGGCTCGCCCCCGGGCTCGCCCGACACCTGGCGCCGAGTGGCGTCGCGGTGCTGTCGGGCCTGTTGACCAGCCAGGAGGAGATGGTGCTTGCGGCCCATCGCCGGCAGGGCCTCGACCTTCTCTGGGCGATCCGCCTCGGCGACTGGTCGGCGCTGGCGCTGGGGCGCAGCCGACGGCACCCGGCAAAGCAAAACGGCGGCCCTGTGAAGGGCCGCCGTTCGGCGTGATCTTGGAGGCACTCGCTACGCTTCAGGCCGCGGTCCGCAGGGGTGGACGCGCTGCTGAACTCGTACTGCGCTCCGGCTCAGGCCGCGCGCGGCTCGTGGTTCCGGTTGGCCGCGGTCCAGACCGACTGCGCCGCCAGCTCCTCGGCCACCCAGTCGATGTCGCCCCGGACCAGCCCGATGTCGTCGAGCATGTGGTTGTCGAGGGCGTGGAGCGCCTTGGCCGTCGCCCGGCTGCGGTTCCACTGGCGGATGCCGCGCAGCAGCGTCGCGTCCTGCTCGGCCGGGCTGGTCGGCGTCTCGCCGTTCCAGCTTCCCACGATCTGCGGGATGTCGCCGCGCACGATGCCGATGTCGGAGAGCATCCGGTCGTCGAGGCCGGCAAGCTGCCGGTAGGCCTCGTTGCGGCGGTGCCACCGGATGGCCGGCGCGACCAGCGTCGCAACCAGGGCCGAAACCACGGAGCGTCCGTCATTCCCGGTGACGCGGTCGGCCAGCTCCTCAATCTGCCAGCGCTCCAGGCCGATATCGGCCAGCATGCGGTCTTCGAGCTGCGAGAGCTCGCGGACGACAGCGGCGCGGCGCAGCCAGCGCTGCAGGGCATTGCCCCGGTCAGTCGAGGCGGAGCTGTCGGTCCGGGTGGTCGCAACGGCCGCCTTCGCGCGCTCGAGGGCCACCTTTTCCTTATCCGTAAAGCGGGTCATTTTCCCCAATCCATCTATCCGAGGGCGCCGGCGCGATTGCCCGCGCCCCTTACGACCGCCAATATACGGATCGGGAACCCTGCCAGCCAGGGGGGATGCTGCATCGCAGCAATGTGAGTTCTGCATGCTTTAACAGACGGTTAAGCATTCCGCGCATGTCAGGGATGCGGGGATCGCAACCCCGCCGGCGGAATGATGCTGCACCTGCACAATAGGCTGCCGAACCTTGTGGCAGACGGGCATCAGGTCGAGTTATGTGGTCCGGCGGTAAGGCCGGAGCGTTGCATGAGGGCAGTATGGCAAGCACACCCGACGACCTCCGGGATCTCTTGAAGGGCGCGGACTCCGGCATGGGGTCGGGCGCGCTGGCGACCCTCCTGGACGGGGTCGTGGCGGCGCCCCCGGGCGAGGATCCGGATGCCTGGATGATGTTGCTCGGCGCCGCGCTGGATCCGGCGACCCGCACCAAGCTCCGCGCGCTTAAGGAGGCGCGTGCCCGGGCGGCGCGTGCGGCCGCCGCCACGCCGGCCGAGAGCGCCGAGCGCCTCGCCGCGTTCCGGGGAGAGCTCGCGCGCCGCGGCGTCGCCGGATTCCTCGTCCCGCGCGCCGACGAGCATCAGGGCGAGTACGTCGCGCCGCGCGCCGAGCGGCTCGCCTGGCTCACCGGCTTCACCGGCTCCGCCGGGCTCGCCGCCGTGCTCCCCGACCGGGCGGCGATCTTCGTGGACGGGCGCTACACCCTCCAGGTCCGGGACCAGGTGGACCCGGCCCTGTTCGAGCCGCGCCACGTGACCGATCAGCCGCTGGAGCGCTGGGTCGCCGAGAACCTGCCGAAAGGGGCGGTGCTCGGCTACGACCCGTGGCTGCACACGGTCGAGGGCGTCGCCCGGCTGCAGGAGGCGGCCGACAAGGCCGGCGGCAGCCTGCAGCCGCTCGCCGACAATCCCCTCGATGCCGTCTGGACGGATCAGCCGCCGCCGCCGATCGCGCCGGTGGTGCCGCACGAGCTGGCCTATGCCGGCAGGTCCGCCGCGGAGAAGCGGCAGGAGCTCGGCGCCAAGCTGGCGGCCGACGGCCTCGACGCGGCCGTGCTCACTTTGCCGGATTCGATCGCCTGGCTGCTCAACATCCGCGGCGGCGACGTGCCGCACACGCCGCTCCCGCTCTCCTTCGCCGTGCTGCACCGGGACGGCACCGTCGATCTCTTCATCGAGCGGCTCAAGCTGGCGCCGGGGCTGGAGCGCCATTTCGGCAACGGGGTGGCGGTGCATGCGCCGGCGGAGCTCGGCGCCGCGCTCGACCGGCTGGGCGAGTCGAAGGCGCGGGTGCTCGCCGATCCGGCGAGCGCACCGGCCTGGGTGTTCGACCGGCTGACCCGGGCGGGCAGCGCGCCGGTCCGGGGCGAGGACCCTTGCTCCCTGCCCAAAGCCTGCAAGAACCCGGTCGAGATCGCCGGGACGCGCAGCGCGCACCGGCGCGACGGGGCGGCGGTCGTGCGCTTCCTCTGCTGGCTCGACACCGAGGCACCGAAGGGCGCCGTCACGGAGCTCGAGGCCGCCGAGCGGCTGCACGGCTGCCGGCGCGAGAACGCGCTGTTCCGCGACCTGTCCTTCGACACCATCGCCGGCGCCGGGCCGAACGGCGCGATCGTGCATTACCGCTCGACCGAGAAGACCAACCGGAAGCTCGCGTCCGGTGAGATCTTCCTGCTCGATTCCGGCGCACAGTACCTCGACGGCACGACCGACATCACGCGGACGATGATCGTGGGCCGCGTGCCGGACGGGCCGCTCGGGGCGGAGATGCGCGACCGCTTCACCCGGGTGCTCAAGGGTCACATCGCCGTCGCCACGGCACGCTTTCCGAAAGGCACCTCCGGCAGCCAGCTCGACACCCTGGCGCGCGCCGCCTTGTGGCAGGCCGGGCTCGACTACGACCACGGCACGGGTCACGGCGTCGGCAGCTATCTCGGCGTGCACGAAGGGCCGCAGCGTATCTCGAAGCTGCCCAACCGGGTCGGGCTCGAGCCCGGCATGATCGTCTCGAACGAGCCCGGCTATTACAAGACCGGCGCCTACGGCATCCGCATCGAGAACCTGGTGGTCGTCACGGCGATCGACGTGCCGGGCGCCGAGCGCGAGATGCGCGGCTTCGAGACGCTGACCCTGGCGCCGATCGACCGGCGGCTGATCGAGCCCTCGCTGCTGACCGACGGCGAGCGCGCCTGGCTCGACGCCTATCACGCCAGGGTGAGCGACGAGCTGACCCAGCTCGTCGATACCGCGACGGCACAGTGGCTCGCCGAGGCGACACGGCCGATCGGGTAAAGAAGACCCCCTCCCCTTGCGGGAGGGGGCAGGGGGAGGGGTCTCGCGCGCGGCAGCGCGCGTACGAGTTCTTGATGGCGGCACCCCCTCTCCCTCCCATCGCTGACGCGATGGGCCCCTCCCCCTCCCGCGAGGGGAGGGGGGTTTTGGATCGCGTCACTTCAATCCCTTGAAGCGCTCCATCGCGGCGACGAGCTGGGCGCGGATCCCGGGCTCGAGCGCGGAATGCCCCGCATCGGGGACGATCACGTACTCCGCCTCCGGCCACGCCCTGTGCAGCTCGTCCGCGGTCTCGATCGGGCAGACCAGGTCGTAGCGGCCCTGCACGATGAAGCCGGGGATCCCGCGGATGCGATCGACGTTCTTCAGCAGCGCGTTCTCGGGCAGGAAGATGCTGTGGATGAAGTAATGCGCCTCCATGCGGGCCAGACCCAGCGCGGTGGTGTCGCGCCCGAAGGACTCGACCGTCTCGGGGCTGGGCAGCAGGGTGCAGCAGGTTCCCTCGTAGACGCTCCAGCGGCGCGCCGCCGGCATGTGGACGTTCGGGTCCGGATCGGTCAGCCGGCGATAATAGCTGGCGAGCAGGTCGCCGCGCTCGGACTCCGGCAGATGCTCGACGAAGCTGCGCCAGGCCTCCGGCGCGAAGGTCTTCATGCCGTAGAGAAACCAGTCGATCTCGCTCGTCCGGCAGAGGAAGATGCCGCGCAGGATGAGCGCGCGCACGCGCTCCGGATGCGCCTCGGCATAGGCGAGCGCCAGGGTCGAGCCCCACGACCCGCCGAACACCATCCAGCGCTCGATCCCGAGCTTCTGCCGCAGCATCTCGATGTCGGCGATCAGATGGCCGGTGGTGTTGTCGGTGAGATCGCCGAGCGGCTTCGAGCGTCCGGCGCCGCGCTGGTCGAAGATCACGATGCGGTAATGGGCCGGATCGAAGAAGCGGCGGTGGGTCGGGCTGGCGCCGGCGCCGGGACCGCCATGCAGGAAGACCACCGGCTCGCCGTCCGGGTTGCCGCACTGCTCCCAGTAGATCTGGTGCGGGCCGCCCACCGCGAGATAGCCCTTCTCGTAGGGTTCGATCTCGGGAAACAGCTCTGTGCGGGGCATGACGATCTTCCGATGCATGGGGCGGGGAGGGGCGGATGGCTGAACGGTCGGTGCGCCGGGCGGACCGGCCTCGGGAATTCCGCGCCGGGCGGCGCGGCGCGCCTATAGTAGCCGTCATGACCCGTTCCGCCAGCCCCCGCATCCGCCCCGCCGGGCTCCCCCTGTTGGTCGCCTTCGTGCTCCTCTGGCTCGGCGCCGGCCCGCTCGCGGCCGGCCCGGCGCTCCCCGACGCGCTTGCGGCAGGCGGCAGCTTCCGCGTCGCGGAGGTTATCGACGGCGACACGCTGGTGCTGGAGGACGGCAGGGAGGTGCGCCTCGTCGGCCTCCAGGCGCCGAAGCTGCCGCGCGGCCGCGAAGGGTTCGAGACCTGGCCGCTCGCGGAGGAGGCCAGGGCGGCGCTGGTCGAGCTGGCGCAGGGCCGCCAGGTCACGCTCGGCTATGGCGGGCGGCGCGTCGACCGCCACGGCCGCGCGCTCGCCCATCTGTTCCGCGACGACGGGCTGTGGCTGCAGGGCGAGCTCCTCGCCCGCGGCCTGGGGCGGGTCTACAGCTTTCCCGACAACCGCGCGCTCGTCACCGAGATGCTGGAGCGCGAGCGGCGGGCGCGGCGGGAGGGAGCGGGCATCTGGAGCGATCCCTGGTACGGCATCCGCGCGGCCGACCAGCTCTCCGAGGCGATCGACAGCTTCCAGCTCGTGGAGGGCAGGGTGCTCGACGCGGCCGTCGTCCGCGACCGCGGCTATCTCAATTTCGGCCGCGACTGGAAAGACGACTTCACCGTCTCGATCGATCCCGAGGCGCGGCGGCTGTTCGAGGCGGCCGGCCGCCCCGTCGAGTCCTTCGAGGGGCTTCGCATCCGGGTGCGCGGCTGGATAAAATCCTTCAACGGGCCGATGATCGAGGCGACCCATCCGGAACAGATCGAGGTGATCGGGCCATGAGCCGCACGAGCCGCAGACTGACCCGTTTCGCCGCCGCCCTGCTCGTCTCCGCGGGGCTCGGCGGCGCGCTTGCCGGATGCTCGACCAATCCCGCGACGGGACGCCAGAGCTTCACCGGCTTCATGTCCGAGGAGGACGAGGTCCAGATCGGCCGCGAGCAGCATCCGCAGATCACCGCCGAGTTCGGCGGCGTCTACGACGATCCCGAGATCACCCGCTACGTCGATTCGATCGGCCAGTTCCTCGCCTCGACCTCCGAGATGCCCGACCTGAAATTCACCTTCACCGTGCTCGACTCGCCGGTGGTGAACGCCTTCGCGCTGCCCGGCGGCTATGTCTATGTGACGCGCGGGCTGATGGCGCTGGCCAACAGCGAGGCGGAGCTCGCCGGCGTGATCGGCCACGAGATCGGCCATGTCACCGCGCGCCATTCGGCGCAGCGCTACAGCCAGTCGATGCTCGCCAATATCGGCATGCTGGGCGTCGCGATCGCGACCGGCAGCGGCGCGCTCGCCAACCTGGCCGGCACGGGCGCGCAGCTCTATCTGCAGAGCTACTCGCGCGATCAGGAGTTCGAAGCCGACATGCTCGGCGTTCGCTACCTGTCCCGCGCGACCTACGAGCCCCAGGCGATGTCGAGCTTCCTGGGAAGCCTGCTCGCCGACAGCCGGCTCGAGGCGGCGCTGGCCGGCCAGCCCGGCGCGGCGGACGAGTACAACATCATGGCGACCCATCCGCGCACGGCGGACCGCGTGCAGCGGGCGATCGCGGCCGCCGGCGAGAAGCCGGTCGATGACGCGATGATCGAGCGCGACATCTATCTCGACAAGATCGACGGCATGCTCTATGGCGACGACCCCAAGGAAGGCTTCATCAAGGGGTCGCGCTTCGCCCATCCGGTCCTGAAGTTCGAGTTCACCGTGCCGCAGGACTTCCGGCTGCGCAACAGCTCCGCCGCCGTCATCGCCCAGGGGCCGAACGGCGCGGGGATCCAGTTCGACCAGGCGCCGGGCGCGCCGGGCGGCGACCTCGTCGACTATCTCGCGCATGACTGGGCCGGGAAGATCAGCCTCCAGAACCTGGAGCGGATCACGGTCAACGGGATGGAGGGCGCGACGGGCACGGCGCGCGTCAACACGAATGCCGGCGCGGCGGATCTCCGGCTGGTCGCGATCCGCTACGACCCCAGGACCGTGTACCGCTTCCTGATGCTGACCCCGCGCAACCTCACGGACCGCCTGTCGGAGGAGCTGCGGCGCACGACCTACAGCTTCCGCAAGCTGACCGACGCCGAAGCCCGCGCGCTGAAGCCGCAGCGCATCCGCGTCGTCACCGTGGGCGCCGGAGACACGGTGGAGTCGCTCGCCCGCCGCATGGCGATCGAGGACCATCAGGTCGAAAGGTTCCGCGTGCTGAACGGGCTCACCGACGGCGAGGCGGTCAGGCCCGGCCAGCGTGTCAAGCTGGTCGCCGAGTGATCGATCCGGCAGCGCGGACGGGGAGAGACACGGGCGGC
>DAIMFL010000045.1:0-22124 GCA_036724615.1 Alphaproteobacteria bacterium | reverse complement strand
GATCGCCGGGTCTCCCTCGACAAGCTCGGGATGAGGGCCAGGCGATGACAATCTCCTTAGTCTCTTCCTCTGTGCCTCTGTGTCTCTGTGGTGAACTTCTTCCTGTGCATCGGACAGTCCCGTGACCCGCTTCCTCGTCCAGCGGCTGGCCGAGACATTGGTCGTTCTGGCCCTGATGTCCTTCGTCGTCTATGGCCTCATCGGATTGATGCCCGGCGATCCGGTCGACCTGATGATCGCGGCCGACCCGTCGCTCACCCCGGCCGACGCGGCGCGGCTCAAGGCGATCTACGGTCTCGACCGGCCGATCGTCGAGCGCTACCTCGCCTGGCTCGGCGGCGCGCTGCAGGGCGATCTCGGCTTCTCGCGGCTGACCTCGCGCCCGGTGACCGAGGTGCTGCTGCCGCGCCTCGGCAACACGCTCCTGCTGATGGGCTCGAGCTTCGTCCTGGCGATCGCCATCGCGATCCCGGCCGGCATTTTCGCGGCGATCCGGCCGCACGGCATCGCCGACGGGGCGATCAACCTGGCGGCCTTCGCCGGCATTTCCGTGCCGCCGTTCTGGCTCGCCATCCTGCTCATCATCCTGTTCGCCGTCACCTGGGGCGTCCTGCCGGCCGGCGGCACCGGAACGCCCGGACTCGACCCCGGCGGGGGCGCCTGGCTCGCCGACCGGGCGCGGCATCTGGTGCTGCCGGTGCTCACGCTCACGCTGATCTCGGCGGGGGCGCTGATCCGCTACACCCGCGCGGCGATGGCCGAGGCCCTGCGCCAGGATTTCGTGCGCACCGCCTTCGCCAAGGGCGCGAGCACCGGGCGCGTGGTGCTGGGCCACGCGCTGCGCAGCGCCATGATCCCGGTGGTGACGATCCTGGCGCTCGATTTCGGCACGCTGTTCTCCGGCGCGCTCATCACCGAGACCATGTTCGCCTATCTCGGCATGGGCAAGACGATCTACGACGCGATCATGGGCAACGACTACAACCTGGCGCTGGTCGGGCTGCTCCTCGCCACCGGCGTGGTGCTGGCGAGCAACCTGCTGGCCGACCTCGCCTATGCCTGGCTCGATCCCCGGGTGAGCTACCGATGAGCGGCTCGGCCGAGCTCCTCGCCGCGTCGCGCGCGCCTGCGCAGCCGGAGGCGGCGCCGGGCCGCCTCTTCTGGCGGCGCTTCCTCCGGCACCGGGTGGCGGTGGCGAGCGGCGCCGTGCTCGTCCTGCTCGGCCTGCTCGCGCTCGCCGCCCCGGCGATCGAGGCGATGCGCGGCATCGACAGCAACGCGGTCGACCTGCTGAACCGCTTCGCCCCGCCCTCGCCCGCGCACCCGCTCGGCACGGACGAGCTCGGCCGCGACCTGCTGCAGCGGCTGCTCGCCGGCGGCCGGATCTCGCTCGCACTCGGCCTGGTGGCGGCGCTCGCCGCGGCGACGATCGGCACGGCGGTCGGCCTCGTCGCCGGCTATTTCGGCGGGCGCCTCGATGCCGTGCTGATGAGATTGGCGGACAGCGTGATCGCCCTGCCGATCCTGCCGCTCCTCATCGTGCTGGCGGCGGTCGATCTTACGAAGCTCGGCGTCTCGCCGGCGGCGGCGAGCGCACCCGATGCGAGCTTCTATCGCATGGCGGTGCTGATCGCTCTCGTGGGCTGGACGACCGTCGCGCGCCTCGTGCGCGGGGCGACCCTCTCCGTCCGCGAGCGCGAATATGTCCGCGCCGCGGAGGCGCTCGGCGCAGGGCCGCTGCGCATCATGACCGTGCACATCCTGCCCAACGTGATCGGGCCGGTGATCGTCGCCACCACGCTGTCGGTCGGCGGCATCATCCTGACGGAATCGGTGCTGAGCTTCCTCGGCCTCGGCATCCAGCCGCCGCTGCCGAGCTGGGGCAACATGCTGTCGAATGCGCAGGAGCTCATCTGGTCGGCGCCGGCGCTCGCGGTCTGGCCGGGCCTCGCCATCTTCGTGACGGTGATCGCCTTCAACTTCCTGGGCGACGGGCTGCGCGACGCGCTCGATCCGCGGGCGGTCGAGCTGGCGGGGCGGTGAGCCCGGTTGGTTGACGCGCCCGCTCGACCGCCCGACACTCGACGGATGACGGCCCCCGTCCGCGCGCCCGAGATCGACCGGCCCGGCCTCGTCTGGTTCAACGTCGCCCGGCCGCTGTCCCTGGCCGAATTGCGCGGCCGGCTGGTGATCCTCGACTTCTGGACCTTCTGCTGCATCAACTGCATGCACGTCCTGCCGGCCCTGCGCCGGGTCGAGGAGCGCTTTCCCGAGGAGGTGGTGGTCGTCGGCGTCCACTCTCCGAAATTCGCCGCCGAGAAGGACCCGGAGAATGTCGGGCGCGCCATCGCGCGCTACGGCATCGTCCATCCGGTCGTCCACGACCCCGAGTTCCGCATCTGGCGCGAATACGCGGTCCGCGCCTGGCCCAGCCTGGTGTTCGTCGATCCGGAGGGCCGCGAGGCCGGGCGGCACGCCGGCGAGGCGGACGGCGACCTTCTGGTCCAGGCGATCGGCAACGCGCTGGCGCAGTACCGGCAGACCGGCGTGCTGAGGCCCGGCACGCTCGATTTCGCGCCGGTGGAAAGCCGTGCGGGACGCTTCGCCTTTCCCGGCAAGATCAAGCCGTTTCCTGCGACCGGCGAGCCGAGGCACTGGGCGCTCGCCGATGCCGGGCATCATCAGATCGCGGTCCTCGACGATCGCGGGCGGGAGACGGCGCGCTTCGGCAGCGGCCGGCCCGGCCTCGAGGACGGGCCCGCCGCGCAGGCCCGGTTCAACGGGCCGCAGGGCCTGGTCTGCGGCGAGGATCCGGAGGGCCGCATGGCGATCTTCGTCGCGGATACCGGCAACCACGCCGTACGGCAGATCGACCTCGCCTCCGGTGCGGTCACGACGCTGGCCGGCAACGGCCGCCGCGGCCCCGTGCTCGGCGCCACCGATTCCGCTGCCGCATCGGCCCTCGCCTCGCCCTGGGACCTGGAGCTCGCCGGCACTACGCTCTATTTCGCCAATGCGGGCACCCACCAGCTTGGCCTCCTCGATCTTGCGGCAGGAACGGTCGCTGCCCTGGCGGGCGATGGCGGCGAGACGATCCTGGACGGCCCGGCCCTTACCGCCCGGCTGGCCCAGCCGAGCGGCCTCGCCCTCTCGCCGGACGGCGAGCAGCTCTGTTTCGCCGACAGCGAGACGTCCTCGGTCCGCGCGCTGCATCTGCCGGAGCTTCGGGTCGAGACGCTGGTGGGCACCGGGCTGTTCGACTTCGGCCACGTGAACGGCGCCTTCCTCGACGCGCGGCTGCAGCACGCGCTGGGGCTGTGCTGGTGGGACGGGGACCTCGCCGTCGCCGACAGCTATAACGGCGCGCTGCGCGTCCTCGATCTCAGGCTGCGCGAGGTGCGCGATCTCGACGACGGATTCCTCTGCGAGGATCCGGTCTGCCTGCCCCTGGGCGAGCCCGCCGGCATCTGGGCGGACGGCAAGGACAGGCTGCTGGTGTCCGACACCAACAATCACCGCATTCTCGAATACCTGCCGCGCGAGCGCCGCTACCGGAGCTGGGCCGGCTGACCTCCGGGATCGCCGCCATCACGCTTCTTGCGCCGGCCGGAGGCCCCTTTGACTTCGCCCGGACGGCGAAGGATATTGGGCCGCAATCCACCCCTTTCGCCGCAGCCCAGCGGCCTCATACGACCGCCCGAGCCTACCGCGGCGGAGAGGAGTGTACTGTCATGAACCACATGCCGAATTCGCTCGCCGCGCGCGACATCGCCCATCACCTGCATCCCTATACGGATGCGGTGCGGCACGAGAGCGCGGGTCCGCTGGTGCTGACCGGCGGCAAGGGGATTCACGTGTTCGACGAGAACGGCAAGTCCTACATCGAAGGCCTGGCCGGCCTCTGGTGCGCCAGCCTCGGCTTCGGCGAGGAGCGGCTCGTCGAGGCGGCGACGAAGCAGATGCGCAAGCTGCCCTACTATCACAGCTTCGCGCACAAGGCCCCCGACGTGACCATCGAGCTGGCCGAGCGGCTGGTGAAGATGGCGCCCGTGCCGATGTCGCACGCCTTCTTCGCCAATTCCGGCTCCGAGGCGAACGACACCGTCGTGAAGATGGTGTGGTACTACAACAACGCGCTCGGCCGGCCGAACAAGAAGAAGATCATCGCGCGGATCAGGGGCTATCACGGCGTGACCGTCGCGTCGGCGAGCCTCACCGGCCTGCCGAACAATCATCGCGACTTCGACCTGCCGATCGCCAACATCCTGCACACCGACTGCCCGCATCACTACCGCTTCGGCAAGCCGGGCGAGAGCGAGGAGGATTTCGCGACCCGCATGGCCGAGAGCCTCGAGGCGCTGATCCAGCGCGAGGGTCCGGACACGGTCGCCGCCTTCATCGCCGAGCCGGTGCAGGGCGCCGGCGGCGTGATCGTCCCGCCGAAGACCTATTTCGAGAAGATCCAGGCGGTGCTCGAGAAGCACGACATCCTGTTCATCGCCGACGAGGTGATCTGCGGCTTCGGGCGCACCGGCAACATGTTCGCCACCGAGACCTACAAGCTGCAGCCGGACATCATGACGGTGGCGAAGCAGCTCTCCTCGGCCTATCTGCCGATCTCGGCCGTGCTGATCAACCGGAAGGTCTACGACGCCATCCGCGACAACAGCGGCAAGATCGGCACCTTCGGCCACGGCTTTACCTATACCGGTCACCCGGTCGCGGCCGCCGTCGCCGTCGAGACGCTGAAGATCTACGAGGAGCGCCGGATCATCGACCAGGTGCGCGAGGTCGCGCCGGTGTTCCAGAAGCAGCTGCGCCGCTTCGCCGACCATCCGCTGGTGGGCGAGTGCCGGGGCGTCGGCCTGGTCGGCGCGATCGAGCTGGTCAAGAACAAGGCGACCCGGGAGTCCTTCGATCCCAAGCAGCTGCTCGGCGCCTTCCTGGTGGGACGGGCCCAGGAGCATGGGCTGATCATCCGGCCGCTCGGCGACAGCATCGCATTCTGCCCGCCCCTGATCATCACCGCGAACGAGATCGAGGACATGTTCCGGCGGTTCGAGGCGGCGCTCGAAGACACGGCGGCCCATGTCCGGGAGAACGGGCTGCAGGCGGCCTGACCGGCAGCCGGGCGGCGCGCCGGCGGGGCGATGGCCCCGCCGGCACGCCACATGTTACAGTCGCCCGCGCGACCCTGTGACGCATACTCCCCGCCGGATTATGTTAATAGATACTTTTTACAGCCATCCGGATCGCGGACGATCGCAGGATGCCCCGGCCTCCAGCCTGGGCGCACGGGTACGGCCATCGGGCATGCGGGCGAAGTAATGGATTTCGACAGAATTTTCCGGGAGTCGATCGCCGGGCTGAAGGCCGAGGGCCGGTACCGGGTGTTCGCCGAGCTGGAGCGCCAGGCCGGGGCGTTCCCTCGGGCGGTGCGCTACCTGCCCAGCGCCTCCGGCCGCGAGGTAGTCGAGGAGGTCACCGTCTGGTGCTCCAACGACTATCTCGGGATGGGCCAGCACCCCGAGGTGCTGGCCGCCATGCACGAGGCGCTGGACCGCTGCGGCGCGGGCGCCGGCGGAACCCGCAACATCTCCGGCACCAACCACTACCACGTCCTCTTGGAGCGCGAGCTCGCCGACCTCCACGGCAAGGAAGCCGCCCTCCTGTTCAGCTCCGGCTACATCTCGAACGAGGCGACCCTCAGCACGCTCGCCCAGCTCCTGCCCGGCTGCATCATCTTCTCCGACGCGCTGAACCATGCCTCGATGATCCAGGGCATCCGGCACGGCCGCTGCGAGAAGCACGTCTTCCGTCATAACGACGTGGCGCATCTGGGCTCGCTGCTGAAGGCGGCCGATCCGGCGGCACCGAAGATCGTCGCCTTCGAATCCGTCTATTCCATGGACGGCGACATCGCGCCGCTGGCGGAGCTCTGCGACCTGGCCGAGCGCCATGGCGCCCTCGCCTATCTCGACGAGGTGCACGCGGTCGGCATGTACGGCCCGCGCGGCGGCGGCGTGTCGGAGCGCGACGGCGTCGCCCATCGCATCCAGGTCATCGAAGGGACGCTCGGCAAGGCCTTCGGGGTGGTGGGGGGCTACATCACCGGCTCCGCGGCGCTGGTCGACGCGGTCCGGAGCCATGCCCCCGGATTCATCTTCACGACGTCGCTGCCGCCGGTCGTGGCCGCCGGCGCGCTGGCCAGCATCCGCGTGCTCAAGGCCGACGACTGCCATCGCCAGCGCCACCAGGAACGGGCGGCGACGCTGAAGCGCCGCCTGGCCGATGCGGGCCTGCCGGTCATGCCGTCGGAAAGCCACATCGTCCCGGTGCTGGTGGGCGAGCCGCGCGCCTGCAAGCAGGCGAGCGACGACCTTCTGTCGCGGCACCGCATCTACGTGCAGCCGATCAACTATCCGACCGTGCCGCGCGGCACGGAACGGCTGCGCCTCACCCCCTCCCCGCTGCACGACGACGCCATGATGGACCGGCTCGTCGAGGCGATGGTCGACGTCTGGAAGCGGCTCGGGCTCAAGCTCGCGGCCTGAGTCCTCGCCGACAGGGAACATTCCCTCGGTTTCCCGCATCTCAGCTCCCTTCCGATACCCACAGAAAAAGACTCCCTTTTTCTCGGGGTATATCATAGAAATTTGCTTCTAATTCGGCACACGGGCGCACGTCCGAAAGACCGCCGAAGACGGAACAGCGGGGTTTCACGGGACGGGCATGTCAGCGCGATCGGACAACTACGTCGAATTCATCAATATTCAGAAGAGCTATGACGGCGAGACGCTCGTCGTCAGAGATTTGAATCTGAGCATTCGGGCCGGCGAGTTCCTGACGCTTCTGGGTCCGTCGGGGTCCGGAAAGACGACGACCCTCATGATGCTGGCCGGCTTCGAGGTTCCCACCCACGGCCGCATCGTGCTCGACGGCCGGCCGATCGACGACATGCCGCCGCACCGGCGGAACATCGGCATGGTGTTCCAGAACTACGCGCTCTTCCCGCACATGACGGTCGAGGAGAACCTCGCCTTCCCGCTCGAGGTGCGCAAGGTGCCGCGCGAGGAGATGCGCGCGAAGATCGCCCGCGCGCTCGACATGGTCAGGCTCGGCCCGTTCGCCAAGCGGCGCCCCGGCC
Source organism: Alphaproteobacteria bacterium (assembly GCA_036724615.1). Classification (GTDB taxonomy): domain Bacteria; phylum Pseudomonadota; class Alphaproteobacteria; order Dongiales; family Dongiaceae; genus DAIMFL01. Next base: position 14,977 of record DAIMFL010000045.1, on the reverse strand, counting down.
AGCTGTCCGGCGGACAGCAGCAGCGCGTGGCGCTCGCCCGCGCGCTCGTCTTCGAGCCGAAGCTCGTGCTGATGGACGAGCCCCTGGGGGCGCTCGACAAGCAGCTACGCGAGCAGATGCAGCTCGAGATCAAGCATCTGCACCAGAGCCTGGGCGTCACCGTCGTCTACGTGACGCACGACCAGAGCGAAGCGCTCACCATGTCCGACCGCATCGCGGTGTTCAACGACGGCGAGATCCAGCAGCTCGCCACGCCCGGCGACCTCTACGAGCGGCCGGCCAATTCCTTCGTCGCCCAGTTCATCGGCGAGAACAACAAGATCCGCGGCAAGGTCGTGGCGATGAACGGCGAAACCTGCCGGGTGGAGGTCGAGGGCGGCGGGCAGGTCGAGGCGCTGCCGGTCGCCGTCTCCTCGGTCGGCGTGCCGACCACGCTGTCGCTGCGGCCGGAGCGGGTGCGCATCGGCGCTGCGAACGGCGCGTGCAACAACGTCTTCTCCGCCCGGGTGGAGGAGCTCATCTACCTGGGAGACCACACGCGGGTGCGCGCCACGGTCTGCGGCAGCTCCGAGTTCGTGATCAAGGTCCCGAACTCGGAAGGAGTTCCCGATCTGCAGCCGGGCGCGACGATATCCGTCGGCTGGAGAAAGGAAGATTGCCGGGCGCTCGACGCGTTCTGACACGGACTTCCGACCATTCCGATCCGAGGAACGCACTCGCTGACGGAACGGCGGGGCAACGGCCGGTGCGACCGGCTCAACAGGGAGACTTCGGGAAATGAAGAAGCGACTGGGCCTTGCGTCCCTCCTGCTGGCGGGGACCATGCTGGCAGGCGGTACGGCTGCGCTGGCAGCGGACAGCCTGACGATCGTGTCGTGGGGCGGCGCCTACTCGGAGAGTCAGCGCAAGGCGTTCTACGAGCCGTACCAGGCCGAGACCGGCATCCAGATCATCGAGGAAGAGTACAACGGCGAGCTCGCCAAGATCCGCGCGATGGTCGAGGCCGGCGACGTCACCTGGGACGTGGTCGACATCGACACGCAGATGGGCCTGCAGGGGTGCGACGAGGGCATTTTCGAGGTGCTCGACTACTCGAAGATCGTCGATACCGCCAAGCTGGTGCCGGGCGCGCAGCAGGAATGCGCCGTCGGCAACATCGTCTATTCCACGATCTTCGCCTACGACATGGACAAGCTTCCCGACGGGCCGAAGAACTGGGCCGATTTCTTCGACCTGGAGAAGTTCCCGGGCAAGCGCGCCATGCAGAAGGACGCCTTCGGGAACCTGGAGTTCGCGCTGTCGGCCGACGGCGTGCCGCATGACGAGATCTACGACCTGCTGCGCACGCCGGAAGGCATCGACCGCGCCTTCGCCAAGCTCGCCACCATCAAGGACAACGTGGTGTGGTGGGAAGCCGGCGCCCAGGCGCCGCAGCTCCTCGCCGATGGCGAGGTCGTGATGACCACCGCCTGGAACGGCCGCATCTACGGCGCGGTGAAGAACGAAGGCAAGAACTTCAAGATCGTCTGGGACGGGCAGCTGCCCGATTTCGATCTCTGGGCCATTCCGGCCGGCGCCAAGAATCTGGAGGCGAGCTACGCCTTCCTGAAATACGCGATGGCAGCCGAGAACATGGCCCGCCAGCCGCAATACATCTCCTACGGGCCGACCAATACGGACGCTCTGCCTTCCGTTCCGGCGGAGCTCGTCCCCGATCTGCCCACCGCCCCCGACAACATGAAGAACGCCATCATCCTCGATGCGGAGTTCTGGGGTGACAACGGCGAGGAGCTCAGGAACCGCTTCAACACCTGGCTCGCACAGTAAGCCGGACCTGGCGCGGGAGGGGGCAGCCGTCCTCCTCCCGCCTCTCGGCCGCGAAACAGGCAGATCCCGCACCGCCGATGACGACCTTCGTCACCACTGCTCCCGGCATCGGAAAGCCCGGCGTCTCTCGGCTGAAGGCGCAACTCCGCCGCGCCGAGCGCAAGCGCAAGCTGCAGGCGGTCGGCCTGGTCCTGCCGCTTTTCCTCTTCATCGTCGTGACGTTCATCGTCCCGATGGTCGTGCTGATGTTCCGCAGCGTCGACAATCCCGAGATCGTGTCGACGCTGCCGAACACCGTCGCCGCCCTCGAGGACTGGGACGGGCAGGGCATTCCCGACGAGCCGGTCTTCGCCGCCCTGGCAGCCGATCTGAAGCAGACCCAGAAGGACAAGACCACCGGCCTGGTCGGCAAGCGCATCAATCACGAGATCGCCGGCGCCAGGTCGAAGATCATCGGCACCGCCCGCAAGATCGAGAAGCTGGAGACCGGCCCCTACAAGCAGGCCTTCCTGGACGCCAATGACATCTGGGGCGAGCGCGAAACCTGGGTGGTGCTCAAGCGCGCCGGCAACCCGTACACCACCTTCTACCTCGCGGCGTCGGTCGATCTCGTGTGGAACGCGGACAACGAGCTGGTTCAGGCGCCGCCCGACCAGTCGCTGTTCCGCAGCGTCTTCCTGCGCACCTTCGGCATCAGCATCACGGTCACGCTGGCCACCCTGCTGCTCGGCTTCCCCGTCGCCTATCTGCTGGCGACGCTGCCGACGCGCACCAGCAATCTGCTGATGATCCTGGTGCTGCTGCCGTTCTGGACTTCCCTTCTCGTGCGCACCACCGCCTGGGTGGTCCTGCTGCAGACCGAGGGCGTCATCAACGACCTCCTGGTCTGGACCGGCATATTGGGCGAGCCCGTGCAGCTCATCTTCAACCGCTTCGGCACGATCGTGGCGATGACGCACATCCAGCTGCCGTTCACCATCCTGCCGATCTACAGCGTGATGAAGACGATTCCGCCGAGCCACGTGCGCGCGGCGCGCTCGCTCGGCGCCGGTCCGTTCTATGCCTTCTGGCGCGTCTACTTTCCGCAGACCATCCCCGGCATCGGCGCCGGCTGCCTGCTCACCTTCATCCTCTCGCTCGGCTACTACATCACCCCGGCGCTGGTCGGCGGGCCGACCGACCAGATGGTGAGCTACTTCGTCGCGCTCTACACCAACACGGAGCTCAACTGGGGCATGGCCTCGGCGCTGGGCATCATCCTGCTCGCCCTCACCATGGTCCTGTACTTCGTCTACAACCGCCTCGTCGGCATCGACAAGATGAAGCTGGGCTGAACCACATGGCGATGGCTCCCTACGCCACCCCGATCGAGCGGGCCTGGTACTGGATCTTCCGGGCCATCTGCGCGCTGGTGCTGCTGTTCCTGATCGCGCCGATCCTGGTGATCATGCCGCTGTCGTTCAACTCGGAGCCCTATTTCAGCTATCCGATGCCCGACCTGTCGCTGCGCTGGTACGAGGAGTTCTTCACCTCGGAGCGCTGGCAGACGGCGCTCAGGAACAGCGTGATCGTCGCCGTGGCGACGACGCTGCTGTCGACGGCGCTCGGCACGCTGGCGGCTCTCGGGCTCAGCCGTCCGAACTTCCCGGCCCGCGCGACGGTGATGGCCCTCCTCATCTCGCCGATGGTGGTGCCCATCGTGATCACCGCCGTCGGCATGTATTTCTTCTATGCGATGATCGGGCTGTCCAACAGCTTCCCCGGCGTGATCCTGGCGCATACCGCGCTCGCCACTCCCTTCGTCGTCATCACCGTGACCGCCACGCTGATCGGCTTCGACCAGACGTTGATGCGGGCCGGCGCCAGCCTGGGCGCCGCGCCGCCGCGGGTCTTCTTCAAGGTCGTGCTGCCGCTCATCCTGCCGGGCGTGATCTCCGGCGCGCTGTTCGCCTTCGTCACCTCCTTCGACGAGGTGGTGGTCGTGCTGTTCCTGGCAAGCCCCGAGCAGCGGACTCTGCCCAAGCAGATGTTCACCGGCATCCGCGAGATGATCAGCCCGACGATCACCGCGGCGGCCAGCCTGCTGATCGTCTTCTCGGTCGTCATGCTGACGACGGTGGAACTGCTGCGCCGGCGCGCCGAGCGGCTCCGCGGCATCCGGAACTGAACCGCCCGTCGGCGGCGGCAGACCCGGCTGTGCTTGCCGGCGGCCGGAAACGGCCCATATGGAACGGGCCGGCGCAGGCATGGTAGTCTGCCGGTTCAGGCACGAGGCAGGGCATGTATCCCGACAACAGTCTGATCCCGACCGAAGCCATCCGCCTGGCGGCGCTCGGCAGCCTGGCCAAGGCGCCGAAGCCCTATGCGGCGCTCGCCACCGAGATCCGGCATTTCACCGGGCGCATCGTCGGGCCCTCCCTCGACCTGATCGGCCCGCCGATCGAGCTTCTGAAGGTCGAAGGGCTGGTCGAGCCGGTCGCAGCCGGCGACGATGCGCCGATGCGGGTGACCGAAGCCGGCATGGCCGAGCTGAAACGCCTGCTCGGCGCCAATCTCCGCGGGCCAATGGGCGAGTTCAACAAGCTCGTCATCGCCCTCAAGATGCGGTTCCTGCATGTGCTCGACCGCGACGCGCAGCTCGCCCAGGCGGAGCTCCTGGTCGAGGTCTGCGAGCGCGAGCTCACCCGCCTGACCGACCTGCGCGGCCATTACGCCGCCGAGGGCGGCCACCTCACGGCCTGGCTCGACCACGACATCGCCCAGGTGGAGGCCCGCCTCGCCTGGTTCCGGGCGCTGGAGGCCCGCCTGTAGCCACCCCGCCCCGCGCCCGTTGAGAAGGCATCGTCTATTCAGCAGGACTCCGGACGAGTTAGTCCTCTTTTAACGGCATTCATCAAATGTTGGCGTCAATTGTTCGGCCGGGTGCCATCCGGCTCGGCCGGACCCGCCAGCCAGAGAGGGAATGCCGGACATGCGCCTGCGCCAGATCACGCGAGTCGCCTATACCGCCCTGACCGTTCTCGCCGCCACGACCGGCGGGTCGCTCTTTCTCATGACCGAGGCCATCGATGCCGAGCGGGAGGCGACCGCCCGGGCCGCCGAATTCCGCCAGCTCGGCCTGGATCTCGCCGCCGCCTCCGACTTCCTGACGAACGAGGCGCGGCGCTATGCGGTGACCGGCTCCAAGGTCCATTTCGACAATTACTGGCGCGAGGTCAACGAGACCAAGACGCGCGACCGGGTGGTGGCGCGGCTGGTCGAGCTCGGCGCGCCCCAGGCCGAGCTCGACCTGATCGAGGAGGCGAAGCGCAACTCCGATGCCCTCGTCGGAACGGAGGACGCCGCGATGCAGGCGGTCGCCGCCGGCAACCTGGACCGCGCCCGCGAGCTGATGTTCGGCGAGCAGTACGACCGCGACAAGGCGGTCATCGTGGCGCCGCTGTCGCGCTTCCAGGAGATGATGAACGCGCGCGCCGCCGCGGAGGCGCAGGCCGCCCGGAGCCGCGCCCAGCTCCTCGAGATCGTGGCGATTACGGCGGCCGCGCTGCTCATCGCCCTGTTCTGCGGGATCATGTATTTCGTCATGACCAAGCGGGTCGTCCAGCCGCTCGGCGTGCTGACCGGCATCGTCGAACGCCTGTCCAGGCGCGAGTACGGCGTCGAGATCGCCGCGCCGCGCCATGCGGACGAGCTCGGCGATCTCACCTCGTCGCTCGGCCGCTTCCGCGACGGGCTTCGCGAGGCCGACCGCCTGGCCGAGGCCCAGGCGGCCGAGCAGGCGGAGAAGGAGAAGCGCGCGGCCGCGGTCGATTCCCTGCTGAAGCGTTTCGAGGCGGCGATCGGCCAGGTGGTGCATACCGTCGCCACCGCCGCGGCCGGCATGCAGACGACCTCCGGCTCCATGACGGCGACGGCGGACCGGACGAGCCGCCAGGCGACGGCGGTGGCCGCGGCGTCGGAGCAGGCCTCGTCCAACGTTCAGACCGTCGCCAGCGCCGCGGAGGAGCTGTCGTCCTCGGTCACGGAGATCAGCCGCCAGGTGGCGCAGTCGGCGCAGATCGCCGCCCGCGCCGCCTCCGACGCCGAGCGGACCAACGCCCAGGTGAAGGGGCTCGCCGAGGCCGCGCAGAAGATCGGCGAGGTGGTGAAGCTCATCAACGACATCGCGAGCCAGACCAACCTGCTGGCCTTGAACGCCACGATCGAGGCGGCCCGCGCCGGCGAGGCCGGCAAGGGCTTCGCCGTCGTCGCCTCCGAGGTGAAGAATCTGGCCAACGAGACGGCCAAGGCCACCGAGGAGATCACCGGCCAGATCAACGGCGTCCAGCAGGCGACGCTGGATGCGGTCTCCGCCATCCAGGCGATCGGCCAGACCATCGCCGAGATCAACGAGATCGCCGCGACCATCGCCGCGGCGGTCGAGGAACAGGGCGCCGCGACGCAGGAGATCGCCCGCAACGTCCAGCAGGCCGCGGCCGGCACGCAGGACATCGCCGGCGTCAGCGAGGCGGCGTCTAGCACCGGAGCGGCCGCCGGTCAGGTGCTGAGCGCGGCCGGAGAGCTGACCGACCAGTCCGAGATCCTGCGCCGGAAGGTCGAGAGCTTCCTGGCCGAGATCAAGGCGGCGTGAGGAGAAGAGCGAAGAAGCCCCTCACCCCACTCTCCCACGCGTTCCGCGCGGGAGAGTGGGCTACCGAGCACCGACGGTGCGACAGCATCCCCTCTCCCGCGGACGCAAGAGAGGGCCAGGGTGAGGGCGACGCACCGACGTCGGCCGGCGCCGCTCAGTACAGATGCTGCCCGCCGGTGACGAAGACCTCGGTGCCGGTGACGTAGCCGAAGTCGGGGCTGCACAGCTGGTAGACGGCGCCGGCGACCTCCTCCGGCCTGCCCATGCGGTGCATGGGAATCCGCGGGATCAGCGTCTCGTATTCCGGACCGATCATGGATGTCGCGATCTCGCCCGGCGCCACCGCATTGACCCGGACGCCCAGATCGGCGAACTCGACCGCAAGCTCGCGCGTGAGCGCCGAGAGCGCCGCCTTGGACGTGCTGTAGGCCGAGCCGGCGAAGGGATGGATGGCGTGCCCGGCGATCGAGGTGATGTTGACGATGGCGCCCTGCCCGCGATGCAGCGGCTTGGCGAAGCCGCGGCACAGGGCGAGCGGCGCGAACAGGTTCAGCTGGAACACGTCGCGCCAGCCCTGCAGGTCGCCGTTCAGGCAGCCGAGCCGCTCCTTGAACGCGGTCTTCGGCGAGACGGCGGCGTTGTTGACCAGGGCGTGCAGCGGCCCCTCGCCCAGCACGGCGAGCGCCTCGGCGACGAAGCGGTCGACGCTCGCCGGATCGGCCAGATCGGCGATGATGTGATGCGTCCAGTTCGGGTCGCGCTTGCAGTCCTCCGGCACGTCCTCGCGGCTGCAGGTCACGATGCGCCAGCCTTCGCGGCTGAAGCGCATGACCGTCGCGTGGCCTATGCCGCGGCTGGCGCCGGTCAGCACGACCGTCTTGCGTTCGGCGGAGTTCGACATGGCGCGAGTTTAGCGGAAGCGGAATGCGGCGCCAGCACCGGACAGGCTGGGGCTCAGCGCACCGATACCACCCGGAAGGTGCGCGTCACCCCGTCATGCTCGGTGATGGAGACGTACTCGCCCGGTCGGAAGACGTGGGAGTCGAAGCGAAAGCCGGGTTCGTCCTCCACCGGCTCGGCTGCGATGTCGTAGTGGAAGAACCAGCGCTTCCCCGATCCGTGGAGGAGCCGGCCGAACTCCTCGTCCCCGTCGGGCGTGAAGCGCCGCACCGTGCAGAACTGGCGCACCTCCTTCCACTCGGCCGGATCGATATGGCCCTCGTCGTTCAGAGGCGCCGCGAACTCGTAGCCGTGCCGGGGATCGCCCTCCGGATGTCCGGCGTCGCGACCCAGCTCGAGACGAACCACCCTCAGGCTCATGAGGTCACCTCCTTGCGGGAAGGCCGTCCGCCGGCGCTCAATGCGCCATCAGAACCGGGATCTCCGCCCCTGCCAGCACCTCGCGGGTGGCGCCGCCCAGCATCATCTCGCGCAGGCGGCTGTGGCCGTAGGCGCCCATCACCAGGAGATCGGCGCCGAGGCGGCTTCCCTGCTCCAGGATCGCCTTGCCGATCGAGCCGGTGAACGTGAAATTCTCCACCGCCGCCCGGACCTGGTGCCGCTCGAGATAGGCGGCGAGCCCGCTAGCCGGAGCATGGCCGTCCTGGTTGCCGCCGACGGCGATCATCACCTGCTCCGCCTGCTGGAAGAACGGCAGGGCGGAGGCCACGGCGCGCGCCGATTGGGGGCTGCCGTTCCAGGCGACGAGAATGCGGGTGCCGATCGTCGCGGGCGGAATCGGCGGCGCCACCAGCACCGGCCGGCCGGTGTCGAACAGCCCGGCGTCGATCGTGGCAGCCATCGGCGCCTCCTCGGCGCTGTCGGGGCGGCCGAGAACGACGAGGTCCGACAGGCGGGCCGCGGCGGCGGTCACCTCGGGCTCGCGTCCGGTGACCTCCCGCCACGCGACATCGTCGCCGGTGCCGCAGATCCGCTGATAGACGTCGCGGGCGGCGCGGGCGCGGCTGTCGACCGACTTCACCATCGCATCCATCACCTGCTCGACCATGGCGCCGGACATGCCCTCGCCGACGATCGGCACCATGGTCTCCGGGTCGGCGCGCACATGGATGACGTCGAGATGGGCCGAGAACTTCCTGGCAAGGATGAGCGCCGCCCGGAGCGTCGCCTCCGTGCCGCCTCCGCCATCGGCCAACGCCAGAATCACCTTTACGGCCATCGCCTCCTCCTTCCCCTGCCCCGGCTCGCCCGCCGGGCTGTCCCCGTCCTGGAATGCGATCCTATCTCAGCCGAGCGGCGCCCGGCAGGCATTGAGGTGAATCAAGCTCGCGGGCCGGGCCGATCGCGCCGCTCATCCACCCCGGCCGGATCCTGGTGAATGATCACCTCGGCGCCGGGGAAGGCCCGCATCAGCTCCACCTCCACCGCATCGGCCGCAGCATGCGCCTCGAACAGGCTGAGCGTCCCGTCCATCTCCAGATGCAGCTGGATGAAGACGTTAGGGCCGGCGCTGCGGGTGCGCAAGTCGTGCAGGGAAAGCACGAGGGGTTGCTCCAAGGCGATCTCCCGGATCCGCTTGCGGTCCTCGTCGGGCAGCTCCCTGTCCATGAGCATGTCGAGAGAGATCCGCGCGATCTGCCAGGCGGTGTAGACGATGTAGAGCGCGATTCCGATCCCGAACAGCGCGTCGGCGCCCGGCCAGCCCAGCTGCGCCTCGAGCAGGAGCGCCACCACCACGCTGCCGTTCACCAGCAGATCGCCCACGTAATGCAGCGAATCGGCCTTGATCGCGACCGACCCGGTGCGACGGATGACATGGCGCTGAAAGGTGACGAGGGCGACGGTCGCCGCGATCGAGAACAGCATCACGGCGATGCCGATCTCCGTGTTCTCCAGCGGGCGCGGCGAGATGAGCCGCTGCCCGGCCTCGAACAGCAGGAAGATCGCGGATCCGGTGATGAAGGCGGCCTGGCCGAGGCCGGCGAGCGGCTCCGCCTTGCCGTGGCCGAAGCGGTGCTCCCGGTCGGCCGGGGTGAGCGCGTGCCGGACCGCGAAGAGGTTCAGGATCGAGGCCGCCGCGTCGAGCAGCGAGTCGAGCAGCGTGGACAGCAGGCTCACCGAGTCGGTCATGAAATAGGCGACCGCCTTGGCGAGGATGAGCGTCAGCGCCGTGGCCACCGAGGCGTAGGTCGCCAGGCGGAGAAGCGACACACCGCCGTCGCCGCCATAGCGCTCGCCCGTGCTCCTCCGCGACGACTCCTGCCCGGTCATGACCCGCCTTCAGGGAAAGAGATGCTCGGTCTCCCAGCCGTCCTCGCGACGATGGTAGACCAGCCGCTCGTGCAGCCGGAACGGCCGGTCCTCCCAGAACTCGATACGGTCCGGCACGACGCGGAATCCCGACCAGTAGGGCGGCCGCGGCACGGCGCCGATGCCGAACTTGGCAGTGTACTGCGCCACCCGCTTCTCGAGCTCGAAGCGGCCGGCGAGCGGCCGGGACTGGGCCGAGGCCCAGGCGCCGATCTGGCTGGCCCGCGGCCGGGTCGCGAAATAGGCATCGGCCTCGGCCGGCTCCACCGGCTCGGCCGCGCCTTCGACCCGGACCGACCGGCGCAGCGACTTCCAGTGAAAGCACAGGGCGGCCTGCGGGTTCGCCAGAAGCTGCTCGCCCTTCCGGCTCTCGTAATTGGTGAAGAAGGTGAAGCCGCGCTGGTCGACGCCGCGCAGCAGCACCATCCGCACGCTCGGCCGCCCCGTGGCGTCGGCCGTCGCCAGCGCCATGGCGTTGGGGTCGTTGGGCTCCTTCTTCGTGGCGTCCTCAAGCCAGGACTCGAACAGCTCGAAGGGGTCTTTCGCGGGGCGTGACATGATCCGTTCCGGGGCCGTTTTCCAAGTCGACACAGTTTCTTAGGGCATTGAATTCGCACGTTCCGCGCCATATTTCCACCCCTGGCCGGCCGCGCCGTCCGCCTATGGGCAGGCGCGTCGCGGATCGGCTATTGTGATTCGGACGGGTTTCGAACGGGCGTGAGGCGAGCATGCGCTTGAAGGCGCTCCTGGTGGCGGTGGCGTTGGCCGTCGGGCCGGCGAGCTGTGCCGATCGCGGCCAGAACGAGTCGATCGGCATGGTGCTCGGCGGCGTGCTCGGCGCGGTGGCGGGGTCGCAGGTCGGCGACGGCACCGGCCAGGTGGTCGCGACCGCGGCCGGAACGCTGCTCGGCGCCTGGCTCGGCGGCTCCATCGGCCGCTCGCTCGACGAGAAGGATCGCCAGACCGCCTACCAGACCGACCAGGAGGCGCTGGAGAACAACGAGGACGGCGAGAGCTCGAGCTGGAGCAACCCGGACACGGGCGCCAGCGGATCGACCACGCCGACCGACAGCTTCCAGACCGCGCAGGGCACCTGCCGCACCTACGAGAAGACCATCATCAATGACGGCAAGGCCGAGCAGACGACCGGCAAGGCCTGCCGGAACAGCGACGGTCTGTGGGTCGAGGTGAACTGAGTCCATGAAGGACCCGTACCAGACTCTGGGCGTGGCGCGAGGCGCCAGCGCCGAGGACATCAAGAAGGCCTATCGCAAGCTCGCCAAGAAGCTGCATCCCGATCTCAATCCCGGCAACAAGAAGATCGAGCAGGAGTTCAAGGAGGTCTCGGCCGCCTACGACCTGCTGTCCGACACGGAGAAGCGGGCACGCTTCGATCGCGGCGAGATCGACGCCTCGGGCGCCGAGCGGCCCGGCCGCGGCTTCTATCGCAGCTATGCCGAGTCCGGCCAGGGCGCCAAGTACCGCAGCGCCGACAGCTCGTTCGCGGAGGACATCTTCTCCGACCTCTTCGGCGGCGGATTCGGCGACCGCGCCCGCTCGCGCGGCGGCACGCGCATGAACATCCGCGGGGCGGACGTGTCCTACGCCACCACCGCGAGCTTCGTCGAGGCGGCGCTCGGGGCCAAGAAGCGGCTGATGCTGACCGACGGCAAGACGCTCGACATCACCATCCCGCCCGGCACCGAGGACGGCCAGACGCTGCGCCTCAAGGGCCAGGGTCTGCCGGGCATGGGCGGGCCGCCGGGCGACGCCTTCATCGAGGTGAAGGTCGAGCCGCATCCGTTCTTCACGCGGGAGGGCAACGACATCCATCTCGAGCTTCCGGTGACCCTGCCGGAGGCGGTGCTCGGCGCCTCGGTGACGGTGCCGACCATCGACGGCAAGGTCTCGCTCAAGATCCCGCCCGGATCCAACACCGGCAGGACGCTGCGCCTGCGCGGCAAGGGCGTCCCCAAGGGCGGCGCCCGCGGCGACCAGTACGTGAAGCTCAAGGTGGTGCTGCCCGATACGCCCGACGCGGAGCTGACCGAGTTCGCCGAGCGTTGGGGCAAGAGGAATCCCTACGACGTGCGCGGCAAGGCCGGGCTCGGCTGACGCGCGAAGCGACCTGCAGATGGTGCCGTGATGATCCGCACCTTCGAAGAGCTGACGGCCGAGGTCCAGATCACGCGTGCCGAGCTCGCCGCGTGGATCGAGCAGGAATGGGTGCTGCCCGCCCGTCAGGGCGACACACATGTGTTCAACGATGCCGACGTGGCGCGCGTCCGCTTCATCTGCGAGCTGCGCCGCGACATGGCGGTGAACGACGAGGCCGTGCCGGTCGTCCTGCAGCTCCTCGATCAGATCTACGCCCTGCGCGACACGCTGTCCGAGCTCAGGTCCGCGATCGACGCGGCGTCCCCCGCCGCCCGGGAGGAGATCCTGGCGAAGATCGGCCCGAAACCTGCCGAGGGCTGAGCGCGATCACGAGGAGCTCGCCGGACGTGTATTCGGACGTTCGGCCCGCTTCTCGCGCCATTCCGGGAGCGCCGCCGCGAGCTCCGCGCCGAACAGGATCACGGCCCAGGAGGCGTACATCCAGACCAGGAAGATCGGCACCGCGGACAGCGCGCCGTAGATCGCCTGATAGGTCGGAAAGAAGACCAGGTAGAGCGCGAAGCCGTGTTTCAGGATTTCGAACAACAGCCCGGCGGCGAACCCGCCGGCCAGCGCGTCGCGCCGGCGCACCCTTCGGTTCGGAATGATGAAATAGAGCAGCGTGAAGGCGATCGTCTGGAGGACGAGCGGCCCGAACGGCGCGAGCGTCCGGGTGACGACCTCGAAGAACGATCCGGCGACGCTCGCGCCCGTCGCGTAGGCCACGCTGGACAACCAGAGCGCGGCGCCGAACAGCAGCGGCCCCAGGCTGATGATCGCCCAGAAGGCGAGCAGGCGAACCACCAGCGGGCGCATCTGGGTGGTCCGCCAGATCCGGGCGAAGGAATCGTTGATGGTGTGGAGCAGCAGGATGGCGGTGACGGCGAGGCCGAGCACGCCGAGCCCGGTGAGCTCCGCCGCCTTGTCGATGAAGGTGCCGAGCTGCTCGCGCACCGCCTGCTCCGCATGGGGCAGCAGAGCGCCCGACAGATCGGCCTCGGCCTGGTCGCGGAGCTTCGCGAAGAACGGGAAGGCCGAGAGGATCGACAGGAACAGGGCGAAGAGCGGCACGATCGCCAGCAGCGCGGTGTAGCTGAGCGCTCCCGCCGTCGCCAGGCATTGGTCGCCGAGGTAGCGGTCCAGCACGAAGCAGAAGAAGCGGTAGCCCTGCGACAGGGCCGCGCGGCCTCGGCGGAAGAAATGGAACCGCTCGGCCATGCCCCTCCTCCCACTGCCTGACTGCCCGCTGCCTGACCGTGATGCCGGATGCGTCGCCCTCGTTTGACCGGCCGGGCCATTTGTGTAGGATGCGCGCACATCCCGAATTTCCCGACAGACAAGAGGGAATTATGCCAGATCAAGGCGGCCTGATGGCGGGGAAGCGCGGCCTCGTCATGGGCGTGGCCAATGACCGGTCCATTGCCTGGGGGATCGCCCGGGCCGTCGCCGCCCAGGGGGCCGAGCTCGCCTTCACCTATCAGGGAGAGGCGCTGGAGAAGCGGGTCCGCCCGCTCGCCGAGCAGGTCGGCGCGCAGCTGGTTGTGCCTTGTGACGTGGCCGAGGATGCGAGCCTCGATGCCGCCTTCGGGGCGATCAACGCCGCATGGGGTGGCCTCGATTTCGTCGTCCATGCCGTCGCCTTCTCCGACAAGGACGAGCTCAAGGGCGGCTATGTCGATACGTCGCGAAAGAACTTCGCGGTCACCCTCGACATCTCCTGCTACTCGTTCACCGCCGTCTGCCAGCGCGCCGTGCCGCTCATGAAGAACGGCGGCAGCCTGCTCACCCTGTCCTATTACGGGGCGGAGCGGGTGATGCCGCATTACAACGTGATGGGGGTGGCGAAGGCGGCGCTCGAGGCCAGCGTGCGCTATCTCGCCGCCGACCTGGGCGGCCGGGGCATCCGGGTCAATGCGGTGTCGGCCGGGCCGATCAAGACCCTCGCCGCGTCCGGCATCGGCGACTTCCGCTACATCCTGAAGTGGAACGAGCTCAACTCGCCGCTGAAGCGGAACGTCTCGACGGAGGACGTGGGCAACGCCGCGCTCTACCTGCTGAGCGATCTCTCGCGCGGCGTGACCGGCGAAGTCCATCACGTCGACAGCGGCTATCACGTCGTCGGCATGCTGCGCACCGATGCCGCCGCGGAGGTGCGCGAGATGCTTGCGAACTTCAACCCGCAGGGTTGAGGGCGGCCGGCGGCCATGTCGGCCAACAGCTTCGGGACGCTGTTCCGCTTCACCACCTGGGGCGAAAGCCACGGCCCGGCGATCGGCTGCGTGGTCGACGGCACGCCGCCGCTGATCCCGCTCGACGAAGCCGATGTCCAGCGCTGGCTCGACCGGCGCAGGCCCGGCCAGTCGCGCTTCACCACCCAGCGCCGCGAGCCCGACCGGGTGAAGATCCTGTCGGGCGTGTTCGACGGGAAGACGACCGGCACGCCGATCAGCCTGATGATCGAGAACCTCGATCAGCGCTCGAAGGACTACGGCGACATCCAGGATCTCTATCGGCCCGGCCACGCCGACTACACCTACATGGCCAAATATGGCATCCGCGACCATCGCGGCGGCGGCCGCTCCTCGGCGCGCGAGACGGCCTCGCGCGTGGCGGCCGGCGCCGTCGCGCGCAAGGTGCTCGACCATCTCCTGCCGGCGCCCGTGACGATCCGCGCCGCGCTGGTGCAGGTCGGGCCGCATGCGATCGATCGCAGCCGCTGGGATTGGGAGGAGATCGAGCGCAACCCGTTCTGGTCGCCCGACGCCGAGGCGGCGAAATCCTGGGAGAGCTATCTCGATTCCGTGCGCAAGGCGGGCTCCTCCGCCGGCGCGGTGATCGAGGTGACGGCGAGCGGCGTGCCCGCGGGGCTCGGCGCGCCGATCTACGGCAAGCTCGACGCCGATCTCGCGACGGCGATGATGGGGATCAACGCGGTGAAGGGCGTGGAGATCGGCGCCGGCTTCGCCGCCGCCGCCCTGTCCGGCGAGGAGAACGCCGACGAGATGCGGATGGAGGACGGCAGGCCGCGCTTCCTGTCGAACAACGCCGGCGGCATCCTCGGCGGCATCTCGAGCGGCCAGGACTTCGTCGTAC
>DAIMFL010000044.1:937-22323 GCA_036724615.1 Alphaproteobacteria bacterium | reverse complement strand
CTCCCCCTCGACGGGGGAGGGTCGGGGAGGGGGTGGGCCGCACGCCCGGTGCAGGGTCGGATGATGCGCATCCTCGACATCCGGCGCGAGAGCTGGCCGATCGCGGGGACCTTCACCATCTCGCGCGGCAGCAAGACCGCGGCCGAGGTGGTGGTGGTGGAGATCGCCGAGGGCGACCATCGCGGCCGCGGCGAATGCGTGCCCTATCCGCGCTACGGCGAATCGATCGAGGGCGCGGTGGCGCAGATCGAGTCCTTGCGGACGGAGCTGGAGGGCGGGCTCGACCGCGCCGGCCTGCAGCGGGCGCTGCCGCCGGGCGCGGCGCGCAACGCCGTGGACTGCGCCCTGTGGGATCTCGAGGCGAAGCGGGCCGGCCGGCGCGCCTGGCAGCTCGCCGGGCTGCCCGAGCCGCAGCCGACGGTCACCGCCTATACGCTCTCCCTCGACACGGCGGAGAAGATGGGCGCGGCGGCGAAGGCGAACGCGCACCGGCCGCTCCTCAAGCTGAAGCTCGCCGGACCGGAGGATCTCGACCGCGTCCGCGCGGTGCATGCCAACGCGCCGCAGGCGCGCCTCATCGTCGACGCCAACGAGGGCTGGACCGCGGAGGTCTACACGAAGCTCGCGCCGGAGCTCGCCGCGCTCGCGGTCGAGATGATCGAGCAGCCGCTTCCCGCGTCGGACGATGCGGCGCTCGCCGGGATCCGCCGGCCGGTGCCGGTCTGCGCCGACGAATCCGCCCATGACCGCGCCGGCCTCGCGAAGCTCGCCGGCAAGTACGACGCGATCAACATCAAGCTCGACAAGACCGGCGGGCTGACCGAGGCCCTGGCCCTCGCCGCGGCGGCGCGGGCGGCCGGGCTCCAGATCATGGTCGGCTGCATGGTGGCGACCTCGCTCGCCATGGCGCCGGCGCTGCTCGTCGCCGGCCAGGCGCGCTGGGTCGATCTCGACGGGCCGCTGCTGCTGGCGAAGGACCGCGACCCGGGCCTCGCGTTCGCGGGCAGCCTGATCCACCCGGCCCCGGCGGCGCTCTGGGGTTAGTTGGCCGCCTCTCAGCCTAGTGGGACTAGGATAGTTGACCGTTCAGCGGCTAAGCCCGGGCGATCTCCGTCAGGAGCCCGGATCGGGGGAGACCGGCCCCGCCCGGCCGAAGGCGAGCGAGGCGAGGAGGGAGGCGGGCTCCTTCTGCGGCGGCGGAGGCGCCGGCACCGATACCGGAAGAATCCCGGCCACGTCCGTCGCGCCGGGCTTCGCCGGGTTGCGCCGCTGGTCCCGCCAGGCGGCCAGCACCTTCGTGCGATAGGCGTTGGAGCGCACCGGGGTGGCCGAATGGTAGTGGCCGACGGCCTTGGTCCACGAGCCCTGGTCCGCGCGCAGCCGGGCCAGGAAGGCCGCGGCATAGGCGACGTTCGCCATGGGATCGAAGGCCTCCTCCAGCCCGGAGAAGGCCTTCGGGTGGTACATCAGGTTGATCTGCATGCAGCCCACGTCGATGTTGCGCACGCCGCGCGCCCGGAGCGCCTCGACCTCGGCGATCGCGGCCTGGCGACTGGGCAAATATCTCCCCTTGCCCTCGGCCATGACTGCCCAGGGCCAGGCAGAAATTTCCCCCGTCCGGGGATGGCGGCGACCGGACTCGACGGCCGAGATGGCGGCCAGCAGAAGCGGCGGGATGGCTTCCTCCCGCTCCACCCGGGCGACTGCGGCGGCGCAGTAATCCCATGCGGGGTCAAGGGCTTGGCCGGCCCCGCCCAGAACGGCGGCGGCGCCGCCGGGGCGCCCCGGGAGGCTGGCGGCGAGACCGGCCGCGAGGATCAGAACGGCGGCGGCGAGGGCTAACGGACGGACCGGAACGGGCATGCACTCCTCCTTCTCTCCTGGAGGGGTGCAAGTGCCGGGCCAGCGCGAGGCGTCTCCGTCCGATGCTGCAGTGCAGAACGGCTGCTCCGAACTGCTGTCGGAGCCGAAATTTGAGCCTGTTCAAGGATTTCCGAATCGGTTGCGCGACCCGCGGAGACCGGGCATAATTGTGCAGTGCGGTAGCGCCGACATCGCGCGCTGTCGCACGACGCCCTGTGGGCGTTTCCTCCCTGAACTTGGGCCGTGCCTTTAGCACGGCCCTTCTTTTTTCGGCTCGCCCGAGTCCCCCCGGGCGGGGCGGCTACTCCGCGGCGAGCTGCGTCGCCGCGCCGCCCAGCTCGCCGATCATCCGGGTCAGGTCGTCCCGCAGCCGGGGGAAGCCCGCCGACCGCTCGATCGCGATCTCGTCCATGTAGAGGGCGCGGTTGACCTCGATCTGGAGCGCGTGGATCCCGTCGCCGACCCGCCCGTAATGCTGGGTCACGAAGCCGCCGGAATAGGGCGTGTTGCGCGCCACCCGGTAGCCCAGCCGGGTCAGCGCGCGCTCCACCCGGTCGATCACGTGCGGGGCGCAGGCGCTGCCGAAACAGTCGCCGAGCACGAAATCGACCCGCTCGCGCCCCGCGTCGCGCTCCATCGGCCCGCCGATCGACGGCATGGAGTGGCAGTCGATCAGCACGCAATGGCCGAAGCGGCGCCGGGTGCTGCGCACCAGCTTCGCCAGCGCGTCGTGATAGGGGCGCCAGCAGGTCTCGATGCGCTCCCGCGCCTCGGCGAAGCGCAGCTTGCCGGCATAGATCTCCTGCCCGTTGGCGACGACCCGGGCGACCGTGCCGAGCCCGGCGGCCACGCGCGGCGAGGCGGCGTTCACATAGGGCGGCAGCTCGTCCTCGAACATCGCGGGGTCGAGCTCGAAGGGCTCGCGGTTCGGATCGACATAGGACCGCGGGAACAGGGCGCAGAGCAGCGGCGCGCCGAGCTCCGGCGCGGCGCCGAACAGCTCGTCGACGAAGCTGTCCTCGGAGCGGCGCAGCATCAGCGGATCGAGCCGCGAGGCGGCGAGGAACGCCTTCGGATAGGCGGTCCCGCTGTGGGGCGAGGCGAAGACGAACGGCAGGCTCTGCTCGGCCGGCAGGCGCAGATCGTACGCCGGTGCGGAACCGGCGGCGGTCTCGGTGGGCGCGTTCATCCGTCCGACATTAACTGTATCGCAAGCCCCCTGTCACCCGCGGAAGCCGCGCGCCGCCGATCCGACCCCGCTAACTTTATCTTAAAACGCCGCCGGCATGGTTCCGCCAGCCGCTCGCGCAACCGCCGGCACGCCGCCGGCGCGGGTCGCACCCGGTATCGCTGCCGGTGCGGCCGATCCCGCAGACGCAAGCGGCGAGGAAGGCCGGTACGGCGGATCATGGCGCGCATTCTCATCGCGGAAGACGACGACAGCATGCGGGCCTTCCTGGCCCGCGCCCTGCGCCGCGCCGGGCACTGGGTGGAGGCGGCGCCGGACGGGCTGGCCGCGATCGGCGTGCTCGGCACCCAGGATTTCGACCTGCTGCTGGCCGACGTGGTGATGCCGGGGCTCGACGGGGTGGAACTCGCCCGCCGCGCGACGCGGGAGCAGCCCAGGCTCAAGGTCATGTTCATCACCGGCTTCGCCGGGGTGGCGCTGCGCGCCCGCGGCGGCTTGCCCGGGGACCCGAAGATCCTGTCGAAGCCGTTCCACCTCAAGGACCTCGTCGGCCAGGTCGACCAGATGCTGGCCGCCTGACGGCGGCGACTGGCGGGCGCCCGGGGACCATCGGCCGCGCCCAGACTGATCGCTGGCCAGGGCGGCGTGGGCCGCCGACGCGGAAAGGCCGCGCCGCGCCGCTTGCCAATCCCCCCGATAAGGTGGTAAGTCGCCGTTCCCGCCGGCGGCGTCCCGCAAGCGCCGGCGGCACGAGTGGGCGCGTAGCTCAGCGGGAGAGCACTACGTTGACATCGTAGGGGTCACTGGTTCAATCCCAGTCGCGCCCACCACTTCCCTCAAAGCCGCAGTACGGATCGCTTCGGCGACGGAGCGAAACCGTGTCCTCGCTTGGTCGAGGCTCAAGCCGCGGTCGCCTTCCAGCCTGAGCGCGCGCGCTGGAAGGTGAGGCGCTCGTGCTCGTCCTCCTCCATCGCGATCAGGCGGTCGACCATGGCGCGAATCTGGGCGCTGCCCTCGGTCGCCTCGCGGTAGAGCGCCCGCAGGAACCGGTCGGCCCAGACCGGCACGTTGCCCTTGCGCTCCCACAGCGATACCGACTGCTCGTCGTTGCCGAGCATCTCGGCAAGCGCGCCCTGGGACAGGCCCAGCTCCTTGCGCAGGAAGCGGAACTCGCCACCCGTCAGCCTTGGCTTGTTGGCGACCAGCCAGCGGCCGATCGCCCGGTGCAGGCCGTCCAGGTCGCGGATGGCGGTGGCCCTGCCATAGGGCGTCTTCCGCTCGTCGTAACCGTTCGCGAGCCAGACGTTTCGTAACCCGCAAGTGGTGTAGTGGTACATGACGCTACTTCGCCTCGAACACGGTAATGACGACCAGGCTGGCTTCACGCTGGATCGCCACAGCCACGCCAATGGCATCACCGGCGACGCGGCGCTCCAGCCGGCAGGTCCAGTTGCCGTGCAGGTCCGGCGCCGGCCCTTCCGTCAGCCGACCCTTGAGCATGCATTCGATCACCTGTGGCCGCGTGATCCTGCGCTGGCGCATCCGCTGCTCCGCATGATCCGTGAAGTAGACGCGTCCGCTCTCGGCGGCCGCATCGCGGATCAGCTTGAGCGCCAAGCTGCCGGTCATTCGCATCTCTCAGTCTATCCCCTTCGACCCATAATTTCTATGGGTCGCTTCGCCCGACCTTCTCATCGGTGCCGATGCGCCTGCTCCTGCGGCTCGGTTACGCCTCCCCCTCGACGAAGAAGTCCTCGTCCACCTTCTTCAAGTACAGAGTGTCCTCGACCCTCGCACCGATGTTGTACCGCACCATCAATTTCGTGAGATCCGCGCCGTTGATCAGGACGATGCGCTTGCTGAGATGCCCTGCGGTTTCGTAGGCGTCCTTGGTGAACGTCGATGTAGTGACGAACAGGCCCTTATTCGCCTTGAAGCGGTCCAAGCTCCCAAAGAAGTCGCGGATTGCCGACGAACTCACGCTGTTGCCGGGAGCGTATCTCTTGGCCTGAACGTAGACCCGGTCCAGCCCAAGGGTGTCCTGGTCGATCACGCCATCTACGCCACCATCCCCGGACTTCCCCAACGCTCGCCCGGCAGCCGCTATCGAACCGCCATACCCCATCTCTACAAGCAGCGAGACGACGAGGCGCTCAAAGAAGGCCGGCGAGGCACTCAGGACGCGCTCCAGCAGTTCGGATCGGAGTTCAGCCTCGATTTCCTGATGCGCCGCCCGCATCACCTCATCAGGTGTACGAGCCGGATGCGAGGTGCCACTCGTCTCGATGCTCGCCTGCCGCACGGCTGGCTCCGGGATGTCCTCCGGTGAGCGTCGTTGCTTGAACTCGATGAACTCGGGGAAGCGGGAGAGATAGGCATTGTCGATCCCGCTCAGGTTCTCCGCCAGGGTCGCCCGGCCCCGGTCGGTGATCGTGAAGTGAGCTCTCCGTGTACTCTCCACGAGTCCAGCTTGCTTCAGGTATGTCTTGGCCCAGTGCACGCGATTCGCGAACACCGTCTGCTTACCGCTCGGAAGAAGCTCCGCGCGATCTTCGTGCGTAAGGCCAAGCTGTCCGGCCAATCGTCCGACAGCATCTCCGATCCGCACTTCACCCTTTGCTGCCAGCCGTAACACCGGCAGCATCAGCGACTGGTAGTCTGGAACAGCCACGATGTCCCCCTGACGATCAGGCCCCCCGTGTCAGTACGTTACTCCCGGTGGTCGGTCACTGCCAGCGGAGCTCCGGCATCAATGCGCGGCGTCCCCTGCCGACGCTACGGGACCCAGCCGGGCAGCTCCGATGCCTGTTTGATCCAGCTCGCCACGAGCGTCTCGTCGAACTGGCCGTCCTCGTGGATGTGGAAGTAGCGCGTGTGCCGGTCCTTGGACTCGACGGGCGGGAGAGGACGCAGCGACGCGCCGCGGAAGAACGCCACCTTGATGTACCTGGTGAAGCAATGCAGGCCGAGGAACCAGCCCTGGCCCTCGATGCCGTAGAGGGGCGAGTTCCACTTCACGGCCTTGCGCACGTCGGGGACGGTGCGCACGACGAGCGCGTCGAGGCGGCGCCCCACGTCGCGCTTCCACCCCGGCATCGCCGCGATATAGGCCTGCACGGGGGCGTCGCCCTCGCCCTTCGCGATCTGCGGGTTGCCGCCGGAGAGGAGGACCGGCGCTGCCGGCTTGGCGGCGGCCTTCCTCGCGGTCTTCTTGGACGTGCTGCCGGCCATCGCGCTCACTCCAGATTGTGGGCTCATGTATAGCCGGCAATGCCGGCGCTAGAAACCCGTCCCGAGGCGCCTCCGGCGCGGCCGTCCCATATCCCTTGAAAGCCGCGCCGCGCGCGCCATCTAGGGGCGGTTCGCGGGGCTGGATCGTTCGCCCCGCCGCATCGGCGAGGTCATCACCGCAATTGCGTCACCGCCGAGCCGCCCTCGTCGCCTCGCGCCCGGCGACCGAGCGGCCATCCAGCTCCGGCCTGGCGATCTATCGCCGGGTGTGGGCGCAGCTCCGGCTCTTCCGGCTGCATCTCGCCGGCATGCTGCTGCTCGGCTTCGCCGCCATGCCGCTCGCCCTCCTCACGCCGCTGCCGCTGAAGATCGCGGTCGACAGCGTGCTGGGCTCCCAGGCGCTGCCGGCCGTGCTGGAGCGGCTCGTTCCCGACGCGCTATCGGCCTCGGCCCATGGCCGGCTCCTGCTCTGCGTCGGGCTGGTGGTCGCGATCGCGCTTCTCGGCAAGATCCACACGGTTCTCGACTGGGTGCTCAGGGACTACACGTCCGAGCGCCTGCTCGCCGAGTTCCGCTCGCGGCTGTTCCTGCACGTGCAGCGCCTGTCCCTGGTCCGTCACGACACGAAGGGGACGGCCGATGCGATCTACCGCATCGAGCACGACGCGGAATCGCTGCGCGCCCTCGTCGTCCAGATCGTCCTGCCCTTCATCGCCGCCGCGGTCTCTCTCGCCGGCATGCTCTACGTGATGGCCGTCCTCAACGGCAGGATCGCGCTCGTGGCGCTCGTCGTCGCGCCGCCGCTGATGCTGCTGACCGGCATCTACCGGCCCCATCTGCGCGAGCGGTGGCGGGCCGCGCATCTGCAGTCCAGCGCGGCGGTCGCCGTGCTGCACGAGGCGCTCGGCGCGCTGCGGCTCGTCAAGACCTTCGGCACCGAGGAGCGCGAGCGCCGGCGGTTCGAGGCGGAGGCCGGCGCCGCCGTGCGGGTGCGCGTGCGCGCCGCCCTCGCCGAGGCCTCCCTCAACTTCGCGGCGGGGCTGCTCGTCGCCGCCGGCACGGCGCTGGTGCTCTATATCGGCGTCGCGGACGTGCAGGCGGGGCGGCTCACCGTCGGCGAGCTCCTTCTCGTGATGGCCTATCTCGCGCAGCTCTATCAGCCGCTGCAGAGCATGGGCGCGCAGATCGCGGCCCAGCAGCGGGCGCTGGCCAGCGCCGAGCGCGCCTTCGAGCTGCTGGACGAGACGCCGGCCCTCCTCGATCGGCCCGGCGCGCGGCCGCTCGCCCGCGCGTCGGGCGCGGTGACCTTCGATTCCGTGTCCTTCGCCTACGGGCCGGACCGGCCGGTGCTGCACGACATCGCCTTCGCGGTGCCCGCGGGCAGCCGGGTCGGCGTCGTCGGCAAGACCGGCGCCGGCAAGAGCTCGCTCATCAGCCTGCTGATCCGCCTCTACGACCCGAGCGCCGGCCGGGTCCTGCTCGACGGCGTCGACCTGCGCGACTACCGGATCGACGACCTGAGGCGCCAGTTCGCCGTGGTCTCCCAGGACTCGATCCTCTTCTCCGACACGGTCGCCGCGAACATTGCCTATTCGCGGCCGGAGGCCTCGATGGAGGAGATCGTCGCCGCGGCCAGGGCGGCGAACGCGCACGACTTCATCACGGCCCTGCCGGACGGGTACCAGACGCTGTGCGGGGAGCGGGGCGTGCGCTTCTCCGGCGGCGAGCGCCAGCGCCTGTCGCTCGCCCGGGCCTTCCTGCGCGACGCGCCCATCCTGATCCTCGACGAGCCGACCAGCGCGGTGGACATGGGCACCGAAGCGGCCATCCTCGACGGGATCGGCCGGCTCATGGCCGGCCGCACCACCTTCATGATCACCCATCGCCTGGAGACGCTGCGCCACTGCGACCTGCTGCTGGTCATGGAGGCCGGCCGGCTCGCCGCCGTCACGCGCGACGTGGACGGCGCGATCCGCGACATGGCCGCGGCGGCGGCCTGAGACGGGAGCGGCGGCCTCCGCTGTGGTCCTGCGGCGGCGGGCGGTGCAAGATTGCGCCGACGGGCCGGGCCGTGCCGGCCCGGCCCGTGAGGTGATAGCCGGCGGCTACCAGAAATGCACAGCCCCAAACCCTCCCCCAGGTAGAGGTAGGTACGCGCGCCGGGCTGCAGAACGAGCCGGCGATCGTCGGCGCCGCCGACAAGGTCGCGCTCATCGAGCGGCTCGCCGAGGCGGGGCTCCGGACCATCGAGGTCGGCAGCTTCGTCTCGCCGAAATGGGTGCCGCAGATGGCGGACACGGCCGAGGTGCTGCAGCGGCTGCGCCGTCGTCCGGGCGTGAGCTACCCCGTCCTGGTGCCCAATCTCAAAGGGCTGGAGGCGGCGCTCGCGCACGCGGTGGAGGAGGTCGCGGTCTTCGCCGCCGCGTCGGAGAGCTTCTCGCGGAAGAACGTCAACTGCTCGATCGCGGAGAGCCTGGACCGCTTCGCCCCCGTGCTGGAGCGGGCGCGGGAGGACGGGCTCAAGGTGCGCGGCTATGTCTCCTGCGTGCTCGGCTGCCCTTATGAAGGGCCGGTCGCCGCTTCGGCGGTCGCGTCGGTGGCGGCGCGCCTGTCCGGGATGGGCTGCTACGAGATCTCGCTCGGCGACACGATCGGGGTGGGGACGCCCGGAGCGGCGCAGCGCATGATCGGCGCCGTCGCCGAGCGCGTGCCGATCGACCGCCTGGCGGTGCATTTCCACGACACCTGGGGGCAGGGGCTCGCCAACATCTACGCCTCGCTCGAGACGGGCGTGTCCGTGGTCGACAGCTCGGTCGGCGGGCTCGGCGGCTGCCCCTATGCCAAGGGCGCGACCGGCAACGTCGCGACGGAGGACGTGCTCTACATGCTGGACGGGCTCGGCATCGCGACCGGCGTCGAGCTCGGCGGCGTCGTCGAAGCTGCCGAGTTCATCTCCGGCATCATCGGCCGCGCCCCCGCCTCGCGCGTCGCCAGGGCCTACCGCGCCCGCGCCGAGCGCGCGGCGTCCGGCTGAGCCGCCCGCGTCCCTACCGCGTCCCTGCCGGTCGCGGCGCCGGGCCGATTGCCCTAGAATGCATCAGGCCCTCGTCCGGCCATGCCGCGATCGAGGCCGCCGACAAGAAAACAAGCGATCGGGGAGGGCAAAGCCCAATGTGCCGGATCTTTTCGGGCCAGGATCCCGAGATCTACAAGGTGGTCACGCGCTCGGTGCGGCTCAACGGCTTCAGCACCAGCATCCGTCTCGAAGCGCTGTTCTGGTCGATCCTCGACGAGATCGCAGCGGGCCAGAACATGTCGACGCCGCGTTTCATCAGCGCGCTCCACGACGAGGTGCTGGAGGAATGGAACGGCGTCGGCAACTTCACCTCGCTGCTGCGGGTGACCTGCATGGCCTATGCGAACCAGGCCCATCACCAGCAGCATGCCCGGGCGATCGCCGGACGGGAGCGGACGCCGCAGCCGCAGATCGCCTGATCCTGCCGGCGCGTAGCCGGGCCGCGTAGTAAGCGGATACCACCCGCGCAGGCCCTGCCGTCCTACAGTTCTCCTCCGGAGCAGGAGGGAGGCTCGGCAGGCGCGGATGGCAAAGGCAATCCACAGCATGATCCGCGTCCGGGACCTGGACGCGGCGATGGCGTTCTACGACTCCGCCTTCGGCATGAAGCCGGCGGACCGTTTCGACTTCGACGGCTTCACCCTCGTCTATCTGCGCAATCCCGAGAACGACTTCGAGATCGAGCTCACCTGGAACCACGGCCAGGCGGAGCCCTACACCCATGGCAGCGGCTACGGCCATGTCGCCTTCGCGGTCGACGACCTCGAGGCGCAGCATGCCCGGTTCGAAGCGCTGGATCTGAAGCCGGCGCCGATCAAGGAGATGCACCGCGACGGCGCGCTGATGGCGCGCTTCTTCTTCGTCCAGGATCCGGACGGCTACAAGATCGAGGTGCTGCAGCGGCACGGCCGCTACCGATAGCGCTTCTCGGGCGCCGCCTGCGCGCGACCGACACGAACGTCTTGGGGAGGAGAGCGCCATGAAGAAAGCTGGAATGAATCGCCGGCAGTTCCTGCAGGCGAGCGGCGTGGCGGTGGCCGGCACCGCGGCGGCGGTCGGGACCGGAACGGTGCTGGTCGATCCGAACGGCGCCTGGGCCATGAGCCTCCATGCGCTCAGCGAGCACGACGCCATGACCCTGCTCAGGATGACCCGCGACCTCTACCCGCACGACCGGCTGGGCGACGCGCATTACGCCCGGGTGGTGGAGGAGCTCGACGGCAAGGCGGCCGGGGACGGCGCGCTCGCCGGGCTGCTCAAGGACGGTGTGGCGTCGCTCGACGGCGCGGTCGGCACCGTGAAATGGGTGGAGCTCAGCGAAGGCTACCGGCTGGCCACGCTGACGGAGATCGAGGACACGCCCTTCTTCCAGACCGTGCGCGGGGCCTGCGTCACCGGCATCTACAACAACCCCGCGGTCTGGCGGATCCTCGGCTACGAGGGCTCGTCCTGGGAGTTCGGCGGCTACATAGACCGCGGCTTCGACGATCTCGCCTGGCTCGACAACGCCTGAGCGGAGGACGCGACCATGGCAGCGAAATACGATCTGAACGACGGCAGCGTCGTCGTCATCGTGGGCTCGGGCGCCGGCGGCGGCACGCTCGGCAACGAGCTGGCGCAGAAGGGCGTGCCGGTGGTGATCCTGGAGGCGGGCGGCCGGCACGAGATCGAGAGCTTCGTCAACGACGAGTGGCAGAGCTTCTCCGACATCTCCTGGCTCGACAAGCGCACGACCTCCGGCAGCTGGCGCGTGGCCAGGGATTTCGGCGGGCTGCCCGCCTGGATCGTGAAGGCGGTCGGCGGCTCGACCATTCACTGGGCCGGCGCCTCGCTGCGCTTCCAGGAGCACGAGTTCAAGGCGAGGACGGTCTACGGCGACATTGCCGGCGCCAACCTGCTCGACTGGCCGCTGACGCTGGCCGAGCTCGAGCCCTATTACGCCCGCGCCGAGGACAAGATGGGCGTCACCGGCACAAACGGCATCCCGCGCCTGCCCGGCAACAACAACTACAAGGTCCTGGCGGCCGGCGCGAAACGCATGGGCTACAGGGACGTCCACACCGGCAACATGGCGATCAACTCCGAGCCGCGCGACGGCCGCGCCGGCTGCCAGCAGGCCGGGTTCTGCTTCCAGGGCTGCAAGTTCGGGGCGAAATGGTCGACGCTCTATGCGGAGATCCCGAAGGGCGAGGCGACCGGCAAGCTCGAGGTCCGGCCGAACAGCCAGGCGCTGCAGATCCAGCACGACGCCTCCGGCAAGGTGACCGGCGTGCTCTATGCCGACGCCCAGGGCAACCAGCACGTCCAGAAGGCGCGGGCGGTCGCGGTGGCCGGCAACTCGATCGAAAGCCCGCGGCTGCTGCTCAATTCGGCCAGCAGCATGTTCCCCGACGGCCTCGCCAACTCCTCCGGCCAGGTCGGCAGGAACTACATGCGGCACATGACCGGCTCGGTCTACGCGATCTTCGAGAAGCCGGTGAACATGTATCGCGGCACCACCATGGCCGGCATCGTGAAGGACGAGTCGGGCAACGACCCGTCGCGCGGCTTCGTCGGCGGCTACGAGATGGAGACGCTGTCGCTCGGCCTACCCTTCATGGCGGCGTTCCTTGATCCCGGCGCCTGGGGCCGCGACTTCACCAGCGCGCTCGACATGTACGAGAACATGGCCGGCATGTGGCTGGTGGGCGAGGACATGCCGCAGCAGACGAACGCCGTCACCCTGCACCCGACGGAGAAGGACCAATACGGCCTGCCGGTGCCGAACGTGCATTTCGACGACCACGCCAACGACCTCGCCATGCGCAACCACGCCTACAAGCAGGGCGGCGCGCTGTATCAGTCGGTCGGGGCGATCCGGATCGTCGAGACGCCGCCCTATCCCTCGACCCACAATCTCGGCACCAACCGCATGAGCGCGCGGCCCGAGGACGGGGTGGTGAACGGTCACGGCCAGGCCCACGACGTCAAGAACCTCTTCGTCTCCGACGGCAGCCAGTTCACCACGGGCGGGGCCGAGAACCCGACCCTCACCATCGTCAGCCTGGCGATCCGCCAGGCCGAGTACATCGCCGACCAGATGGCGAAGAACGAGATCTGACCGCCGCTCTCCCGCCGGCCGCGCGCCACAGGCAAGGTGGCGGCCGGCCTCCCGGCGCCCTCGCGCTCCCCTGGCCCGGGCGGCCCGTGGTAACGTCCGCCCGAACGCGGCGCCGGGCCGGGCGCCCGCGCGCCCAGACGGGGGAGGAGCCGGTGGCAGGAATGGTGGTGGCCTGCGCCGCCTATGAAGGCGGGCGCCGCGTCGCCGATCTCGACATCGATCAGCTCGACGGCGTCAAGACCGGGCCGGGCCGGTTCCTCTGGATCGGCTTGCACGAACCCGACGAGGCCCTGCTGAGGCGGATGCAGCGGCGCTTCGGCCTGCACGAGCTCGCCATCGAGGACGCCCACAACGCCCACCAGCGCCCGAAGCTCGAGGTGTACGGCGAGGCGATCTTCATGGTGCTGCGCACCGCGCAGCTCGTCGACGGCCGGATCGAGTTCGGCGAGACCCACATCTTCGCGGGGCCCGGCTACGTGCTGTCGGTCCGGCATGGCGCCTCCTCGTCCTACGGCGAGGTGCGGCAGCGCTGCGAGAGCGCGCCGCAGATGCTGAAGGAAGGCGAGGACTTCGTGATCTACGCGATCATGGACTTCGTCGTCGACAACTACATCC
Organism: Alphaproteobacteria bacterium; assembly: GCA_036724615.1. Taxonomy (GTDB): domain Bacteria; phylum Pseudomonadota; class Alphaproteobacteria; order Dongiales; family Dongiaceae; genus DAIMFL01. The sequence goes on along the minus strand of DAIMFL010000044.1, from coordinate 9,249 downwards.
CCGTCGTCGACGCGATCGAGGCGGAGGTCGACGCGATGGAGACCACGCTGTTCGACAAGCCGTTCGACCGCAGGACGGTCGAGCGCATCTACGCGCTGAAACGCGACCTGCTGGCGCTGCGGCGCATCGTCTCGCCGCTCGTGGAGATGACGAACCGCATGATGCGCTTCGACGTGCCGCTCATCGACAAGGCGGCGCATCCCTATTTCCGCGACGTGCACGACCACGCGATCCGGGTGAGCGAGACGATCGACGCCCAGCGCGAGCTGCTGACCTCGGCGCTGGAGGCCAATCTGCTGCTCGCCGCCGTCAGCCAGAGCGAGGTGATGAAGAAGCTCGCCGGCTGGGCGGCTATCCTCGCCGTGCCGACGGCGATCGCCGGGATCTACGGCATGAACTTCGAGAACATGCCGGAGCTCGAGCTGCGCTACGGCTATTTCGTGGTGCTGGGCGCCACCATCGCGATCTGCGGCTATCTCTATTACCGCTTCCGCCGCGCCGGCTGGCTGTAGCTCCGCGGGGGTTTACGGAAGCCGGGGCGATCGGCTAGTCTCCCGCCGTCCTCAGGGGAGTAGCCGCCCTCCGAATGCGAGGGGGGCCCGCGTCAACAGACTTGGATCCGGCCGGTCCGGAGCCATGGCGCGGGCGGCGGCCGGCCGCTGCAGAAGGCAGCGGCGGGGCGGGCCTGGCGAGACCTTTGGCATCGACGCCGCCGGTCCGGCCGGGCGGGTGGCGTTCTGCCATCGGTCCAACCGCCGCCCGGCCCCGAGCGCCCCGCCCGATGAACAGCCTGCTCGTCTCCACCGGCCTCGTCGCCGTCGCCGAGATCGGCGACAAGACCCAGCTCCTCGCTTTGCTGCTCGCCTGCCGCTACCGCCGGCCGGTCCCGATCATCGCCGGCATCCTGCTGGCGACCGTCGCCAACCATGCGCTGGCCGGCATCGCCGGGGCCTGGGCCGGCAGCCTCGTCGAGGGGCCGTGGCTGCGCTGGGCGGTGGGGCTGTCCTTCCTGGCGGTCGCCGGCTGGGCCCTCGTCCCCGACAAGCTGGAGGCGGACGACGCGCCGGGCAGGCTCATGGGCGCCGGGGCCTTTCTGGCCACGCTGGTCTGCTTCTTCCTGGCCGAGATGGGCGACAAGACCCAGGTGGCGACGGTCCTGCTCGCGGCGCGCCTGGACGACCTTCTGGCCGTGGTGATCGGCACGACGCTCGGCATGATGCTGGCCAACGTGCCGATCGTGTTCTGCGGCCATGCCCTGGCGTCCCGCGTGCCCGCGAAGGCGATGCGCATGGCGGCCGCGGTGCTGTTCGCCGGGCTCGGCGCGGCGGTGTTGGCGGGGTGGATCGGGTAGAACAATCACAATCTATGATGGTTTTATGTGTAATATGAATCTATCTTGAATTGTAACGACGAAGCGGATGTGCTATGGAGGGTCGGCGGAAACGGGAGCCGCCGGCATCGGTCATGATCACCACGCTCGCCATCTCGGGATATCGGTCGCTGCGGGATCTCCGGCTTTCGCTCGGGCCGCTCAACGTCGTGACCGGCGCCAATGGCAGCGGCAAGTCGAGTCTCTACCGGGCGCTCCGGCTGCTCGCCGACATCGCCCAGGGGCGGGTGATCCAATCGCTGGCGATGGAGGGCGGGCTGCAATCCACGCTGTGGGCCGGGCCGGAAACCCTATCGCGCGCCATGAAGCAGGGCCATGTGCCCGTCCAGGGCACGATGCGCAAGAACCCGGTGAGCCTGAAGCTCGGCTTCTCCGGCGACGAATACGGCTATGCCATCGATCTCGGCCTGCCGCACCCGTCGCAGTCGCTGTTTGCCCTCGACCCGGTGATCAAAGCAGAGGCGGTGTGGACCGGCGCGCTGCTCGGCCGAGCCAATGCTTTCGCGCTGCGCAACGGGCCGCTGGTGCGGATACGGGACAGCGACGGCGCGTGGCAGAACGTGCTGGAGGACATGGCGCCGTTCGACAGCATGATGACGCACGGCAGCGATCCGACCAACGCGCTGGAGCTGCTGGTGCTGCGCGAGCGCATGCGCGATTGGCGGTTCTACGACCATTTCCGGAGCGATGCCGAGGCGCCGGCGCGCCGGCCGCAGGTGGGCACGCACACGCCGGTGCTTTCCGGCGACGGAGCCGATCTCGCCGCCGCGATTGGGACCATCCGCATGATCGGCGACGGAGCGGCATTCGCCGCGGCCGTCGACGATGCCTTCCCCGGCGCCAAAGTGGGTGTGGAGGACACCGATGGCTATTTCGAGCTGCGCATGAAGCAGCCCGGGCTGCTTCGCCCGCTCAAGACGGCGGAGTTGTCCGACGGCACGCTGCGCTATCTGCTCCTCGTCACCGCGCTCCTGTCGCCGCGCCCGCCGCGGCTCATGGTGCTCAACGAGCCGGAGACGAGCCTTCATCCCGACCTCCTCGCGCCGCTTGCCCGCCTGATCGCCGCGGCCGCGGCGCGCACCCAGATCGTCGTCGTATCGCATGCCGCGCCGCTGGTGGACGCGCTCGCCGGACACGCGGACTGCACGCGCATCGTGCTGGAGAAGGAGCTGGGCGAAACGGTCGCGCGCGGCCTGATACCGCCCCGCTGGAACTGGCCGTCGCGGTGAGCGGATCAGCGCTCAATGCCTGCGGGCTCGAGCGGGGAATCGGACCTCACCCTTCGAAAGGCTCAGCCCCTCGACGAGCTCGGGAGAGGTCCTCATGGTGAGAGGCTGTGAAAGATCGCTGGATCGGCGCTGTGCGTCCTTCGAGACGGCTGCGCTCTTGACGAGCGCAGCCTCCTCAGGATGAGGACATTTCTTTGTGCCACGAAGATTTCACCTCATCCTGAGGAGCACCGCGCCCTTCGACACGCGCTTCGCGCGTCGCTCAGGACAGGCGCGGTGCGTCTCGAAGGACGCACCATGCCAATGCAAGCTTTACATGCTCTGAGCTTGTCGAACCCTCATGGTGAGCTTGTCGAACCATGCGGACCGGGCACGTGGCACTCTGCCGCGATTTCCCGGCAGCAGCCCCCGGGAGCAGCCTATGAGGGACTCACCACCTTCGCGATCAGACCATTCGTCGAGGAATCGCGCGTGCCGCTCGGCGCGCCGGCCTCGAGCTCCCGCAGAATTCCGGTGGCGAGCTTCTTGCCGAGCTCGACGCCGTACTGGTCGAAGGGATTGATGCGCCAGAGCACCGCCTGGACGAAGACCTTGTGCTCGTACAGGGCGAGGAGGGCGCCGAGGCTCCTTGGGTCGAGGCGGCGCATCAGGATGGTGTTGCTCGGCTGATTGCCCGGGCAGACCATGTGCGGCGCGAGACGCTGCTGCTCCTCGGGCGCGGCGCCGGCGGCGGCGAGCTCGGCGCCGGCCTCGGCCAGGGTGCGGCCGCGCATCAGCGCCTCGCCCTGGGCCAGGCAGTTGGCGAGCAGCATGCGATGGTGCTCGGCGAGGCCGTGATGCGGCTCGATCGCGGCGATGAAATCCGCGGGCACGAGGCGCGTCCCCTGATGCAGAAGCTGGAAGAAGGCGTGCTGGCCGTCGGTGCCGACGCCGCCCCACACGATCGGCCCGGTGGTGTAGTCGACGGGCTCGCCCTCGCGCGTCACCCGCTTGCCGTTGCTCTCCATGTCGAGCTGCTGCAGGAAGGCGGGAAGCTGGGCGAGCCGCCGGTCATAGGGCAGGATGGCGTGGCTGGCGGCGCCGAAGAACCCGCCATACCAGGCGCCGATCAGGCCGAGCAGCACCGGCATGTTGGCGGCCGGCGGCGCGCTGCGGAAATGCTCGTCCATCTCGTGCGCGCCGTCGAGCAGCTCGGCGAAGCGGTCGAATCCCACGGCGATGGCGATGGGCAGGCCGACGGCGGACCACAGGGAATAGCGCCCGCCGACCCAGTCCCACATGGCGAAGCTCTTCTCGGGATCGAGGCCGAACTCGGCCACCTTGGCGGCGTTGGTCGAGATGGCGACGAAATGCCGGCCGAGGGCCTGCGGGTCGCCGCCCTTGTCGAGATACCAGGCGCGCGCCGTGCGCGCGTTGGCGAGCGTCTCGGCCGTGGTGAAGGTCTTCGAAATGACGACGAAGAGCGTTCGCGCCGGGTCGAGCCCGGCCAGAGTGGAGTCGATCTCGGCGCCGTCGACATTGGCGACGAAATGGATGCGCAGGCGCGGCTCGGCATAGGGCGCCAGCGCCTCGACGACCAGGCGCGGGCCCAGGCTCGATCCGCCGATGCCGATGGCGACCACGTCGGTGACCGGCGCGCCGGAATGGCCGGTCCAGCCGCCGTCGCGGACGGCGGCGGAGAAGCTGCGCATCCGCGCGAGCTCGGCATGGACGAGCGGCATCACGTCGCTGCCCGCCACCTCGATCGGACGGTTCGAGCGGTTGCGCAGCGCCATGTGCAGCGCCGGCCGGCGCTCGGTCTGATTGACCGCCTCGCCGGCGAACAGGCGCGCGACCCAGGACTCGAGATCGGACTCGCGCGCCCAGTCGAGAAGCAGCGACAGGGTCCGCGTGGTGACGCGGTTGCGCGAGTAGTCGAGGAAGAGCGGCCCCGCCTCCAGGGAGAAGCGCTCGAAGCGGCCGGGCTCCTGGTCGAACAGGTCGCGCAGATGCACGCGCGCCAGGGTCTTGTGATGGGCGGCGAGCGCCGCCCAGGCGGCGGAGCGGGTCGGCAGGGGCATCGAAGCACTCTCGCTGGGGCGATTGCGGTCGGGTTCGCTCTGGCGGGCTCCACTCTAGTATAAGCTGCGCCCGCGCGGCAGCCGGCCACCACCTTGACACGGCCGCCCCGCTCCCCGCAGATCAGCCGGCCATGGCCCTGCCTTCCACGACCCTGCCGGAAACCCGCTGACGTGGCGCGCCGCCGCTCCGCCGTCCATCGGCTGCTCGACGCGCTGGAAGCCGCCGTTCTGCACGGGCTCTTCGTGCTGGCGAGGGTGGTGCCGGTCGACGCCGCCTCCGCGATCGGCGGCTGGATCGCGCGCACGGTCGGCCCGTTCCTGCCGGTGAGCGACACCGGACGGCGCAACCTGCGGCGCGCGTTCCCGGGACTGGCGGAGGCCGAGGTCGAGCGGATCCTGAAAGGAGTCTGGGACAATCTCGGCCGCACGGTGGCGGAATATCCCCATCTGCAGCGGATCTGGGACTACGATCCGGAGCGGCCGGCTCGGAACCCCCGGATCCGGATCGAAGGGGCCGAGCAGTTCGTGGCGCTGCGCGACGACGCGAAGCCCGCGCTGATCTTCTCGGCCCATCTCGGCAACTGGGAGCTGCTGCCAATGGCCGCGGCGCGCCACGGGCTGCCGCTCGCGATCGTGTTCCGGCCGCCCAACAATCCTCATGCGGCGGAGCTGGTGCGCCGCATCCGCGCCGAGGCGCATGGCGGGGAGGGCGCGCTGCTGCCGAGCGGCGTGGAAGGCGCGCTGGCCGCCGTCGAGCTGCTCGACCGCGGCATGCATCTCGGCATGCTGGTCGACCAGCGCTTCCGCCGCGGCGTGCTGGTGCCGTTCTTCGGCCGGCCGGCCCAGACCGGCACGGTGCTCGCGAAGCTCGCCCGCCGGTTCGACTGTCCGGTGCACGGCGCGCGGGTCGAGCGGCTGGAGGGCGCCCGCTTCCGCGTCGTGCTGACGCCGCCGCTGGAGATCCCGCGCAGCGGGGACGCGGAGGCCGACGTCGCCGAGACGATGCGCCGGGTCACGGCGACGATCGAAGGCTGGATTCGCGAGCGGCCGGAACAGTGGCTGTGGCTGCACCGGCGCTGGAAGGACTGACCGGCCGGCAAGATTGCGCTTCCGCCGCGAGTCTCATAGAGTTCTCCGGAATCCCGCCCATTCCAGAGGACTGCCGAGATCATGACCGACACTTTCGCGGACGTCGCAGACATCATCTCCGAAGTCTGCAGCATCGACCGCGAGACCATCAGGCCGGAATCCCACACCATCAACGATCTCGGGATCGACAGCCTCGACTTCCTCGACGTTACTTTCGCCATCGACAAGAAGTTCGGCATCAAGATGCCGATCGAACAGTGGATGCAGGAGGTGAACGAAGGAAAGTCCTCGGCCGAGGACTATTTCGTGCTGAAGAATCTCTGCGTGCGCATCGACGAGCTGGTGGCCGCGAAGGCCGCCTGACGCGACCGGCCGGCCACGCGATCCGGGGGCGACGGGCCGTGCGGCTCGAATATTTCCAGATGGTCGATCGTGTCGAGGAGCTGGCGCTGGACGGCGGCCGGATCCGCTGCCGCGCCCAGGTGCCGGAGTCCTCGCCCGTCTTCGAGGGGCATTTTCCGGGCCATCCGCTGATGCCGGGCGTCCTGCTGGTGGAATCCATGGCGCAGACCTCCGGCCATCTGCTGCTCGCGGTGAACGGCTTCTCGCGCATGCCGTTCCTGGCGGAGGTGCGCAGCGCCAAGCTGCGCGGCTTCGTCGGGCCGGGCAGCAGCCTCGACGTCTGGGGCGAGCTGGAGCATGAGGGATCCGGCTATGCCGTGACCCATGGCCGGATCGAGCAGGGCGGCAAGACGGTGGCGGAAGCCGAGCTCCGCTTCCGCACCATGCCGTTTCCCTCCGACGCGCTGCGCGAGCAGATGCGCGACCACGCCCGCCGCATCGGCCTGCCATGAACGGCGCCCCCGACACCGCCCGCGAGGCGTGGATCACCGGGCTCGGCCTGATCTCGGCGCTCGGCGCCGACGCGGAGACGCAGTGGCGCGCGCTCGGCGATCCGGCGGCCCGCGCCGCGGCGGTGGACAGCACCGGCTTCGCGCCCTTCACCGTCCATCCGATGCCGCCGCTCGATCTCGACCGCTGGATCCCGCGGAAGCCGGACCAGCGGGCGATGGGCCCGCTCATGCATTACGGCTGCGTCGCCGCCGGGATGGCGCTGACCTCGGCCGGGATCGCCGGCGACAAGGACCGGCTGCGCGAGACGCACCTGATCGTCGCGGCCGGCGGCGGAGAGCGCGACGAGGCGGCGGACGAGCGCATCCTCGGCGCCCTCGACGGGGCGGAGGAGCCGGAGCGCGTCCTGGCCGGAAAGCTGTCGAGCGAGCTGCGCCCGACGCTGTTCCTCGCCCAGCTGCCGAATCTCTTCGCCGGCAACATCTCGATCGTGCACGGCGTGGACGGGTCGAGCCGCACCTTCATGGGCGAGGAAGCCGCCGGCGTCGACGCGGTGCGGATCGCGGCGGAGCGGCTGCGGGGCGGGCAGGGCGATCTGTTCCTGGTCGGGGGCGCCTTCAACGGCTGCCGGAAGGACAGCCTGCTGCTCTACCAGCCCGCGGCCCTTCTCCTGGAAGGGCCGTTCCGGCCGCTCTGGCAGCGCCCGTCCGCCGGCATGTGCCTGGGCAGCATGGCGGGCTTCCTCGTCATCGAGGCACGCGCGCATGCGGAAGCCCGCGGCGCCAGGCCGCTCGCCCGGCTGACCGCGATCTGGAGCGACCGCTGCGACCGGGCCGCCGGGGCAGCCACCGCCAATGCGGAGCGGCAGTGGCAGGAGGCGGGCCGGATGGCCGGGGAGAAGCTGCCGGTTCTGTCGACGGCGAGCGGCGCGGGTCCGGTGACGGCGGAGGAGCGGGCGTTTCTCGAGCGGCTGCAGGGCGAAGGGAAGATCTCCGCGGCGCGCGGCCTCGCGGGCGCGCTCGGCCACGGCATGGAGGCCGCCTTTCCGGCGGCGCTCGCGATCGCCGTCCTCGGCCTGAAGGCGCAGGAGCTCATGCCGCCGCTCGCCGAAGGCGACCCGCTGGAGGCTCCCATCGACGGCCCAGTCCGTCGGATCGCCGTCTCCTGCTGGGGCCATCGCCGCGGCGAGGGGCTGGCGCTCGTCGAAGCGGTTGCGTAGCGCCGGCCGCGGCGGCTAGCCTCAGGGCATGAGCCGCAACGGACTCCCGCACCGCGCCGTCGCCATCACCGGCATCGGCATGGTCACGTCGCTGGGCAAGGGCTGCGAGACGAACTGGCGCCGGCTGGCGGCCGGGGACTCCGGCATTCACCGCCTGACCCGCTTTCCGACCGAGGGGCTCAAGACGACGATCGGCGGGTCGGTGGATTTCCTGCCGGTCTCGCCCATGTGCGCGCCGCGGCTGAGCCTCGCCCTCGCGCTGGACGCGGCGCAGGAAGCGGTGACCCAAAGCGGCATCGGCGAGCCCGGCCGCTTCCCCGGCGGGCTGTTCCTGGCCGCCCCGCCGCTCGAGCACGAATGGCCGCAGCGACGTGGGCTGGCGGCCCGCGCCGCGTGGCGGCAGGACGGGGCGTGCAGCTACGACGACCTGCTGAAGGCGGCCGCCCAGGACAGCGGCGACCTGCATGTCGACT
>DAIMFL010000044.1:0-927 GCA_036724615.1 Alphaproteobacteria bacterium | reverse complement strand
GGACCCTCGCCGACCGTCTCGCCGAGGCGTTCGGCACGCAGGGCTCGCCGATCACGCTGACGACCGCCTGTGCCTCTGGGGCGACGGCGATCCAGCTCGGCGTCGAATCGATCCGGCGCGGCGCGAAGGCGGCGCTCTCCGTCGGCACCGACGGGTCGATCCAGATGGAGGCCCTCATCCGTTTCTCGCTGCTGTCCGCGCTGTCGACGTCGAACGATGTGCCCGAGAAGGCCGCCAGGCCGTTCTCCAAGAACCGCGACGGGTTCGTCATGGCCGAGGGCGCGGCGGCGCTGGTGCTCGAGGACATCGACTATGCGGAGGCGCGCGGCGCGGAGATCCTCGGCTTCGTGCGCGGCTGCGGCGAGGCGGCCGACACCTTCCACCGCACGCGCAGCAACCCCAACGGCGAGGCGATCATCCGCAGCATGGCGAGCGCGCTGGCCGATGCCGGGGTCGCGCCGGAGGACGTGGACTACATCAATGCCCACGGCACCGGCACGCCGGAGAACGACAAGATGGAGGCCTTCGGCATCCAGAACGTGTTCGGCGCGCGTGCCGGGCGCCTGCCGATCAGCTCCAACAAGTCGATGATCGGCCATACCCTCACCGCCGCCGGCGCGGTGGAGGCGGCGTTCTCGGTGATGACGCTGCGGCACCAGCTGCTGCCGCCCACCATCAACTACGACGTTCCCGATCCGGCGATTCCGCTGGACGTGGTGCCGAACGCGGCGCGGCAGGCACGGGTGGGCACGATCCTGTCGAACTCCTTCGGCTTCGGCGGGCAGAACGTCAGCCTGGTTCTCGGCAGCACGCCGGACTAGCCGCGGCCGGGGGCAGGGGGAAGACCGAAAGATGCGCGCATTGCGGCTGCTGTCCGAGCGGCAGCTGGTCCTGGACGACCTGCCGGAGCCGCCGCCGCCGGGCCCC
>DAIMFL010000043.1:11622-22776 GCA_036724615.1 Alphaproteobacteria bacterium | reverse complement strand
CGCCCGCCATTTCCCCAGCCGGGGAGCTGGTGGGCGCCTATCGGAAGATTTTCCCCTGGCGTCCGTATGAGCCGTTCACGCCCGGGGATGGGTTCTCGGTCTTCGACATCCCCGGTGTCGGGCGGGTCGGTCTGTGCATCTGCTATGACCTCTGGTTTCCCGAGGTTTCACGGCAACTGGCGTGGATGGGGGCGGAGGTCATCGTTTGTCCGACCTTCACGTCTACTTGCGATCGGGCTCAGGAACTGGTGCTGAGCCGGGCGACAGCGATACAGAACCAAGTCTATTTCGTCGCCGTCAACACTGCCACCCCGCAGGGGACCGGGCAGAGCATCGTCGTCGATCCCGAGGGACTAGTGAGGGTGCAGGCGCCGGACCAGTCTCCGGCCTTGCTGACGGACGTCCTGGATCTTGATGCGGTAACGCGGGTTCGCGAGCATGGTACCTGCGGTCTCAATCGGATGTGGTCGCAATTCAAGGCGAGTGACGCCGCGCTGGAGCTCCCCGTGTACGCGGGGTCGATGACGCCCGAACGTTGGCAATCCCGGGACTCACTGGCAAGGGAGAAGAAGAAGAATGGCTGAGTCGCCGCAGCGCCTGGAACGCACAGTTACGCTGTTCCCCATGGTTCTCTTCGGTGTGGCCTATGTCACACCGTTCATTGTGCTGACCACTTTCGGCGTCTTCGCCGAAGCGAGCAACGGAGCGCTCGCCTCGGCGTATCTGATCACCACGGTCGCGATGCTGTTCACGGCCATGAGCTACGGCAAGATGGCCCGGGAGTTTCCTTTCGCGGGCTCCGCTTATACGTATGCGCGCAGGGCGATCGGGCCGCGTATCGGATTCATGGTGGGCTGGATGATCCTGCTCGACTACTTCTTTCTCCCCATGGTGGTGTGGCTTATCGGCACGGCGTATCTCGTGAATCAGTTTCCGGAGGTGCCGGGCTGGATTTTCCTGATTTCCTTCATCGTTCTCACCACGGCATTGAACGTGTTCGGTATCAAGCTCGCTACCCGGGTGAATATCATCCTGATCTCGTTCCAGATTCTAGTGCTGCTGTTCTTCATGCTGTTCTCGCTGGGACACGTGATCGGCGCTGAAGGGGTCGGTGGAATCTTCTCGGTGGCGCCGTTCTGGAACGCGGCCTCCACCATTACCGCCATATCCGCTGGAGCCGCGCTGACCGCCTACAGCTTTATCGGTTTCGATGCGGTGAGTACCTTCGCCGAGGAGGCCGTCGAGCCGCGCAAAACCATACCTCGTGCGATCATTCTGACGGCGCTGGTCGCGGGCGGCATTTTCGTGATCGTGTCCTACGTGACTCAGCTGGTGCATCCGGGCGGCGTGTTCGAGAACCCGGATAGCGCGGCGCTGGACATCGCGAGGACGATCGCCGGCGATCTGTTCGGTGCGATCTTCCTGGCGACGGTGATCGTGGCGCAGTTCACGGCGGGTATTCCGATCCAGGCGGCGGGCGCGCGGCTGATGTTCGCCATGGGCCGCGACGGCGTCCTGCCGAGCCGCGTCTTCGCCTACATCTCGCCGAGATACCGTACCCCGGTGTTTAATCTGCTGCTGACCGGCGCGGTGGGCCTGATCGCGCTGGGCCTGAGCGTTTCGGCGTCCACCTCGTTCATCAACTTCGGTGCATTCACGGCGTTCGCCTTCGTGAACGTCTCCGTTATCGCCCTGTATCTGCGCCAGCGCGGCGATATGCGGCGCGGCTTCGTGTCGTGGGTGATCCAGCCGCTGATCGGTCTTGCGGTCATCGTCTGGCTGCTGACCCATCTGGATGTCAACGCTCTGACGGCAGGAGCCATATGGCTGATCGTCGGGTTCGGCTGGCTGCTCTATCTGACCAGGATGCTGCGCGAGCCGCCGCCGGAGATGACCTTCTCCGAGGTGGAGTAGAGGGCGCCGACCGCCCGGCTCCAGGCGCGTCGTGGATCGCGGCGTCCTTCGCGCCAGAGCTTTGCCCGCGCCGCTCTACAGGGCGATGCTCTGGCCGCCGTCGATGGTGATCACCGTGCCGGTCATGTAGGCCGAGGCGTCGGAGGCGAGCAGGAGAAGCGGGCCCTCCAGATCCTCCACCCGGCCGAAGCGGCGCTGCGGAATCCGTTTCAGCATCGACTCTCCGGCCGGGCTGTTCAGGAAGTCGCGGTTGAGATCGGTCTCTATGTAGCCCGGCGCGATGGCGTTCACCCGTATGCCGTGACGCGCCAGCTCCACCGCCATGGCGCGGGTGAGCTGGTGCAGGCCGGCCTTCGAGGCGGCGTAGGCTGCCACGCGGGACGCGCCGCGCGTCCCCAGGATCGATCCGACATTGATGATGCTGCCGCCATGCCCGAGCCGCGTCATGTGCAGCGCCACTTCCCGCCCGACGCGCCAGGCGCCCTTCAGGTTGGTGTCCATCACCCGGTCCCAGTCGGCCTCGTCCTGCTCCAGGAACGCGGCCCCGGCATCGGCGACTCCGGAATTGTTGACCAGGATGGCGACGGCCCCGAGCTCCGTCTCGGCGGCGGCGACGCCGTCGCGCACGCTTTCGGGGTCCGTGACGTCCATGACGATCGGCATGGCGCGGCCGTCGAACCCGCGGATCTCCTCGGCCAGCTGGGCGATGCGCTCGGCGCGGCGCGCGCAGAGCGCGACCTTGGCTCCGGCCCGGGCGAGGGTGATGGCGAAATGCCGCCCGAGCCCGCTCGAGGCGCCGGTGACGATCGCGGCCTGGCCGGCGAGGTCGAAGCGCTCAGTCATGGGTCGCCGCGGCGGGGGCCAGGCCGCGCGGCAGCTCGTCCATGGCGCGCGCTTCCGTCCGGCAGGCCTCATCGACCAGGCGGCGATAGATGTCTCGCAACATGCCGGGATCGAGACCGTGGCGCTGGCCCCTGGCCGCGGCGCGCTCGATCACCGCGTCGATGCGCTCGGGGATGACGACCGGGATGCCGCGCGGATGCTTGTAGGCCGCCACCTCGTGCAGGAGAGCGAAGCGCTCGGCCAGGAGGTCGACGATGCGGTCGTCCAGCCCCTCGATGCGGCGGCGGAGGGACTCGAGACCGTCAGCCTGCGGCATTCGTCGTCTCCCCTTCCCGCCCTGCGGGCTCCGTCCCGTGGTCGAGCGCCTTCGCCTGTTCGCGCAGCGCGAATTTCTGGATCTTGCCGGTGGAGGTCTTGGGCAGCGGCCCGAACACCACCGTGCGCGGCACCTTGAACCGGGCCAGGTGGTCGCGGCACCAGGCCACGAGCTCCTCGCTCGCCGCCTCGGCGCCGGGCTTCAGCGTCACGAAGGCGCAGGGCGTCTCGCCCCATTTCTCGTCGGGCCTGGCCACCACCGCCGCCTCCAGCACCTTCGGATGGCGGTAGAGCACCTCCTCCACCTCGAGGCTGGAGATGTTCTCGCCGCCCGAGATGATGATGTCCTTGGAGCGGTCCTTGACCTCGACATAGCCGTCCGGGTGGCGCACGCCGAGATCGCCGGTGTGATACCAGCCGCCGCGGAACGCCTCGGCCGTCGCCGTCGGATTCTTCAGATAGCCTTTCATCACCGGATTGCCGCGCAGCATGAGCTCGCCGATCGTTTCGCCGTCCCACGGCACCGGCTGCATGCTGTCCGGATCGGCCACCATGACGTCCTCGAGCACCGGGTAGTTGACGCCCTGCCGCGCCATCTTGCTGGCCCGTCCGGCCGTATCGAGCGCGTCCCAGTCGGCCTGCCAGGCGCAGACGGTCGACGGGCCGTAGGTTTCCGTGAGGCCGTAGAGATGGGTCACGCGGAAGCCGTTCTCCTCCATCCGCGAGATGACGGCGGTCGGCGGCGCGGCGCCGCCGGTCGCCACCTCGACCACCTGGTCGAACCTCACCTTCACCGAATCGGGGGCGTGGCTCAGCATGTTGAGCACGATCGGCGCGCCGCACATATGCGTGACGCCGTGCCGCCTGATCATGGGATAGATCAGCGCCGGGTCTACCCGCCGCAGGCAGACATGAGTCCCGGCCGCCGCCGTCACCGCCCAGGTGAAGCACCAGCCGTTGCAGTGGAACATGGGCAGGGTCCAGAGATAGACGGTGCGCGCGGTGAGGCCCATCGTCATAACCTCGCCGAGCGCGTTGAGATACGCGCCGCGGTGATGGCAGACCACGCCCTTGGGGTTGCCCGTGGTGCCCGACGTGTAGTTGAGCGAGATCGCCTGCCATTCGTCCGGCGGCAGGCTCCAGGCGAAGTCGGGATCTCCGCCGGCCAGGAAGTCCTCGTACTCGATCTCGCCGAACTCGAGCCCGCCATGGGCATGGTCGCCCTCGGGATCGTCGATCTCGACGACGCGGATCGGCCGCTCGAGCTGGGCGACCGCGCGGCGCGCGGTCTCGCCGAACTCCCGGTCGGCGATCAGGACCTTCGCCTCGCCGTGCTGCAGGATGAAGGCGATCGTGCCGGCGTCGAGCCGCACGTTGAGCGCGTTCAGCACCGCGCCCAGCATCGGCACGCCGTAATGGGCCTCGAGCATCGGCGGGGTGTTGCCGACGAGCACCGCCACCGTGTCGCCCGCCCCGACGTTCCAGCGGACGAGCGCGCTGGCCAGGCGCTGGCAGCGCTCGCGGAACGCGCGGTAGGTCCAGTCGCGCTCGCCGTGAATGACCGCGGTCTTGTCCGGGTACACGCCCGCCGCACGCTTCAGGAAGCTGAGCGGCGAGAGCGGCATGTAGTTGGCAGGGGTTCGCTCGAGATCCCGCTCGAAGATGCTGGCATGTCCGGCCGGGCGAGGCGTGGCGGCATCCGGACGGGCGGCGGTGCCGGCCAGTTCTGTCATCGATGATGCTCCTTGCGGGCCGGCGCGATCGCCGGCCGTCACTGTCCACCGTCCCGGTGGCACGGTTTGCGCTATGGTCCGTTTCCGACCTATCATCGTCAAGCCTGCGCCGCCCGATCTCGCGAAGGAGGCCCCGCCATGCGCCTCGACATCTACTCGGACACCGTCTGTCCGTGGTGCTTCGTGGGCAAGCGGCGGCTCGAACGCGCTTTGGCCATGCGCAGCCCGGAGGCCCTCACCATCCAGTGGCGCGCCTTCCAGCTCAACCCGGGCATGCCGCCGGAGGGCATGACGCGGCGCGAGTACCTGGAGGTCAAGTTCGGCGGCCCCGAGCGGGCGAGCCGGATCTACGACGCCGTACGCGTCGCGGGGGAAGGCGAAGGCATCGCCTTCGCCTTCGAGCGCATCGACCGCACGCCCAACACCTTCGATTCCCATCGGCTGCTCCGGCTCGGCCTCGCCCATGGCCGGCAGGCGGAGGTGCTGGAGGAGCTGTTCCAGGCCTATTTCCTCCGGGGCGCCGATATCGGCAGCCGGCGGGTCCTGGTCGACTGCGCGGAGCGGGCGGGCATCGATCCTGCGGAGACCGAGGGCTTCCTGGCGAGCGGCGCGGAGGCGGAGGCGACCCTGGCCGAGGACCGGCTGGCACGGCGCCAGGGCATCAACGGCGTGCCCTGCTTCATCTTCAACGGGCGCTTCGCGCTCTCCGGTGCGCAGCCGCCCGAGGCGCTGGCGCAGCTCCTCGACCTCGCCGGCGTGGACGACGCCATGCAGGCCGGCGCGGCGGCTCAATGACCGCAGCCCTGCGGTGACGGAGGAGTCCAGCGGCGACGGTCCATGCCAGGACGTCATCGTCGCGCCGCCCGCGCCGGCGCCGGCCGTCAAGGCGAGCTTCGTCGCGATCGATTTCGAAACCGCCGATCCCGGCCCGGACAGCGCCTGCGCGGTCGGCTTGGTGAAGGTCGTCGAGAACCGCATCGTCGATCAGGTGAAACTCCTGATCCGGCCGCCGCGGCGCCCGCCCTATGGCTGGTTTCCGTTCACCCGGATCCACGGCATCACCTGGGACATGGTGGCGGCGAGCCCGAGCTTCGCAGGGCGCTGGCTGGAGATCGCCGCCTTCATCGACGGCGTGGACTGCCTGGTCGCGCACAACGCCCGCTTCGACCGGAAGGTGCTTCATGCCGCCTGCGCCGCGGCCGGGCTGCCCGCGCCCGCGACCCGCTTCGCCTGCACCGTTCAGCTCGCGCGCGCCGCCTGGAATCTGCGGCCGACCCGGCTGCCCGATTGCTGCCGCTTCCTGGGCATCCGGCTTCACCACCATGACCCGCTGTCGGACGCGCTTGCTTCCGCCCGGATCGCGATCGCGGCGGTCGAGGACGGCATCGCCCCCTGACGCCACGCCCGTCGTGCGGCCCGGCTCGACCCCGATGCGGCCCTGCCCCTGCCTTGCCGAGGTCGTCCTGCCGAGGTCGTCGTTGACATCCAGGGCTGTTCATGTACAAGAAATATATTCGTCGTATCCAAGACGTCCGTCCCGATGGAAGCTTCCAGCCAGCGCCAGAGCGACGCCGCGTATGAGAGCCTGAAGCAGCTCATCATCCGTGCCGAGCTGCGCCCCGGCGCGGTGATCGAGGAGGCGGTGATGATGGAGCGGCTCGGCGTCGGCCGGACGCCGCTCCGGGAGGCGGTGCAACGCTTGGCGCAGGAGGATCTGCTCGAGAGCGTGCCGCGCCGCGGGTACTTCGTCACCGAGATCACGGCGGCCGATCTCTACAACGTGTTCGAGGTCCGGCTGCACCTGGAGGCCTTCGCGGCCCGGCTGGCGGCAGAGCGCATCCGGCCTCACCAGCTCGCCGAGTTCGACGCGCTGCTCGAGGAGGCTCGCGCCGGGATCGCCGCCGACCGGCGCGATCTCGACTGGAATCTCGGCATCGACGAGCGTTTCCACCGGATCGTCAGCCAGGCGACCGGCAATCCCTACCTGGTCGCCGCCATCAACCGGCATCTCGGCCTCTCGGTCCGCACGCTCTATCTCTCGCGGGTTCCGATCACGCTGATCCGGGACGAGATCGCGACCTATGACGAGATGCGCGCCGCGCTCGCGGCCGGCGACCCGACCGCGGCGGAGGATGCGATGCGCAAGCATCTCGACTTCGATCCGACCGAGATGTTCCGGAACGCCTCGGCCGGACCGCGCGGCCGGGAGCACGCGGACTCCGCGGGTGCCGCCAATGGCGGGGAGCGCGCTCGATGACCCGCGGGCAACGCCAGTTCGCCGTCAGCCTGATCATGCTGTCGCCGGCGACCATCCTGATGGTCGTCTTCCTGGTGCTGCCTCTGATCATCGTCGTCGCCTACAGCTTCGCCGGTCGCGATTCCTATGGCGGCGTGGTGCCGGACTTCACGTTCGCAAACTACGTCGAGCTGCTGCAGCCCCTGTACGTTCCGATCCTGTGGAACTCGCTGCAGCTTGCGGCCTTCAATACGATTCTCTGCCTTCTCGTCGGCTATCCCGTCGCCTACTACATCGCCTTCCGCGCCGGCCGCGCCGCGCCGGTGCTGCTCGTCCTGATGCTGATCCCGTTCTGGATCAACTTCCTGATCCGGATCTCCGCCTGGGTCGTGCTGCTCGGGCGCAACGGCCTGCTCAACGCCACCTTGCAGGCCTTCGACCTGACCGCGGAGCCGGCCCGCATGCTCGGCACCTATGGCGCCGTGCTCGTCGGCCTGGTCTACGCCTTCCTGCCCTCGGCGGTGTTCCCGATCTATGCCGCGCTGCAGCCGATCAACCGGTCGCTGCTGGAAGCCGCGCGCGACCTGGGGGCGAGCCCGCTGCAGGCCTTCTGGCGGGTGACGTTCCCGCTGTCCCTGCCCGGCGTGATCGCCGCCAGCCTGTTCGTCTTCGTGCCGTCCATGGGCGTGTTCGCCATTCCCGTCCTGCTCGGCGGCGGCAAGAGCATCATTATCGGCAACCTGATCGTGCAGCTCTTCCTGGAGTTCCGGAACATTCCGCTCGGCGCCGCCGTGTCGGTCCTCATGCTCCTGTTCTCCTCCGTGGCGATCCTGCTCTACATGCGCGTGATGCGCCGCGCGGAGGCGGTCCGGGCATGACGACCGTCCTGCCCCGCGAGGCCGCCGCCGTCCCGGCGCCGTCGCGTCTCAAGGCCCGGATCGAAGCGGTGGTCGTCGGCCGCTTCGCCCCGACCGTCACGCTGCTCGCCTATCTGTTTCTCTTCGTCCCGATCGTCGTGCTGATCGCCTACTCCTTCAATGCGGGGCGCTCCACCGTCGTGTGGACCGGCTTCACCTTCGACTGGTACCGCGAGGTGTTCGACGACCGCGGGATCGGCCGCTCGCTCCGGGTGAGCCTCATCGTCGCCGCGGCCTCGGCGGCGATCAGCACCGCGATCGGCACGCTGGCCGCGCTCGCCATCGTGCGGCACCGCTTCACCGGCCGCGACGCGCTGTCGACGCTGATGATGGCGCCGCTGGTGCTGCCGGAGATCGTGATCGCGGTCGCCTTCCTGGTGCTGATGGTGGTCGGCGGGATCACCCTCGGCTATTTCACGCTGATCACCGGCCACGTGCTGGTCTCGATCCCCTATACCATGCTGATCGTGCGCGCAGCGGCCTCGGCATTGGACCGCAGGCTCGAGGAGGCCGCGGCCGATCTCGGCGCCAACGAGCTCCAGGTGTTCCTGCGGGTCACCCTGCCGCTGCTGATGCCGGCGATCTTCACGGCGTTCCTGCTGGCCGCGACACTGTCCTTCGACAACTTCGTGATGTCGGTGTTCACGTCCGGCGTCGGCACGACGCCGCTGCCGATCCAGATCTACTCCATGCTGAAGCTCGGGATCACGCCGGAGATCAACGCGCTCGGCGCGCTCATGGTGCTGGTCAATGTCGTCGTGGTCGTGGCGGTGCTCGCCCGCCATCTCCGCCTGATCGTCAGGCGGTAGCGGGTCCGGGGCAGGTCGCGGCCCACACAGGCTCTGTTCGTCCGTTCACAGCAAACCACAGGGAGACACGGGAATGCGCAGTGACAGAAAATCGATCCTGAACTTGGCTACGGCACTCGCCGTCGGCGCAGTGGTGGCGGCCGGCACGGCCACGCTCGGCGCCGCCGGCGCCATGGCGGACTCGCTCAACATCTACGCCTGGTCCGGCGAGCTGCCGGAGGAGGTGGTCGAGGACTTCGCAGAGGAGACCGGCATCGACGTCACGCTCGACACGTTCGACAGCAACGAATCGCTGATCGCCAAGCTCGAGGCGGGGGCCGCCGGCTACGACATCGTCAATCCCTCGCAATACGCGGTGCAGATCCTGGCGAAGAAGGGCCTGATCGAGGAGCTCGACCACGGCAAGCTCACGAATCGCGGCAATCTGAGCGAGGTCTTCCAGAACATCTCCTACGACCCGGGCAACAAGTACAGCGTGCCCTATGTGTGGGGCACCACCGGGCTCGCCTACAACGCCGAATGCGTGACCGAGCCGGTCACCAGCTGGAAGGCGCTGTGGGACGAGCGCTATGCCGGCCGCATCTACATGCTCGACAACATGCTGGCGGCCTACATCGCCGGGCTGCAGGTGAACGGCTTCGACGCCAACACCACCAATCCCGACGAGATCGCCAAGGCGACGGAAAGCCTGATCGAGCAGAAGAAGATCCTGGGCGGCTACAACAGCACCAATTTCGGCGACCTGCTCGCCTCCGGCGAGGCCTGCCTCGCCGAGGCCTGGAGCGGCAGCGTGCTCCAGGTCACGGTCGACAACCCGAACGTCCGCTACGTCCTGCCCGAGGAGGGCGGCACGATGTGGGTGGATGGCTACTCGATCGCGAAGGGCGCGCAGAACGTCGATGCCGCCTACCAGTTCCTGAACTACCTGCTGCGTCCCGAGGTGGCGGCCAAGACGACCGAACTCACCCAGACGGCGAATACCGTCGCGAAGTCCAAGGAGCTGCTGCCGAAGGAGCTGGTCGAGAACACCGCCGTGTATCCGCCGGACGAGCTGCTCGCCAACGCCGATTTCATCCTCGACCTCGGCGACGCGATGAAGCACTACCAGGACGGCTGGACGAAGGTGAAGGCCGCCGAATGACGACCGGCGGGGAGGCGCGCCCCTTCGGCGCCTCCCCGCTTCCTTCCTGCCGCAACGAACGATCCTTCCCATGACCGAATCCGCCGTCGAGCTGAAGAACGTGTCGAAGACCTTCGGCGCGCGCCATTCCGCCGAAGTCAACGCCGTGTCGAACATCGACCTGACGATCCGGGCGGGCGAGTTCTTCACCCTTCTGGGGCCGTCCGGCTGCGGCAAGACGACGACGCTCCGGCTGATCGCCGGCTTCGAGCTGCCCTCCAGCGGCGAGATCCTGCTCCAGGGCCAGCGCGTGTCCGACGTGCCGGCCCATCTCCGGCCGGTCAACACCGTCTTCCAGAGCTACGCCCTCTTCCCCCATCTGACGGTGGCCGAGAACGTCGGCTTCGGCCTGTCGGTGAAGCGGGTGCCGAAGCCCGAGCGCAGCCGGCGGGTCGAGGAGGCGCTCCGGCTGGTGCGGATGGAGGCCATGGCCGGCCGGCGCCCGTCGGAGCTCTCGGGCGGCCAGCAGCAGCGCGTGGCGCTCGCCCGCGCCCTGGTCAACCGCCCGGCCGTGCTGCTGCTCGACGAACCGCTGGGCGCGCTCGACCTGAAGCTGCGCAAGGAGATGCAGACCGAGCTCAAGCAGATGCAGCGGCGGCTCGGCATCACCTTCGTCTTCGTGACCCATGACCAGGAGGAAGCGCTCACCATGTCCGACCGCATTGCGGTCATGCACAAGGGCCGCGTCCTCCAGGTCGACGATCCGGTCGGCATCTACGAGCGGCCGACCACGCGGTTCGGCGCCGATTTCATCGGGGAGATGAACTTCCTGGACGGCAAGGTGCGCGCGGCCAACGGCGTGAGGCTGACCGTCGAGGCTGCCGGCATGCAGTTCGCCGTCGCCCCCGCCGGACCGCCGGTCTCGGCGGGCCAGCAGATCACGCTCGCCGTCCGGCCGGAGGCGCTGCGGCTGCTGCCGCCCGGCCAGACGGGCGGCAGCGAGGGCGAGCTCTGCCTGGAGGGCCGCATCACGGAGGAGGTCTATATCGGCACCGACCGCCGCTACGCGGTCCAGCTGGCTGACGGCGCGACGCTGGTGGTCCGGGTGCAGAATGTCGGCGCGTCGGGCGCATCGGCCGCGCGCGTCGGCGAGACCCGCACGCTCTGCTGCCGCACCGCCGACATCCGCGCGCTGGTGGAATGACCGGAAACTGCGGAGACGCGGCCACCCCCTCCCCGACCCTCCCCCGTCGAGGGGGAGGGAGAA
>DAIMFL010000043.1:0-11612 GCA_036724615.1 Alphaproteobacteria bacterium | reverse complement strand
TCCCCTTGCGGGAGGGGGTAGGGGGAGGGGACTGCCGCACCGACTGCCGGCCGCACCTCACCACGACATCAGAGGAACGAATGAGTATCAGGTCCTACCGCATTCAGGATATGCCGCCGCAGCTGCCGAACGATGTTCTGGCGCGGCTGCGCGACGTGGAGACGGCGACCGTCGGGCATTACCTGCACGACCGCTTTGCCGATATCGCGCTTCGGCCGCTGATCGAAGGCCGGCGCATCGCCGGCACGGCGGTGACCGTTTCGATCCCCGGACCGGACTCCACCCTGCTCTATCACGCGATGGACCGGGTGCGGCCCGGCGACGTGCTGGTCATCGATCGCGCCGGCGACAGCCGCCATGCCTGCTGGGGCGGGTTCATGGCCGCGGTCGCCAAGCTGCGCGGCCTGGCCGGCGTGATCCTCGACGGCCCGGTCACCGACCCGGCGGAGGTCCGGAAGCAGGACGTGCCGACCTGGGCGCGCGGCGTGTCGCCGATCACCACCAAGCTCCTCAACCTCGGCGGCGGGTTCAACATTCCGATCGCCTGCGGCGGCGTGGCGGTCAATCCCGGCGACGCCGTGCTGGCGGACGAGTGCGGCGTGCTGGTCGTGCCCCCGGCCGAGCTCGCCGGGCTGGTCGACGTGGCGCTGGCCGACCAGGCGGACGAAGGCGGCTGGCTGGAGAAGCTGCGCGCGGGCGCGAAGCTCCAGGATCTGGTCGACATCGAGGGGATGATCGCGGAGCGCGGCCGGAAGGACGCGGCGTCCCATGGCTGATCAGCAGGACAGGACCGACATGGAGAAGCTCGCCGTCTGGCTGTCGACGCCGCATCACGCCTTCGTCGAGATCGCGCGCGATCTCGGCTATCGCCGCTTCGTCCTCGACATCGAGCACGGCCTGTTCGAGCTCGACGCGACCGACAAGCTGGTGGCGCTGATCCGCGCCATGGGGCTCGAGGTCTATGCCAAGGTGCTGGGCCCCGATGCGGTGCCGATCCAGCAGGCGCTGGACATGGGCTGCCACGGGGTGATCATCCCGCATATCGGCGATGTCGAGCACGCGAAGGCGGTCACCGCCGCGGCGAAGTTCCCGCCGCTGGGCGTCAGAAGCTTCGCCGGCACGCGCACGTCCGGCTATGGCGGCGCTGGGCAGGCGTATTACGACGGCGAGAACGCCCGCACGCGCTGCTTCCCGATGATCGAATCGGCCGCCGCGCTCGAGGACGTGGAGAAGATCCTGGCCCTTCCCACGGTCGATGGCCTGTTCATGGGGCCGAGCGACCTGTCGCTCAGCCGCGGCCGCGGCGCCTACAAGAACGGCGATGCCGACAAGGCGGATCTGAAGCGGGTCGCCGCCGCCGCCAAGGCGGCGGGGAAGCCCTGGATCATGCCGGCCTGGACGCAGGCGGAGCGCGATTTCGTGAAGCCGCTCGACCCCTGGTTCATGGTGGTGGTCGACGAGTACGGCTCGCTCTACACCGGCCTGGCCCAGGCCAAGGGCGTATAACACCTCAACGCACGACGAGTGGTGACAGAATGACGACGATGGTTTCCTGCGGCACGCAGCTCATGTACCTGCTGCGCGCTTACGGGGTGGATACGGTGTTCGGCATGCCGGGCGTCCATACGCTCGAGGCCTATCGCGGCATCGAGGGCGCCGGAATCCGCCATATCGGCGTGCGGCACGAGCAGGGCGCCGGCTTCATGGCCGACGGCTATGCCAGGGTGTCCGGCCGACCCGGCGTCTGCCTGCTGATCTCGGGGCCGGGCGTCACCAACGCGGCGACGCCGATCGGCCAGGCCTATTCCGATTCCCAGCCCATGCTGGTGATCTCGAGCGTCGCGGCGACGAACGATCTCGGCATGGGCCGCGGCCGGCTGCACGAGATCCGCGACCAGGCGCGCGTCACCGAGCCGCTCACGGCCTTCTCGGCCATCGCCCAGAATGCGGACCAGGTGCACGAGCTGGTCGCCCGCGCCTTCACCCTGTTCGAGACCGAACGCCCCCGCCCCTGCCATATCTCCATTCCGCTCGACGTGCTGAAAACCCCCGACGGGACGCGCCCGCGCCGGCGGGCGACCGGCCGGCGGGCGATGCCCGACCCGCTGGCGGTGGCGGACGCGGTGAAGCTGCTCAAGGGGGCCAGGCGGCCGCTGATCATCGCGGGCGGCGGCAGCATCGGCGCTGCCGCCGAGCTGGTGCGGCTGGCCGAGGCGACCGGCGCGGCCGTGCTTCCCACCATCGCCGCCAAGGGCGTCATCCCGGACAGCCACGAGCTGGCGCTCGAAGTGACGCTCGACCGTCCCGCCACCCAGGCTTTCGTCAAGTCTGCCGACCTGGTGCTCGCCGTCGGCACCGAGCTGGCCGAGCCGGACGTCTGGCTCGACGACAGGCTGGAGCTCGGCGGGGCGCTCATCCGGGTCGATATCGATCCGCTGACGCTGACCCGCGACTACGATCCCGCCGTCGCGATCCAGGCCGACGCGAAGGAAACGCTGGCCGCGATGCTCGCCGGCCTCGGCAACGCCCGCGCCGACGGCTTCCGCGGCACGGGCGAGATCGCCGCGCCGCGCAAGGCCGAGCGCGACAAGCTCACCCCGCTCGAGCGGAAGCATGTCCGCGTGCTCGATGCGCTGCGCCGTGCCGTGCCGGACGATGGCATGGTATTCACCGACATGACGCAGCTCGCCTATACGGGCTACGCCTTCTATCCCTGCTTCGCGCCGAAGACCTGGTTCTTCCCGGTCGGCTACGGGACGCTCGGCTTTGCCCTACCGGCCGCGATCGGCGGGCAGCTCGCGGCCCCGAAGCGGCCGACCGTGGTCATGGTCGGCGACGGCGGCTTCCTGTTCACGATGCAGGAGCTGGCGACGGCGGTCGAGAACAAGCTGCCGCTCGCCATCGTGCTCTGGAACAACGACAGCCTGGCGCAGATCCGCGACGGCATGAAGGCCCGCGGGATTCCGACGATCGGCGTGAACCAGCTCAACCCGGACTACCTGACGGTCGCCCGCGGCTTCGGCTGCCTCACGGCGAAGCCGGACAGCCTGGCGGCCTTCCAGGCGGCGGTCGGCGCCGCCTTCGCCGCCGACCGCCCGGCGGTCATCGAGATGCGCGAGGGCGCCGCCGTCCTCAGCTGAAGCCGCGGTGCGGCGGAGCGCGGCGGGGCGTCACGAACGCGCCGCCCTCTCCTGCCCCTCCCCGATCTTGTCCGCCGCCTCCTGCCGGTCGCCGCTGTCGGACGCCGGCGCGTCGTGGACCGCGGCTGCGGGCGGGTGGTGGCACAGCTCGATCAGCACCGGGAAATGATCGGATCCGATGTAGCCCAGCCGGCGCAGCTCCACGAGCAGGAAGGACTGGTCGTGAAAGATGTGGTCGAGCGGCCAGCGGAAGCCGGGATAGCGGGCATGGAAGGTGCCGTAGAGCCCGCGGCCGATGCGCGGGTCGAGCAGGCCGCTGATCCGCTGGAACAGGCGGGTGGTGTGCGACCACGCCACGTCGTTGAGATCGCCCGCCACGACGGCCGGCCGGCCCGCGGCCTTGGCCTCCTTGCCCACGAGCAGCAGCTCGGCGTCGCGCTCATGGGCGTGCTGGCCCGGGGTGGGCGGGGTCGGATGCACGCCGTAGAAGTCGATCCACTGCCCTGAGCGCAGCCGGACGCGGGTGCGCACCGAGGGCGCACGCTCCTCGACGAGAAAGCGGATCTCCGGCGCGTCGAGCTCGAGCCGGGAGAAGAAGTGCATGCCGTAGGTGTCGTCGGTCGGATGCTTCAGGGAGAAGGGGTAGTCGACGTCGAGCGCCGCGAGCTGCGCGTCCCACCAGTCATCGCCTTCGAGGACGAGCACCAGATCGGGGTCGGCGCGTCGGATGAGCCCCAGAAAATCGTTCGCCCGCCGGTTCTCCATCAGCACGTTGGCCGTGAGCAGGCGCAGGCGCGATCCCGGATCGCAGCTCCGGATGCGCTTCACCTGTGTCGGCGAGAGCGGCGTGTACGGAAAGATGCGCCGCAGCTGCCAGCCGAGCGCGGCAGCGAAGACGATCAGGACGGCGAGATGCCACGGCCGCGACGCCTCCAGCGCCACCAATCCCGCCGCGAGCACGAGCGCCAGCAGCAGCGCGATCTGCGAGCGCGGGAAGTCCCAGAGACGAAACCACCACTCGCCGCGCCGGATCAGCGGCAGGAACGTGGCGAGAACGAGCAGGCCTCCTGCAACGATCAGGATTGTCTGTAGCGGCGTCATCCCCGGACATCCCCTCCGCGATCCCGCGAATGTGAACGGGCCGGCCCCGGATTGGTTCACGCGACGGCGCCGCTCCCGGCAATCGGGTGGTGACGCGCGCGCCGATGCGAGTCACACTGCTCGTTCGAGCTTTCGTCGAACGGAGGCGGTGCCAGATGCGGTCCGCGATCTCCCTTGACCGACGGCAGTTCACGACCGGTCTGCTCGGACTGGCGGCATCCGCGGCCGTGCCGGTGGCGAAACCGCTTGCGGCCGCTCCTCTGACCGCGCCCGATCGCCCCATCGCACGGAAATTCAAGGTCTTCTGGAAAGGGGATGCGATCGGAACTCACGCATTCTCCATCGTGCCGAGCGGCCGCCCCGGCGACTGGGACGTCATCGTCGACATCGACTTTCTGATCGACCTCGGCTGGTTCGGCGAGATCACGTACCGGCATACGAGCCGCGAAACCTGGCGCGGCGGGCGCCTGGCCAGCCTGGAAAGCCGGACCGACGACGACGGCGATGTCTCGAATGTCACCGGCGCCGCAGCCGGTGACTACTTCCGTATGCAGGGACCGAACGGCGCCTTCGAGACGCCGGGCAATGTGCTGACGTCGAACTCGGCCTGGTCGGAGCAGGTCTGCCGGGAGCGGCAGATCATCGACGCGACGGCCGGCACGCTGGTCGACCTGGTCGCGTCGCTGGACGGCACCGGCTATGCCTTCGCCCTCGGCCAGCAGCACCCCGCCCGGATCTATCAGCTCATCTCCCCGATCGTCGCCGGCAGCTTCTGGTACGACGACGCCGGCATCTGGATCAAAGGGCTGCTGCAACGCCGCGGCCAGGAGATCGAGTACATCCTGGCCGCCTGATCGCCACCGCGAGCGCGCTCGCTCAGGCCGCCAGCCTGGCGATCTGCTCCATGAGCTTGCGCACGCCGACGATGCGCGCCTTCGGCGTGGTCCAGTCGTCGCGGTAGACGACGCGCTGGTCGGGCTTCAGCGTGATCGCGTCGCGCTTCCGGTTGATGAACTCGACCAGCTTCTCCGGCCGCGCGAAGCGGTTCTGGTGGAAGGCGAACACGGCCCCCTTCGGCCCGGCATCCACCTTCTCCACCCCGGCCTCCCGGCACAGCCGCTTGATCGCGATGATCTGGAGCAGGTTCTCCACCTCGACCGGCAGCGGACCGAAACGGTCGACCATCTCCGCCGCGAAGGCCTCGATCTCGGCGGCATCCACCAGCCCCGCGATGCGGCGATAGAGGCCGAGCCGAACGCCCAGATCGGCGACATAGCCTTCCGGGATCAGCACCGAGGTGCCGATATTGATCTGCGGCGTCCATTCCGCGGCGGCCGCCGCGCGCTCGGCCGCCGCGGCGCCCCTGGCCTCGTTCACCGCCTCCTCCAGCATGTGCTGGTAGAGCTCGATGCCGACCTCGCGGACATGGCCGGACTGCTCCTCGCCGAGCAGATTGCCGGCGCCGCGGATGTCGAGATCGTGGCTCGCCAGGGTGAACCCCGCCCCCAGCGTGTCGAGGGTCTGCATCACGTCGAGGCGCTTCTGCGCCGTCTCGGACAGCACCCGGTTCGGCGGCAGCGTGAGATAGGCGTAGCCGCGCAGCTTCGACCGGCCGATCCGCCCGCGCAGCTGATAGAGCTGCGCCAGCCCGAACATCTCCGCCCGATGGATGATCATCGTGTTGGCGGTCGGGATGTCGATGCCCGATTCCACGATGTTGGTGGAGAGCAGAAGATCGTATTGCCGGTCGTAGAAGGCGGTCATCGCCTTCTCCAGCTGGGTCGCCGACATCCGGCCATGCGCGACGACGGCCTTGATCTCCGGCACCAGCTTCCTGACCCGTTCGGCGACCTTGTCGAGATCCTCGATGCGCGGGCAGACATAGAAGATCTGCCCGCCGCGGAAGTGCTCGCGCATGATCGCCTCGCGCACGATCACCGGGTCGTAGGGCAGGATGAAGGTGCGCACCGCCAGCCGGTCGACCGGCGGGGTGGCGATCAGGCTCATCTCCCGTACCCCCGACAGCGCGAGCTGCAGCGTGCGCGGAATCGGCGTCGCCGTCAGGGTGAGCACGTGGACCGCCGCGCGCAGCTCCTTCAGCCGCTCCTTCTGGGCGACGCCGAAATGCTGCTCCTCGTCCACGATCATGAGACCGAGATTCTGGAACTCGATCGACTTCGACAGCAGCGCATGCGTGCCGATGACGATGTCGATCCTGCCGTCCTTCACGCCCTGCTTCACCTCGGCCGCCGCCTTGCCGGTGACGAGGCGCGACAGCTGCGCGATGCGCACGGGCAGGCCCTGGAAGCGCTCGGTGAAGGTCCGGAAATGCTGGCGGCAGAGCAGCGTGGTCGGGGTCACCACCGCGACCTGGTGCCCCGACATCGCGGCGACGAAGGCCGCGCGCAGCGCCACCTCCGTCTTGCCGAAGCCGACGTCGCCGCAGACCAGCCGGTCCATCGGCTTGCCCGAGGCAAGGTCGGACATCACGTCCTCGATGGCGCGCAGCTGGTCGTCCGTCTCGGCATAGGGGAAGCGGGCGCAGAACTCGTCATAGAGACCTTCGGGCGGGATCATCGACTCGCCCGGCCGGATCATGCGCTTCGCCGCCGTGGCGATGAGCTGGGCGGCGATCTCGCGGATGCGCTGCTTGACCCGGGCCTTGCGCGCCTGCCAGGCGGCGCCGCCCAGCCGGTCCAGCTGCGCGAGGGTATCGGCCGAGCCGTAGCGCGACACCACGTCGATGTTCTCGACCGGCACGAAGAGCTTGTCGCCGCCGTCGTAGATCAGCCGCAGGCAGTCATGGGCCGCGCCGTTGACGGTCAGGGTCTCGAGCCCGTCATACCGCCCGATCCCGTGATCGGCATGCACGACGTAGTCGCCCTCGGCATAGTTGGCGAGCTCGGCGAGGAGCTGCTCGGGCTTCCGCTTGGCCTTGGCCGGCCGCGCCAGGCGGTCGCCCAGTATGTCCTGCTCGCCGATGACGGCGAGGCCCTGGGCGACGAAGCCGCGATCGAGGCCCAGCACGACGGCTGCGACGCTGTCCCGCGGCAGGGCTTCGGCCTCGCCGAAGCTCCCGACCGTCGCCATGGGCTGCAGCCCGTGATCCCGGAGCACGCTCGTCAGCCGGTCGAGGCTGCCGGGGCTGTAGAAGGCCAGGATGACGCGATGCCCGGTCCGGCGCAGCGTGTCGGCATGCTCGCGCACGGCGTCGTAGAGGCTGACGTCGGGCTGCGCCCGCACGTCGCCGAAATCGCGCCCGGGCCGTCCGCCCGCGTCGATCGCGTTCAGCATGCCCTCCGGCAGGACGAAGGGCGAGAACACCCCCACCCGCCGGCCGTCCAGAAGGTCGTCCCAGTCCGACGCCGTCAGGTAGAGCGCGTCGGGCGGCAGCGGCCGGTACGGCGCTCCGCCGGCCTCCTCCGCCCGCTGCAGGTCGGCACGGGCGCGGTGGAAGTCGTCGATGGTCTCCAGCCGGACGTCGCGCGCCTCCTCGGCCTGGTGGTCCAGGGTGACGAAGGCCCCCGGCACATAGTCGAGCAGCGTCTCCAGCCGCTCCTCGAAGAGCGGCAGCCAGTGCTCCATGCCGGGATAGAGCCGCCCGGCGCTCACCGCCTCGTAGAGCGGGTCGTCGCTGCTGGCGGCCCCGAAGCGCCCGCGATAGCCGCTGCGGAACCGCTCGATGGCGGCGGCGTCGAGGCGAAGCTCGCTCACCGGCTTGATGGCGAAGCGGCCGACCGTTTCCGTGCTCCGCTGGGACAGCGGGTCGAAGCTGCGGATCTGCTCGATCTCGTCGCCGAAGAAGTCGACGCGCAGCGGCGAGTCGACCCCCGGCGGAAACAGGTCGACGATGCCGCCCCTGACCGCATACTCGCCCGATTCGCCGACCGTCTCCGCGCGCAGATAGCCGTTCCCCTCCAGGAAGGCGACCAGCTTCTCCTGGGCGATGGCGAGCCCGGTCGAGAGCTCCAGCACCGTGCCCTCGAAGCTCGCCCGGGCCGGCACGCGCTGCAGGAAGGCCGCGACGGTGGTGAGCACGAGACGTTGCCGACCCTCCTCCGTCGGCGCGCGCAGCCGGGTCAGCGTGTCGATCCGCTGGGCCACGATGTCGCGATGGGGCGACACCCGGTCATAGGGCAGGCAGTCCCAGGCCGGGAAGGTCTGCACCTCGAGCTCGGGCGCGAAGAACGCGAGCCCGGCCGCGAGCTGCGCCATCCGGGCGTCGTCGAGCGCCACGTGAAGGAGGGCCACCGGCGCTCCCGCGGGGCGGCTGCGCGCAAGCCTGGCCAGGACCGGCGCGTCATAGCCGCCGGGCACGCCGGCGATCAGGGTGCGGCCCGGGGCCTCGGGAAGAAGGTGATGCGAACTCAAGATGTTGCTTCGTGAACCTTGAACCGGCGGAGAAGCTCCAGCACGTCCGTATCCGCCGCGGCCGGCGGGACGGCCCGCCCGACCAGCCACTCGTAGATGTCGGGGTCGCTGTTTTCCAGCAGGGCGGCATAGCGGTCAAGCTGCTCGGCGCTCATGGCCGCTATGTGCGCGTCGGCGAAGCGGCCGAGGATCAGGTCCATCTCGCGCGTCCCGCGATGCCAGCTGCGGAAGCGCAGCCTCTTGCGGCGCTGCTCGGTGGTTTCCGGAGGGGTCATGCGGGTCGTGGTCGTCCGAAGGGCCTCGCGCGGGTAGGATGATATATAGCCGACTCGGTCCGCTGTCAGCGCCCAGACCGCCCCCGTTCCGCCATCCGTCCGTTCCCGAGACCGTGCGCCCCGAGATCCTGTTCCCGCTCTTCGCCCCGGTCACCTCGCTGCCCGGCGTAGGGCCCCGTTTCGCCAGGCTGTTCGAGCGCCTGGCCGGGCCGCACATGGTCTCGCTGCTCTGGCATCTGCCGAGCGGCATCATCGACCGCCGCTTCGCGCCCAAGGTGGCCGCGGCCCCGCCGGGCCAGGTGGTGACGCTGACCGTCACCGTGGACGCCCATCTTCCGCCGCCCACGCCGCGACAGCCCTACAAGGTGCGCTGCCGGGACGAGACCGGCTTCCTCCATCTGGTGTTCTTCCATGCCCGCCCGGACTACCTGACCAAGGTCCTGCCGGTCGGCGAGACGCGGGTGGTGAGCGGCCAGGTGGACCGCTTCGGGGCGGAGCTGCAGATGACCCATCCCGACCATATCGTCCGGGTCGAGGAGATCGACCGGCTGAGGGCGGTCGAGCCGATCTATCCCATGACGGCCGGGCTCACCCCGAAAGTGGTCGCCAAGGCGGTGCGGGCGGCGCTCGCCAAGGCCGGCGATCTGCCGGAATGGCTCGACCCGGCCTTCCAGAGGACACAGGGTCTGCCGTCCTGGCACGCGGCCCTGGAATCCGTCCACCGGCCGGAGAGCGCCGCCGACCTGCTGCCGACCACGGCGGTGCGCCGGCGCCTCGCCTATGACGAGCTGCTCGCCAGCCAGCTCGCCGTGGCCCTGGTGCGGGCGCAGCAGCGCCACTTGGCCGGCCGGCAGACGGCCGGCGACGGCCGGCTCCGGAAGAAGGCGCTCGCCGCCCTGCCCTTCGACCTCACCGGCTCGCAAGCGCAGGCGGTCCGGGAGATCGCCGCCGACATGGCTGCGCCGCAACGCATGATCCGGCTGCTCCAGGGCGACGTGGGCAGCGGCAAGACCGTGGTCGCCCTCCTCGCCATGCTGATCGCCGTCGAGGCCGGGGCCCAGGCCGCGCTCCTCGCGCCGACGGAGATCCTGGCGCGCCAGCATCATGCCACCATCGCGCCGCTGGCCGAGGCCGCCGGCATCCGCCTCGCCCTGTTGACCGGCCGCGACAAGGGGAAGGCGCGGGACGCGACCCTCGAAGGGCTGGCCTCCGGCGAGATCCCGCTGGCGGTCGGGACCCATGCCCTGCTCGAAGAGGATGTGCGCTTCGCCGATCTGGCCCTCGCCGTCATCGACGAGCAGCATCGCTTCGGCGTGCACCAGCGTCTGGGGCTGCAGGGCAAGGGGCGCGGCGTCGACGTGCTGGTGATGACGGCGACGCCGATCCCGCGGACGCTGATGCTTGCGGTGTATGGCGATCTGGACGTGTCGCGCCTCACCGAGAAGCCGGCCGGGCGCCAGCCGATCGACACGCGCACCGTGCCGCTGGAGCGGCTGGACGAGGTGGTCGCCGCGGTCGGCCGCGCGGTCAAGGACGGGGCGCGGGTCTATTGGGTCTGCCCGCTGGTCGAGGACTCGGAGGCGGTGGATCTGGCGGCGGCGGCCGAACGTCACGCCTATCTCACCCAGCTGTTCGGCGAGCAAGTGGGACTGGTGCACGGCCGCATGAAGGGACCCGAGAAGGATGCCGCCATGGCCGCCTTCGCGGCGGGCCGCACCCGTATCCTGGTGGCGACGACCGTGATCGAGGTCGGCGTCGACGTGCCCGAGGCGACGATCATGGTGATCGAGCATGCCGAGCGCTTCGGCCTCGCCCAGCTGCATCAGCTGCGCGGGCGGGTCGGTCGCGGGACCGGGCGGTCCACCTGTCTCCTGCTCTATCAGGCGCCGCTCGGCGAGACCGCGAAGGCGCGGCTCGGCATCCTGCGCGAGACCGATGACGGCTTCCGCATCGCCGAGGAGGACCTCAGGCTGCGCGGCGCCGGCGAGCTCCTCGGCACGCGCCAAAGCGGGATGCCGCAGTTCCGCCTCGCCGATCTTTCGGTCCATGCCGAGCTGCTGGCGGCCGCCAGGGACGATGCGCGGCTCATCCTCGAACGCGATCCCGAGCTCGCCGGCCCGCGCGGCAAGGCGCTCAGGATCCTGCTCTACCTGTTCGAACGCGACGCTGCCGTGCGGACCGTCCGCTCCGGATAGTCCGGACAGAATCGGAGCTGCGCCGGTTTTCGTGAGGTTTCTTGGAGCCGCCGGATCGCCTAAGATCGGTGGCCGAGGAGCCATCACAATCGAGGCAGGAGGCTGGGCGGTGACAGCGAGGCGGGCCTGGCCGCTGCACGAGGTCTGGTGGCGCACGGCACGCGTCTGCATGCTCGCGGCGTCTCTCGCCGGCGCCCCTCACCTACAGGCTCTGGCGCAGTCCGCTCCCGGAGCGGCGCCCCCGCCTCCCGCCGTCACGGTGGTCGAGCTGCGGGCCGACGAGGTCCCGCTGGCCTTCGAATACGCCGCGCGGGTGGTCGCCTCGCGCGAGGTGGAGGTGCGCGCCCAGGTGGGCGGCATCCTGCTGAAGCGGGACTTCGTCGAAGGCGCGGAGGTCCAGCAGGGCGACGTGCTGTTCGAGATCGATCCTGCGCCTTACGAGGCGGAGCTCGCCCGGGCTGCGGCCCGGCTGCAGCAGGCCGAGGCGCAGCAGGCTCACGCGGCGCGCGACTACAACCGGGCCGAGGAGC
>DAIMFL010000042.1:21718-22843 GCA_036724615.1 Alphaproteobacteria bacterium | reverse complement strand
GTAATAGGCGGCGATCAGCCCGATCACCACGTTGGAGACCGGGTTCACATAGGCGGAGACCGCCTGGTACTGGTCCTCGAGCAGGTAGCCGGCGAGCGCCAGGGCGCTCGACCAGATCGCGGTGCCGAGGGCGGAGTAGAGGAGGAGCCGACCGACCGGCATCTCCGCCAGCCCCGCCGGGACGGAGATCAGCGTGCGGATCGCCGGGATCAGCCGGCCGAAGAACACCGCCTTGCCGCCGTGCCGGTCGAACCAGGCGCGCGCCTCGTCCACCTCGCCCGGCCCGATGGTGAACCAGCGCCCGTGCCGCGCCGCCCAGCGGCGCAGCCGCTCGCAGCCGATCCACCGGCCGATGCAGTACCAGAGGAGCGCGCCGGCGAGCGAGCCGGCCGTGCCGGACGCGATCACCAGCGCGACGTTGAGGTCGCCCCGTGCCGCGGCAAAGCCGGCGAGCGGCATGATGAGCTCGGACGGGATCGGCGGAAACAGGTTCTCGGCGAACATCAGCAGCATGATGCCGAGATAGCCCGATTTCTCGATGAGCCGGGTGGTCAGGTCGAACACCGGGAACCGATCCTTGCGCAGGCCGCCGTCGCACAACGCAGCGGGCCGTTCGGTCCAGCCATCTTCATCCTCCCTCGCATCGGACGCGTCCGGATGAAACGTGTCGTCCGGGACAGGGTTGCCCCGGACGGAGGCCGTCTACTCGGTCGAGCGGCCGGATGACGGGCTGCGCGGGATCTCGTGGCCGTGCTCCTCCGCCCAGACATGCATGGCCCAGAGAATGTCCTTGACTGTCATGCCCAAGGGAGAGAGACGGTATTCGACGCGAGGCGGTATCTCCTTGTAGTCCCGGCGCTCGACCAGACCGGCGTCCTCCATTTCGCGCAGCTGCTTTGTCAAGGTCCGGTGCGTGATGCCGGAAAGCTCCCGCTGAAGCTGGTTGAACCGCTTGGTGCCGTCCAGCAGCTGGTGGATGATCATGACCTTCCATCGGCCCGCAATGACCCCGAGCGTCACCTCGACCGGGCAAGAGACGTCTATCTTTGTCATGCGCTGTCTCACGGTATCCTGAAGGACCGTACTTGCCGATCGAGTGTACAGGCTTAAGTTGCCGTTGAACCG
>DAIMFL010000042.1:14928-21708 GCA_036724615.1 Alphaproteobacteria bacterium | reverse complement strand
CAAATGGATCTTTCGGCAGGACATTACGGCAGCGGCATGAAAGGAGGGACCAGACCATGAAAAGAGTCTCGAGACTCTACCGTGCGGCCGAGGCTCATTGGGTCGGAGACGGGTTCCCGGTGCGGACCATGTTCTCCTACAACACGCACGGATCCGATATCAGCCCGTTCCTGCTGCTCGACTATGCGGCCCGGCCGATTTTCCGCCGTCGTCGAGGCCGCGCGGCGTGGAGCAGCACCCGCATCGCGGGTTCGAGACCGTGACCATCGTCTATCAGGGCGAGGTCGAGCACCGGGACACCGCCGGCAATCAGGGCCGCATCGGCCCCGGCGACGTCCAGTGGATGACCGCAGCAAGAGGAATCCTGCACGAGGAGATGCACGGCCGCGCCTTCACCGAGACGGGCGGGGTTCTTCAGATGGTACAGCTCTGGGTCAACCTGCCCGCCAAGGACAAGATGTCCGCGCCGCGCTATCAGCAGATCCTCGACAGCATGATTCCTGCGGTGAAGCTCGACGGCGATGGCAGCATCGCGCGGATCATCGCCGGAACGTATGGCGATACGACAGGCCCGGCGCGGACCTTCACGCCGGTCGACCTGTGGGATCTGCGCCTCATGGCGGGCCGCAGGACAGAGCTGAAGCTTTCCGATGGTTTCACCACGCTGCTGCTGGTCCTGGGGGGAGAAATCCTGATCAACGGCAGCGAGGCAGCCGGCGCGGCCGAGCTGGCGCTGTTCGAGCGCGCGGGCGAGCGCATCGCCATCGAAGCGCGCGAGGACTCGACCTTTCTCGTGATGAGCGGGCGGCCGATCGACGAGCCGGTCGTGGGCTACGGCCCGTTCGTCATGAACACGCGTGAGGAAATCAGCCAGGCCATGGCTGATTTTCGCGCCGGCCGTTTTCTAGACTCCCCTGCGTAAGGTCGAAGCCTGAGCAACGGAGAACGTGTCATGTACGACAAGAAAGCCGTTGATAAGAACGAGTGGATGATCGATCCGGACGATGCCGTCCTGCTGCTGATCGATCATCAGAGCGGTCTGTTCCAGCTCGTGCGGGATATCGAGCAGCCTGTCCTGCGCTCACATGTCTGCGCGCTCGCGAAGGTGGCCCGTCTCGCCGGGATCCCGACCTTCACCACCGCTTCGGTCCCGGACGGTCCGAACGGTCCGCTGATCCCGGAGATTCACCAGTACAATCCCGACGCGGTCTACATTCCGCGAACCGGCCAGATCAACGCCTGGGACAACCCGGCCTGGGTGCAGGCCATCGAGGAGACCAAGCGCAAGACGCTCCTCATCGCCGGCATGCTCACGAGCGTGTGCATGTCGTTCCCAACGCTCAGCGCCCTGGCCGCCGGTTACAAGGTCTTCACCATCGTCGACGCCTCCGGCAACTGGAGCAAGATGGCGACCGACATCACCCTCGCCCGCGTCGTCCAGGCCGGCGCGATGCCGATCGACACCTATGCCGTCCTCGCCGAGGTGATGAGCACATGGAACCGGCCCGATGCGATGGAGTTCGCGGGGGTCATGGTCGACTACATCGTGCCGCCCTATCGGGCATTGATGGAAAGCTACGACAAGGCGCAGAACGTGGAAAAGGTCGGCCGCGAAACCAGGCTGGACCGCCTGGAGGCTGCCCGAGCGAAGACCCCGGCGTGACCGACCGGCGCCGCCGCGCTCAATCGGCGGCGCCGTCGCTCCACACCACCGGAAACCAGTCCTCCCGGAGCCGGTCGCCGTCCCGCATGCCGTGGCCCGGGAAAGGCGGGGAGGTGCGCCCCGGGCGGGTGACGTAGCGCGCGTCGTCGCCGACCCAGCGGACCGACAGGGCGCGCCGCCGCCGCTCCGCCAGGTTGGCCCGGGCGCCGTGCACCGCGCGATAGTCGAACAGCACGGCGTCGCCCGGCTCCATCGCCCATTCGAGCACGCGGTATCGTCCGGGCTCGGCGTCCGGGTCGGGGACCGGCAGATAGGCCTCGGGATCCGGGTAGAAGCTCGAATCGTCGAGCCAGCGCACCGGAAGGACCAGCTTGTCCCACAGATGCGAGCCGGCGATGACCCGCAGCGTCGCGTCGCTCACCGGGTCGACCGGGATCCAGAAGCTCACGGTCTGGCTCCCGTCGACGAAGTAGTAGGGCATGTCCTGGTGCCAGGGCGTCGCCTTGGAGGTGCCGGGTTCCTTCACCAGCACGTGATCATGGAAGAGCTGCGCCCTGCGCGACCGCATCACCCGCGCGGCGATCTCGGCGGCCGGCGACTCCGTCACGAAGCGGCGGATCTCCGGGATGCGCTGCCAGTTGCAGTAGTCGTCGAAGAAGCGCCCCGTGTCGCCCTGCCGGAAGTTCTCCGAGGCGTAGGGGCCGGGCTCGGCCAGGTTCCGCTCGATCCCGGCCGCGATGCTGTCCACCAGTCGCCGAACACGCCGCGCAGGCAGACCGCCCCGTCGCGGCCGAACGCCGCGATCTCCTCCTCGCCGACCACCTTCTCCTCCACACCGTCCCGTGCGCCGCAGGATAGCGCGGGGCCGGAGCCCGGCCTATCCTTTCGCGACAGAGCGAATCCGGAGGTCTGCCATGCTGGAGATGCGGCCGAACTGCGAATGCTGCGACACGGATCTGCCGCCGGATTCCGACCAGGCGCGGATCTGCTCCTTCGAATGCACCTACTGCGCCGTCTGCGCCGAGGAGCGGCTGCACGGCATCTGTCCCAATTGCGGCGGCCGGCTGGTGCCCCGCCCGGTCAGGCCGGTCGCGCTCCTGGACAAGTACCCCGCCTCGACGCGCCGGGTCATGCGCGAGGCGCCCTGCCCCTGAACCGCCGCTGCTGCCCGGGCCGTTGATGGAGCCGGCGCCCCGCTCCGGCGTTTCCGCCATGCCTCCGGGGTTCCCGCACGGGCCGTGGCATTGCGGTGACCTGCGGCTGAACCGCCGATGAACGCCGGCTTCACGGCGGGTTCAGCGCTGCCCTGCCACGTTGGAGCGTCACCCAGGCGACAGAGGAGGGCACGATGCTGGACCTGGTCTTCGCGGTGATGCTGGCGGGCGCGACGCCGAACGATCCGGGGCTCGGCAGCCCCGGCCTGGACAGCCGCCGCGCCGGCTGGCAGCAGGTGGCCGAAGGACGGGGCGGGCGGGGCGACGGGCCGCCGCCGGTCCGGCGTCCCGTGCCGGAGGAGGAGGAGCAGAGCCTCGTCGAGGCGGTGATCACCGAGGTCGAGCGGCGGATTCTCCGCGAATACTTCGGCAGCCATCCGAACGCCGCCCGCAAGAAGACCCTGCCGCCGGGACTCGAGAAGCAGCTCGTGCGGAACCGCACCCTGCCGCAGGGCGTGGCCAGGCGCGGGCTGCCGAAGGACCTTGCCCGGGCCCTGCCGGCGCGGCTGTCGAATTACGAGCTCGTGCTGGTGGAAGACCGGGTGCTGCTGGTCGACCGCGCGTCCGACATGATCCTCGACGCGCTGGATCTCGACGGGGACTGAGGCGCCGCAGTCAGCCGAGAAGCTGCAGGGCGATGGTGAACAGCCAGAGCGAGCAGGCGATCGCCGCCGCCCCCTCGGCGTGGCGGAAATAGACGTCCTGGAGGATGCCGTTCACCAGGCGGCCGGCGTGCCGCTCCGGCAAATGCGGCGGGCGCTCCAGCATGATCCACAGCTCTGTGTGGCGGTAGTTGCGCCGCGGCGCATCATAGGCCTTCCAGAACAGGACCGCCGCCGCGAGGGTGGTGAGGAGGGCGCCGCTGCGGAACGACAGCAGCGGCTGGTCGGCCAGCCCGAACATCACGGTGACGATGGCGAGCGCCGCGAAACCGCAGCCCCGCCGCACGGAAAGCACCGCCATCGCCCGCAGATCGTCCATCGCATCGCCCTTCCGCTTCCGCCAGGCTCCTTCGATCATAATGCGCCGGCGTCGGCCCGCCGGTGACGATCGCGTGATCGGCCTTGGGGCCGCTCATGGGCGGACGCCGCGGAGTCACACCCCGTCCGGCCGCGCCATGCGATGGATCGCCGACAGGCAGTCCGGGCCGCAGGCGGTGACATCCAGGTCGCGCGCCAGCCCGTCGCCGATACCATAAACCCAGCCATGCACCTCCAGTTCCTGTCCTCGGTGCCAGGCGTTCTGGACGATCGTCGTCCGGGTCACGCTCCTGACCTGCGCGCGCACGTTGATTTCGCAGAGCGCGTCCAGCCGGCGCTCGGGATCGTCGATCGTCTCCAGCCTGTCCCGATGCTCCTCGTAGAGGTCCTTGATCGGCCGTAGCCAGTTGTCGATCAGGCCGAACTGCAGGTTCTGCATGGCGGTGCGCACGCCGCCGCAGCCGTAATGCCCGACCACGATCACATGCCGCACGCGCAGCACCTCGATCGCGTATTGCAGGACCGACAGGCAGTTGAGGTCGGACGGGATCACCAGATTGGCGACGTTGCGATGGACGAACAGCTCGCCCGGGTCGAGATTCACGATCTCGTTGGCCGGCACCCGGCTGTCGGCGCAGCCGATCCACAGATATTCCGGCGCCTGCTGGCGCGACAGCCGCGGGAAGAAGTCCGGATCGGCCCGGGTCTTCGCCGCGGCCCAGGCCCGATTGTTACCGAGCAGCCGCTCGATGCTCATGCGCATGCCTCCTTCGCTTCGGTTGCGACCGGGCGGCAAGATCGACGGTTCAGACGAGTCCGGCAAGCCCCGGCAGCGACAGAACGAGCGCGCCGGCCAGCCAGACCAGCATGGCGGTCCGGTCCGTCTCCTGCCGTCCGGTGAGCCGCTCGAACAGGGCGGCCGGCACGCCGGAGAGAAACAGCGTGCCGAAGGAGATGGCGAGCGAGCTCACGAACAGCACCGTGTTCTGGGTGAGCGGCACGAAGTCCGGGATCCAGATCGGCGCCAGGTGGAAGACGAGCGGCAGCACCGGCGACAGGAAGCCGTTGAAGATGCAGAGAAGCGAAAGCCCCAGGAAGAGGTCGCGCGGGCTCATGGCGCCGCCGTCCCGGAGAGCTGGGGCGCCATCCCGGCCGCCAGGAAGGCGATCAGCAGCGCGATGCGCAGCACGCCCAGCCAGAACGCCCCGACCAGCGGCAGCAGGACAGGGCCGATGAAGCGTGGCGTGACCAAGGCGGTGGCGGCCAGAACCGGGTCGGTCAGCCGGCGGAAGAACCGCCAGATGTAGTTGCCCGAGTCCGGCGGCAGGAAGAAGCCGAGGATGAATCGCCCGAGCAGCGTGTAGAGCAGAACGGCGAGCAGGTAGTTCGGCAGATGGAAGTACCAGTGCTGCCAGAAGGGCGTCTCGAACATGACGGAGCGTTAGCAGGGGGGCGGCGGAAAGACAAAAGAAACGGGGGTGCAGGGCGACGGCCCCGCACCCCCGAACGTCAGGCTTCGACTACTCCTTGACCGCGGCTCCGGCCAGGTGAGCCACGCCACCGCGCGGTACCCGGATCGAGTCGATGAAGTCCTGCATCTCCCTGGACGGTGCCGGGGTCACCAGGCTGACCAGCCAGGTCACCAGGAACGCCACCGGGATGCCGAACAGGCCGCAGGAAATGTTCTTGATTCCGAACCAGAGCGGCATCTCGAACCACTGCGTGCCGATCAGGTAGAACAGGCAGATGCCGTATCCGGCGATCATGCCGAGGATCGCGCCTGTGGCCGTGGTGCGCTTCCACCAGATTCCCATCACCAGCGCCGGGAACAGCCCCGAGGCCGCGATGGAGAACGCCCAGGCGACCATCGCCAGGATGGTGCTGGGCTTCTGGCTGGCCACATAGGCGGCGACGATCGCCACCGCCACCAGAAGCACCCGGGCGACGATCAGACGGCGCTTGGCGTCCGCCGTGTGATCGATCATCCGGTAATAGATGTCGTGGCTGAGCGCGTTTGCGATGGCGAGCAGGAGCCCGTCCGCCGTGGACAGCGCGGCGGCCAGACCGCCGGCGGCCACCAGGCCGGCGATCACGTAGGGCAGTCCGGCGATCTCCGGCGTCGCCAGCACGATGGCGTCGGTGTGGATCTTGAACTCCGCCAGCTGCAGGATGCCGTCGTTGTTGCCGGTGACGCCGGCGCACATGGCGAAGCGGGTCGCCGCGTCCAGCCGGTCGCAGGTGCCGACCAGGCCGATCTCGCCCCAGGACTGGACCCAGGCGGGAAGATCCGTGACCGGCAGCCCGATCACGTTCTGGTAGACCTCCAGCTTGGCGAAGGCGGCATAGGCCGGCGCGGTGAAGTACAGCAGGAAGATGAAGAACAGGCTCCACCCCACCGACTTGCGGGCTTCACGCACGCTGGGCGTGGTGAAGTAGCGCATCAGGATATGGGGCAGCGCCGCCGTGCCGACCATCAGGCAGAAGATCAGCGCGAAGAAGTTCACCATCTCGCTGAAGCTGTAGGCGCCGTCGGCGCCGACGAACGGTGCGATATGGTTCTTCACCACCCCGAGCTCGGCCTCGAGCTCGGTGATCCGCTGCAGCGCCTGGCCGTACATGAGCTGCGGGATCGGAACCCCGGTGACGCTCGCGGACAGCAGGACGACCGGGATCAGATAGGCGATGATGAGGATGATGTACTGGGCCACCTGGGTCCAGGTCACCGCCCGCATGCCGCCCAGCATCGAGCAGACGAGAATGCCGGCGAGGCCGACGAACACCGCGATCTCGAACGAGATGCCGAGGAAGCGGGAGGCGATGATGCCGCCGCCGAAGATCTGCGCCACCACGTAGGTGAAGGACGCGGAGATCAGCACCACGATGCCGCAGAAGCGGGCCAGGTTGCCGCCGTAGCGGGCGCCCA
>DAIMFL010000042.1:0-14918 GCA_036724615.1 Alphaproteobacteria bacterium | reverse complement strand
GTCGGGCACGGTGAACTGGCCGAACTTGCGCAGATAGGGCGCGAGCAGCACGGCGACGAGCACGTAGCCGCCGGTCCAGCCGAGCACGAAGGCGAGCCCGCCATACCCGGCCAGGTAGAGCGTGCCGGCCATGCCGATGAACGAGGCCGCGCTCATCCAGTCGGAGCCCGTGGCCATGCCGTTGTAGAACGCCGGGACCCTGCGGCCGGCCACGTAGTACTCCGAAACCTGTGCCGTGCGGGACAGGATGCCGATCAGCGCGTAGACGCCGATCGTCAGGAAGACGAAGAGATAGCCGATGATCTGGTTCGGCACGCCGAGCTGCTCGAGAATGGCGAGGAGCACGACGAAGCCGACGAAGCCCCCGGTGTAGATCCCGTAGATCTTGCCGAGATTGGCGATGAAATCGCCCTTGGCGGGTTGTGCCATGACGTCCTCCCCCGGCTCAGTCTTCGTGCACGCCGTACTCCTCGTCGATCCGGTTCTGCTTCGACGCGAACCAGAAGATGAGGATGACGAAGGCGATCAGCGACCCTTGCGCGGCCATGTAGAAGCCCAGGGGGAAGCCGATGATCACGATCTCGTTGAGCGCCGTGGCGAAGAAGTGGATGACGAAGCTGAAGAAGAACCAGATGGCGAGCGTCAGCCACATCAGGCCGCGCGTACGCTGCCAGTGCTCCTGAGCCCGCTGTGGCGTCAAGCCATTGGACATCGCTTTGGACCTCCCTGAACCGTCGGACTGTCGGACCCCGCCGCGATGAACGAGATGGCGGCGCGCAGCGATCTTTTTCTTGTTGGCTCCGCCACGCTGGCCCGACTCGATCGGCAGTGGACGGCGCTTGTGAAGATTCCGTCGATCTCCGAATCCTGTCAATAACCTATTGTAATCAAACAGCTTTTATGTAAACATATCTCATTGCGATTGCGTAAACCTGTAAAAGCGGAAAATGGCGCGACGGGCGGATCGATCGGCGGCGGGCGGCCGGCTGCGGCGGCTGCGCCGGGACATGGGCCTCACCCAGGTGCAGATGGCCGAGCGCCTCGGCCTGTCGCCGAGCTATCTCAACCTCATCGAGCACGATCAGCGCCCGCTGACCGTCAAGCTGCTGCTGCGCCTCGGCGAAGTCTTCGCCGTCGATCTCAACCGCTTCGCCGGCGACGAGGAGGCCCAGCTCGCCGCCGAGCTCGCCGAGGCTTTCGCCGATCCCGTGCTCGCCGATCCTGCGGGCGGCGCCCGCCCGGACCCCGCCGAGCTGCGCGAGCTCGCCGCCGCCTCGCTCGAGATCGCCCGTGGCGTGATCGCCCTCTTCCGGGCGTATCGCCGGCTGCGCGACGAGGTGGGCTCGCTGGCGGAGCGGCTGCGCGACAGCGAGTTTCTCGCCGGCATCGACCACGAGTTCCGGACGATCCTGACCTCGATCCGGTCCTTCTCGGAAATCGTGCACGACAATCCCGGTCTCGATCCGCAGCAGCGGCAGCGCTTCCTCGCCATCATCCTGGACGAGGCGCAGCGCCTCCTCGCGGCGGTCGACCGCGTCCTTGCTGCCGGGCCGCCTGCCGCCGGGGGGATCGGCGGGGCGCGGCCCGCGGCGGACGAGGTCGCCGACTTCCTCCAGGAGCGGATGAACCATGTCCCGGAGGTGGAGGCTCTTGCCGACCGGCTGCGGGCGGCGGCGGATCTCGGCTCCGGCACGGCGCTGGACCGGCTATCCGCCTTTCTCGAGCGGTCCCACGGGCTGCAGCTGCGGCTGATGCCCCATCCGCCCGCCGACGGCGCGCTGCGCGTCTTCGACCCGGCGACGCGCTCGCTCGCCGTCGCCGAAGTGCTGACGCCGGCGCAGCGCGGGGCGGAGCTTGCCCACGTCCTGGCGCTCCTCGAGGGCGGGTCCGCCTTCGACGACGTCCTCGCCGAGGCGAGGCTGTCGACGCCGGAGGCGCGGAGCCTCGCCCGGATCGCCCTCGCCGACTATGCGGCGCTCGCCATGCTGATGCCCTACGCGCCGTTCCGCGCCGCCGCGCGCGAGCTGCGCCACGACGCCGACCGGCTGGCGCTTCGCTTCGGCGTGGAGTTCGAGCAGGTCTGCCGCCGGCTCGTCACGCTGCAGCGCGAGGGCGAAAAGGGAGTGCCGTTCTATTACGTCGCGCTCGACCTCGCCGGGCATGTCTCGGCCCGCTTCAGCGCGGCGCCGCTGCGCATCGCGCGCTACAGCGGCGTCTGCCCGCTCTGGAATGCCCATGCCGCCTTCCTGACGCCCGGCGTGCTGCGCGTCCAGCATTCGCGCATGCTGGACGGTACGGCCTATGTCTCGATCGCCCGCACCGTCGAGCGCCCCGGCTGGGGCGCCGCCCACAGGCGCCGCCTCGTGGCCGTGGAGCTCGGCTGCGAGGCCGCCCTTGCGGGCGAGCTCGCCTATGCCGACGGTCTCGACCTCGACAGCGAGGCGGCCTCGGTGCCGATCGGCACGACCTGCCGCCTGTGCGAGCGGCCGGCCTGCGCCGAGCGGGCGTTGCCGCCGGTGCGGGCCGTCGTCACCGTCGACGAGAACCGTCGGCTCCCAGGCACGGTCGCCGTTCTGTAGCCCCCCCGCGCCGCCGCTCGTGCTAGGCTCCGGGAAGGACAGGGCGGTCGCCGTGGTGTTCAGGTTGCTCTCCGGGCTGTTGGGTGGCCCCCCTCGGATCGTCGATGCCGAGGGGCTGCGGCGGTTTCTCGCATCCGAATCGGCCTTCCTCGCCCAGAAATCCACGGTCGAATACTGCCGGGCGCGCGCCGGGCTGCTCTGGCAGAAGCTGTTCGAGGAGCAGGCCTTCCGCGAAGCGCTCGACGTCTGCCGCTGGGGCGCCATGGCGGTGGTGCTGGCCGATCAGGTAGTGGTCGTCGAAGGAATCCTCCGGCCGCATGCCGGGGATGCGGAAGCCGAGCTCGGGGCCGCCCTCGCCGGTCTCTACGAGGAGATCCTGCGCGGCTATGACGAAGTCCCGCCGGAGCAGCGCGCCGGCTGGGACGACCTCATCGCCGAGATGCCGACGCGCATCGCCCGCGTGCAGCTCGGCCCGCCGCACGGGCCGGCCGACACGGCGCGCACCGCCGGAAAGCGGGTCTACGAGCTGCTGCCGATCCACAAGTCGCTGCGCGGCCACGACCGCGAGATGATGGTGAACGCCGTCCGCTTCGGCATGGTGGGCTTCCACGGCAAGCTCGGGGAGGCGGTCACGGACCCCGCGGCCCTGGCGCGCGACCTGGTGGCGCGCCGGCGCGCCGCGGGTTGACGGATCGCCGCTATTTCGCCGCGGCCGCCGCGCTCGACCCGGGCGCGAGCGGGACGGAGAACACGAAGCGCGCCCCGCCCCCCGCGGCGCTCTCCACCCAGATCCGGCCGCCGAAATG
This sequence comes from Alphaproteobacteria bacterium, assembly GCA_036724615.1. GTDB lineage: Bacteria > Pseudomonadota > Alphaproteobacteria > Dongiales > Dongiaceae > DAIMFL01. The sequence goes on along the minus strand of DAIMFL010000042.1, from coordinate 11,533 downwards.
CTCGACGATCTGCCGCGAGATGGCGAGGCCGAGGCCGGTCCCCTGTGTCGCCTCCGGCGCGTGCAGCTGGTGGAAGCGCTCGAACACCTTGACGCGCTCGTCCGGCGGAATGCCGGGCCCGTTGGCGCTGACGGCGACGCGCAGCTCAGCCCCGGCGACGGCGACCGACAGCGCGACGCGCCCGCTCTGCGGCTCGCAGAACTTCACCGCATTGGACAACAGGTTGAGCAGCACCTGGATCAGCCTGTCGCGGTCGGCGAAGACCGGCGGCAGGCTGCTGCGCGGCGCGATTTCGAGGGCGATGCCGCGCTCGGCGAACAGGGCGCGCGTCGCCGCCACCGCCTCCTCGATCGCCCCGGCGGCGTCGACCTCGCCCATGCGCCATTCCATCCGTCCCGCCTCGAGCTTGGCGAGATCCAGGATCTGGTTGATGAGGCGCGTCAGCCGCTCGCTCTCGCGCGTGACGATGCCGAGAAACTCGGTACGCCGCTCCGGCGCCAGCTCCGGGTTCGCCGTCAGGATCTCGGCGAAGGAGCGGATCGAGGTGAGCGGGGTGCGCAGCTCGTGGCTGACGATCGACAGGAAGTCGTCCTTCAGCCGGTCGAGCTCCTTGAGCCGCTCGTTGGCGGCGCGCAGCTCCGCCGTGGTCCGCTCGAGCTCGGCCGATTTCTGCTCCAGCCTGTGGCTGTACTCGATGACCTGCGACGCCTCGTCGAGGATCTTCAGCACCTCGTCGATGCGCACCACCTCGCCCTTCACCACGGAATCCATCATGACCCGGGCCGAGGCGGCGCCGATCGCGCCGGCCAGCAGGCGCTCGGCGATGGCGATCAGCTCGGCGTCCGCCTGCGCCTGCTTCGCCAGGTTGATGCCGTGGCGGCGCGCATAGGCCGAGAACGCGCGATCCGCGCCGGGCTTGCCGACGAAGCGGGTGACCAGCTCGTAGAGGTCCCGCATCGTCGCGGTTCCGCGGCGGAACCGGGTGCCCGCGGGGCCGGAGGAATGGCGGAACACGTCGACGAAGAGCGCCGCCTGGATCCGCTCGAGCGCCGACTGCCGGCTGAACAGCGACACCCCGACGCAGGCGCCGATGTTCACGAGCCAGCTCCAGATCATCGCATGGGAGATGTGGTCGAGCCCGTCCAGCCCCAGGAAGGCATAGGGCTTCAGCAGGGCGATCCCGAACGGCCCGTCGTCGACGAAGCTGCGGTCGAGCCAGCCCGACTGCGCGAAGGAGGGCAGCAGCAGCGTATAGGCCCATACGACGAATCCCGCGCCGAGCCCGATCAGCGCGCCGCGCCGCGTGGCGCCCTTCCACAGGATGCCGCCGATGATCGCCGGCACGAACTGGGCGGCCGCGGCGAAGGAGATGAGGCCGATCGACACCAGCGTGTAGGACTCGCCGATATAGCGGAAATAGATGTAGCCGAGCAGCAGGATGCCGAGAATGGCGCCGCGCCGGATCCCGAGCAGGAGCTGCGTGAGGTCGCTGCGCCGGGTGAGCTGCAGGCGCTTCAGCCGCAGCAGAATCGGCATGACCAGGTCGTTGCAGACCATGGTGCTGAGCGCGATCGTCGCCACGATCACCATGCCCGTGGCTGCGGACAGCCCGCCGATGAAGGCGAAGAGCGCGATCCCGTCTGCTCCGCCGGCCATGGGAAGGGTGAGGACGAAAGTGTCCGGATCGACCGTGCCGTCGGCGAACTGCATCCGCCCGGCGAAGGCGATCGGCAGCACGAAGACGTTGATGAGGAGGAGGTAGAGCGGGAACAGCCACACCGCCTTCCTGAGATGGGCCTCGTTCACGTTCTCGACGACCGTCACCTGGAACTGGCGCGGCAGGCAGATGGCGGCCGACATGGACAGCAGGATGAGCGTGGTCCACTGGATGTACGCGCCGGCCCCGTCGATCACGAGCAGCCCCGCGAGTTCGGGCCGGGCCGCCGCACGGCCGAACAGGTCGCCGAAGCCGTCGTAGAGGCCGAAGGTCACGTAGAGCCCGACGATCAGGAACGCGACGAGCTTCACCAGGGATTCGAAGGCGATCGCCAGCACCATGCCTTCGTGGTGCTCGCTGGCGTCGATGTGGCGCGTGCCGAAGAGAATCGAGAAGGCGGCGAGCACCAGGGCGACCAGAAGCGCCGTGTCGCCGATCACCGGCACCGGAGCCCGGTCGATCGCGGCGAGATCCGGGTAGTGCAGCAGCACCGCGAAGCTCTGCGACACCGCCTTGAGCTGCAGCGAGATGTAGGGCGTGACCGCGACGACGGCGATCACGGTGACGAGGCCCGACAGCAGCGGGCTCTTGCCGTAGCGCGACGAGACGAAGTCGGCGATCGTGGTCAGCCGGTGGACCTTGCTGATCCGGATGATCTTGCCGATCACCCACCACCACAGCACGAAGGCCAGGGTCGGCCCCAGATAGATGGTGACGAAGTCGAGCCCGGCATGGGCGGCGCGGCCGACGCTGCCGTAGAACGTCCAGGAGGTGCAGTAGACGGCGATCGACAGGGAGTAGACGTACGGGTTGGCGATCAGGCTGCGCCCCATGTCCGCCCGGCGGTCGCCGAAATAGGCGATGGCGAAGAGCAGCCAGAGATAGAGGAAGGAAACGACGAGGATCAGCACGCCGTGGAGCATGCTAGTGCCTCATCCCGTGCGTCGGCGACACGCCCTCACCGGGAGTGGGTGAGGGCGGCGCGCTGATCCATGCCATGGACAGCTACCGCTCCTCCGGTGGCGTGGACGGCTCGGTCTGGGCCGGCGCCGGCCGGCGGATCGCGCGCCTGCCGCCCCGTGCCGTGGAGAGCCCCATCAGCAGGACGAGGCCCGCCCAGGCGCAGAAGACGTAGAGGTAGAGCACCGGAATGCCGAACCAGCTCTCGGCCACGCTGAAGATCGCGAGGATCGGCGGCGTGAAGGCGGCGAGCCCGAGGAAGAACAGGGCGAGCGTGCGGTCGCCGGTGCTGCCGGGTCGCATGGGTCAGTCCGGGGGCGTGCCGAGCAGCTCCTTGACCCGCTCGACCACCTCCCGATTCGAGAACGGCTTGGTGATGTAGTCGTCGGCGCCGAGCGCGATCCCCTTCTCGCGCTCCGACTCGCGGCCCTTGGCGGTCAGCATGATGATGCGCACGTCGCGCCAGGCCGGGTTCGCGCGCACCGCCTTGCAGACTCCGTAGCCGTCGCCGCGCGGGATCATCACGTCGAGCAGCACCAGGTCGGGGCGCTTCTCGCGCATGGCGCTGAGAGCCTGCTCGCCGTCGCGCGCCACCCGGACGTCGAAACCCGCCTGCTCCATCAGGAACTCCAGGGACAGGACGATATTCGGCTCGTCGTCGACGACGAGCACGGATTTCGCGCCGGACCCTGTCCGCTCTGGATCGCCGCCGTGCAGCCGTTCCCTCCTGCGTCCCCCGGCTCTCCCGCCCGGAGCCGTTGCCCGACATTAGCGCGGATCGCGCCTCGGCGCGACGGCAACGGCGCATTGCACCCGCCCGATCCGGCAGGATACAAGGTCCGGAGCCCGGTACGACCGCCGCCGGTCGCCGGGCGACGGGGTAGGAAGGCCCTGCATGGCCCCCGGACTATACCGCGCTGTTCTCGTCTCGCTCGTCTGCGCCGGCACGGCCATGGCGGCCCTGGCCGGGCTGGCGCTGGTCAATGCGGTCGCGGCAGGAGCCGGATCGACCATGCTAGCCGCCATCGTGGCGGCGGCGGCCGGCGGGGCGCTTTGCCTTTGGCTGCTCGCGCTGCGGCTGCGCGAGCATGTCGGCCGGCTCGAGCGGCTGCGCGGAGACCTCGTCATCGCGGCGTCGCATGACGCGCCGCCGCCGGCCCGCTGGCAGACGCCTGCCGTGGACGAGATCGGCCGGCTCGGCCACGCCGCCGCCCGGCTGGTCGAGGCGCAGCGGCTGCGCCGCAGCGCCCCGGACGAGCGCCTCGCAGCCGTCGTGGCGGCGGCTGCCGAAGGCCTCGTCGTGGTGACCGAGACAGGGCTCGTGAGCCTGGCCAACGGGGCGGCACTGGCGCGGCTCGGGGAGGAGCGGATCGCCCCCGGGACCAGCGTCTACGACCTGTTCCACCGCACCGAGCTCACCCATGCGGCAGCGCAGGCGCGCGCGACGGGCCGGCCGCTCGCCACGACGCTCCAGACCGTGCTCGGCGAGCCTCTGGAGGCGCGCATCGTCGAGCTGCTCGAGCCGGGCGGCATCCTGATCTCGCTCCCCGGCGGCGATGCGCAGGTCGCGGCCGGCCTGCGCCATGACCTGCGCCTGCACGAGCAGCCGCCGCCGGCCGGGCCGGTGAGCCCGGACACGCCGCTCGGCGAGCTGCCGGTGGTGGTGATCGACACCGAGACGACCGGGCTCGACGTGGCGGCCGATCGCGTCGTCTCGGTCGGCGCCGTCCGCCTGCACGGCCCGCGGATCTTCCGCCACATCACCCTCGACCGGCTGGTCAATCCGGGACGGCCGATCCCGGCGCGCTCGACCGCGGTGCACGGCATCTCGGACGCCATGGTGGCCGGCGCGCCCCCGTTCGCTCACATCCTGGCCGATGTGGCCGATTTTCTCGATGGCGCTGTTGCGGTCGGGCATTGCATCGGCTTCGATCTCAAGATGCTGGAAGGCGAGGCGACGCGCGCCGCCGGGGCGTGGAGCTCACCGCCGGCGCTCTGCACCATGCGGCTCGCCGGGGCGCTGTTCGACGAGACGGACGATCTTTCCCTCGAGGCGGTGGCCGAACGGCTCGGCGTGTCGGTGCAGGGACGCCATACTGCGCTCGGCGACGCGCTGGTCACGGCGGAGGTATATGTCCGGCTGCTGCCGCTGCTCGCCGAGGCGGGGGTGCTGCGGCTGGGCGAGGCGCTGGCGTTCGCCGAGCGGCCGCGAAAGATCGTCGCCCAGCAGCGGGCGGCGGGGTGGTAGCCATGGACCGGGCGGCGCTGGAACGGATCGACAGCTTTCCCTATCGCCACCGCGTCGCGGATGTGATGAGCGGGCCGGCGGTGACGATCTCGGCGGACGCCACGATCGCTGAGGCGGTGACCACGATGCGTACCCGCGCGATCGGCTCGCTGCTGATCCCGGACGCGGCCGGCCGGCCGGCCGGCATTCTCACCGAACGCGACGTGCTGACCGCCATCGCCGGTGACGGCGCCGCCGCGCTGGACAGCCCCGTCGGCGACCGCATGTCGAGCCCGGTCGTCTCGCTCCCTGCCGACTCGTTCGTCTTCACCGCGATCGCCCGGATGGATCGGCTCGGCATCCGTCATCTGGCGGTGACCGACATGCCGGGAGGGAAGCTGGTCGGCGTCGTGAGTGCGCGGGCCCTGCTGCGCCAGCGCGCGGGCACCGCCCTCGTCCTCGGCGACGAGATCGCCGAGGCGCAGGACGGACCGGCGATGGCCAGGGTGCATGCGCGCCTCCCCAAGCTGGCCGGCGCGCTGCTCGTGGAGAAGGCGCCGGTCCTCGACCTGGCCGGCGTGGTGAGCGCGGTGCTGTGCGACATCAGCGCCCGCGCCGCCGCGCTCGCCGAGGCGGCGATGGTGCAAGACGGGCCCGGACCCGCACCTGCGCCCTGGTGCTTTCTCGTGCTGGGCTCCGCCGGGCGCGGCGAAAGCCTGCTCTCCGCCGACCAGGACAACGCGATCGTCCATGCCGGCAATGCCGCCGACGATCCCTGGTACGCCGAGCTCGGCACGCGCGCCGCCGATCTGCTCGATGCCGCCGGGATCCCGTATTGCCGGGGCAAGGTGATGGCCTCGAGTCCGTCCTGCCGCGGCACGCTGGAGGACTGGCGCGGACGCATCGCCGGCTGGGTCGAGCAGCCCACGCCCCGCAACCTGCTCAACGTCGACATCTTCTACGATTTCCGCCCGGTCTATGGCGATCACGGCCTGGCGGAGGAGCTGCGCCGCCATGCCGTCGCGGCGGCCCGGGCCTCCCGCCCGTTCCTGTCCATCATGACGGCCCAGCTCGCCGGCAGCGGAAGCGCGCTCGGCTGGTTCGGCCGCATCACCACCGAGAACGGCCGCGCCGACCTGAAGCGGGGCGGCACATTGCCCATCGTCTCCGGGGCACGCGTGCTGGCGCTCGCCTGCGGCAGCGGCGTCACGAGCACGGCCGAGCGCCTGCGCGTCGCGACCGAAGCCGGCAAGCTCAACGGGAACGACGCCGAGGCCCTGACGGGCGCGCTCGAGCTGCTCATGGAGCTGGTGCTGGAGCAGCAGATCCTCGACCTCGGGGCAGGTCGCGAGGCGAGCCCCAAGGTCGAGGTGAAGCGGCTCGCCGCGCCGCGCCGCGCGCGGCTCAAGGCGGCGCTGCGCACGGTCGAGATCGTCGACGAGGCGGTCCGCGCCGCGCTCACCGGGAACGGCTGACGGCCCGGCGAAAACCGGCGCGCTCGGCCTCCGCGGCGCCGGTCAGGGCTGCGCGAGCACGCTCCAGCTCCGTCCCCCGTCCCGGCTCGCCAGCAGCTCGCCGTTCTGCGTCAGCGCGAAGAGCCGGCCGGGCTCGTCCGCGTCGATCGCCAGATGCAGCAGATAGCGGTCGGCGAAGCTTCCGCTGACGGTCTCCCAGCCGAGCGATCCTTCGTCGGCCCGCAGCAGGCCGCTCCCGATCACGAAGGCGAAGACCGTTCCGTCCGCGGTGACCTCCACCAGGCTGACCGGCCGGCCGGCCGCATGGCCGGGCGTCCAGCTGGCGCCGCCGTCCGCGCTGAAGAGGAGCCCCTGCTGCGTGGCGGCGTAGAGCCGTCCCGCCGCCTGGGCCGAGGCGGCGAGGTCGACCAGCCCTTCGGGCGCCGGGCCGACCTGCTCCCAGCTCCGTCCGCCATCCCGGCTGACCTGCAGGCCGCCATGGACCCCGTAGATCACGTCCGGGTCGGCCTTGCTGACGTCCATCTGGTGAAAGTCGACCGGCCCTCCGACGCCCGGCGACAGGCTCGTCCAGCTCTTCCCGCCATCGGCGGAGGCGACGAAGCCCAGATTTCCGCCGCCGGCCGGATGGCCGCTGGCATAGAGAACCGTGGCGTCGGTGGGATGCGGCGTGAAGCCCATGAGGTCGTCGGTTGTTTCGGACACCCGCCGCGCCTGGCCGCTGCCGAGGGCCGCGGCATGGAGCCCATGATGGGTGGCGATCAGCAGACGCATGGGGTCGCCGCGGTCGACCACGAGACCGTGCACATGGGTCGCGCGCAGGAGGTCGGCCAGGGGGACCTCCGCCTGGGCCGCGGCGATGGCCGGCGAACCCGCCAGCACTGCCGCGGCGGCCAGACCCGAGACGAAGATTCGGCGTAGAAGATTTGTCATCGGTTTCCTCTCAATCGTCCCGCCCACCAGAGGGCGAGGCTCGGGAGAACGATCCATTGGGCGAGCGGCGACGGGCCGAGCTCGACGGCCGGCACGACCGGCATCAGATCCCGGCCCGGTCCTTTATCCGGACCCGACAGGGCCCTCGATCCACGCCCGCGTCAGTCCATCAGCTGCCGGACCAGTCCAGGATGCCGGTTGAAGGCGAGTTTCTGGACCAGCGAGCCGTCGGTGGTGACGATCTCCGCCGTGATGGTCTCCGCCCCCGCGGCCGCGATCTCGCCGATCTTCAGCCGCGGGTTGCCGTGCCAGGCCAGCCGGACCTCGAGCCAGGCGCGGACGCGCTCGGGCGTCATCTCCGCCTGGGCGGCGGGCGGCATGCCGTAGAGCGCGCCCGGTCCCATGCCGGACCCGTCCGTCATCGCCTGCGGGTCTGCCGTCATTTCCATCAGGTCCCGCATCGTCGGGCACATCGTCATGCCGATCTGGCCCGGCTCTCCGCCCTGCTTGGCCATCATGCCCTGCATCATCTCCATCATCTCCGGCATCATCATGCCCGTCATGCCGGGCATGCCCGCCATACCGCCGGCAGGGCCGGCGCCTGGCACGCTTGGATCCGTTGCCGCCGCACCCCCGGCCTGCGCGGGATGATGCTGCTCGTGATCGGCCGCGGCGGAGGAGGCCGGCCGGAAGGTGATGCCGTTGGGGCCGGCGCCCACGGCGAAGCGCGCCGTCACTCGGCGCGCGGCCGTGTCGAGGACCGAGACGGTCCCCTCGACGAGATTGCTGACGAACACGAATGCGCCGTCGTCGCTGACGGTCACGCCGTGGGCGCCGCTCCCGGTTCGGATGGTGTCGACCACCGTTCCGGCCGCCGCGTCGACGACCGAGACGGTGTCGGCCGGCTCCGCCTCGGTCCCCTGGTTGGCGACATAGACGAGGCGTCCGTCGGGCGTGGCATGCAGCTGGATCGGATTGCGGCCGACCTCGATCTTCGCCGAAACCGTCCGCGTCGCCGTATCGATGACGGCGACCCGGTTCTCGTCGCGCAGCGAGGCGTACACGCGGCTGCCGTCCGGCGTGAAACCGACCTGGACCGGCGCCTTGCCGACCGGGATGCGCGCCGTCTCCACGAGCCGGGCCGTATCGATGACGGACAGGCTGCCGTCCTCCACATTCGCGACGTAGATCTCGCGCCCGTCGGGACTCATGCGCAGCCCGTGCGGATAATCCCCGGTCGGCACCGTCCCGACCGTCTCGTTGCGGACGAGATCGATGACGCTCAGCGTGTCGTCGCCGGCATTGGTGACGAAGGCGCGCCGGCCCTCCCGATCGGCGACGACATGGGCCGGATGGCTGCCGACCGCGATCTCGGCAACCGGACCAGAGGCCAGGTCGTCCGGATCCAGAACCAGGAGGCGGCCCGCAGCGTCTCCGGTGCCGTGCTCATCGCTGTGGCCATGTCCCGCCACCGGACTGCCGACGGCCAGCAAGCGGGTGTCGTCCATGACGACCTGCACGTTGTGCGGCGAGATCGGCACGGGAACCGTCTCGACCGTCCCGGCCGCCAGATCGATCGCGCTGATCGAGTTGCCGCGCTCGTCGGCCGTATAGACGAATCCCGCCGTCGCGCGGGACGCAGATTCCTGGCCCTGCGCCGTGGGCGGCGCCGCAAGAGCTACGAGGCCGGCGGCGAGAAGGGCGAGCAAGCCCAGCTTGCGGGCCGGCAGGGCTTCGCCGTGCCGTAGCGAACGGCAATTGCCGTCATTGTCGTGTCCGTACATGTCGTGATCTCCAGGTCTCGCTGACGCCGGATCGAGCCGCGGGCCGATGGCGGTAGCGCCATCGATCGGCCGCCGGCATGCCCGGCGATGTCGTTTTCAGGACTCTCGAACAGCGATGACGCGGGGACGGACCGGCCAAGGCCGGCCGGCGCAGGCGCGCCGCCCCGGCGCCACGCTCGCTCAGACCGGCGAGGAGCGCTTGGGAGGGTGGAAGTGCGGGAAGGTGGGACCGCGGGGCCGGGCGGCGGATGGCGCCTGTGGCGCGAGCTCCCGCCCGGCGAGAGCGATCGTCGGAGTCTGCGTCAGCGGAGCGCAGAGGGAACATCCCATGCCGGCGCAGAGCCCGTCGTCGGCCTGCGCCTGGAGCGGATCGTCGGGGTGGCACGGCTGGTCGGCGCCGTGGTGAACCGCCGCGGTCAGGCGGGACTCCGTCGCCGCCTGCTGTCCACCGCCGCCGAGCTCGGCAGTCGCCGATGCTGCGAAGAGGAGCGCCAGGATCAGGACGATCCAGCGCCGCGGACCCCGCCCCGCGTGGCGCCGTCCGGCCGTCCGGGCAGATATCGCACGGTGCCGCACGGATCGGCTCGTTGCGGTGGATGCCGGCCGTTCCATGGCGCCATTTAACGGGCATTCGGCCGGCATGTCATTGTCCGAGATCAATCCGCCCGGAACCGGCCGGCCGCGGTGACGTGGCCGGAGCCGCGGTTGCGGCACGGGCCGGCTTTGGGCTACAAAGCCGCCGGCCGGGGCGCAGAGCCGCCGGCATTCCCCTCCCCCCGAGACGAGCGCTCGCTACGCCCGGAGCAACCGATGGCCGCCTATCAGTACATCTACGTCATGAAGGGCCTGAGCAAGATCTATCCCGGCGGCCGGAAAGTGCTGGACAACATCTGGCTGTCCTTCCTGCCGGGGGCGAAGATCGGCGTGCTCGGCCTCAACGGCTCCGGCAAGTCCACGCTCATGAAGATCATGGCGGGGCTCGACACCGATTTCGGCGGCGAGGCCTGGGCGGCGGAGGGCGTCTCGGTCGGCTATCTCCCGCAGGAGCCGGAGCTCGATCCCGATCTCGACGTGCAGGGCAACGTCATGCAGGGCCTGGCCTCGACCAAGGCGCTGCTCGACCGCTTCGAGGCGGTGAGCATGCGGCTCGGCGAGGAGCTCTCGGACGACGAGATGAACGCCCTCATCGCCGAGCAGGGCGAGCTGCAGGAGAAGATCGACGCGGCCGACGCCTGGGACCTGCAGCGCACGGTGGAGATCGCCATGGACGCGCTGCGCTGCCCGCCGGGCGATGCCGAGGTGTCGAAGCTGTCGGGCGGCGAACGCCGCCGCGTGGCGCTGTGCCGGCTGCTGCTGCAGAAGCCGGACCTGCTGCTGCTCGACGAGCCCACCAACCATCTCGACGCCGAATCGGTCGCCTGGCTCGAACGGTTCCTGGCCGAGTACAAGGGGACGGTCGTCGCCGTCACGCACGACCGCTATTTCCTCGACAACGTCGCGGGCTGGATTCTCGAGCTCGACCGCGGCAGCGGCATTCCCTGGGAAGGGAATTATTCCTCCTGGCTCGAGCAGAAGCAGAAGCGGCTGGAGCAGGAGGAGAAGCAGGAGAGCGCGCGCCAGCGCACGCTGGAGCGCGAGCTCGAATGGATCCGGCAGTCGCCGCGCGCGCGCCAGGCCAAGAGCAAGGCGCGCATCACCGCCTATGAGAACCTGCTCGCCGAAAGCGGCCAGCAGGCGCAAGGCCAGGCGCAGATCGTCATCCCGCCCGGGCCGCGCCTCGGCGATCTCGTCATCGAGGCCCAGGATCTGCGCAAGGGCTTCGGCGACCGGCTGCTGATCGAGAACCTGTCGTTCCGCCTGCCGCCCGGCGGCATCGTCGGCGTGATCGGCCCGAACGGCGCCGGCAAGACCACCCTGTTCCGCATGATCGTCGGACAGGAGCAGCCGGACGGCGGCTCCTTGCGCATCGGCGAGACGGTGAAGCTCGGCTATGTCGACCAGTCGCGCGACACGCTGGCGCCGAACAAGATGGTGTGGGAGGAGATCGCCGACGGCCGCGACGAGCTCGAGCTGGGCCGCCGCAAGGTGCAGAGCCGCTCCTACGTGGCCGGCTTCAACTTCAAGGGCGCCGACCAGCAGAAGAAGGTCGGGCAGCTCTCCGGCGGCGAGCGCAACCGCGTGCATCTGGCCAAGATGCTGAAGTCCGGCGCCAACCTGCTGCTGCTCGACGAGCCGACCAACGATCTCGACGTCGACACGCTGCGCGCGCTCGAAGAGGCGCTGCTGGAGTTCGCCGGCTGCGCGGTCATCATCAGCCACGACCGCTGGTTCCTCGACCGCATCGCCACGCATATCCTCGCCTTCGAGGGCGACAGCCAGGTCCTGTGGTTCGAGGGCAACTACCAGGACTACGAGGCCGACCGGAAGCGGCGCCTGGGCG
>DAIMFL010000041.1:15227-23273 GCA_036724615.1 Alphaproteobacteria bacterium | reverse complement strand
CCCTCGCTCACCGTCGCCGAGAACATCCTGCTCGGGCGCGAGCCGAGGCGGCTCGGCGCCTTCGTCGACGGCGACGCCGAGCGCCGCCGCGTCGAAGCGCTGCTGGCGCGCTTCGGCGGCGTCGGCGGCCCGGGTCTGACGCCGGACGCGCTCGTCGCCGATCTCTCCGCCGATCAGCGGCAGATCGTCGAGATCCTGAAGGTGCTGTCGCAGGACCCGCGCATCCTGATCTTCGACGAAGCCACGTCCTCGCTCGACGCGCGGCAGGTCGAGGTCTTCTTCGGCCTCGTCCGGGAGCTCAAGTCCGAAGGGCGCGGAATCATCTTCATCTCCCACCGCATGGACGAGGTCTTCGCCATCGGCGACCGCGTGACCGTGATGCGCAACGGGGTCAGCGTCGCCACGCTCGACCTGCCGGCGACCGGCCGCGACGAGATCCTGCGCCACATGGTGGGCGGCGAGATGGCGGCGGACTATCGCCGGCCGGATCGGCCGCCAGCTGCCGGCGATGCGCTGCTTGCGATCGACGGGCTGACGACGGAGCGCCTGTCGGGGATCTCGCTCGAGCTACGCCGCGGCGAGATCCTGGGGTTGGGCGGCCTGCACGGCCAGGGCCAGTCGGAGCTGCTCAGGGCGATCTTCGGGGCGGCGGCGCTGCGCGCCGGGCGCATCACCCTCGCCGGCGCGGCGCATGCGCCGCGCCATCCGGCCGATGCGATCCGCAGCGGTGTGGGCTACGTGTCCGGCGATCGAGGCCGGCACGGCGTCCTCGCCATCCGTCCGGTCTTCGAGAACCTGATCCTCGCCACTCTGGCGCGCGGCCGGCGGCCGCTGGTCCGTCGGTCGGCCTTCCTGGACAAGGCCATGCCGGTGCTCGAGCGGCTGCAGCTGAAATTCGCCTCGCTCGCGGCTCCGGTTGCGGAGCTCTCCGGCGGGAACCAGCAGAAGGTGGTGATCGGCCGCTGGCTCGCCACCGCGCCGCGCCTCTTGCTGCTCGACGACCCCACCAAGGGGATCGACGTGCAGGCGAAGCACGATCTCTATCGCATGATGGAGGAGCTCAGGGCCGAGGGCGTCGGCATCATCCTCTATTCCTCCGAGGACGCGGAGCTCCTCGGCAATGCCGACCGGGTGCTGGTGTTCAACGGCGGCCGGGTGGTGCGCGAGCTCGCCGGCGACAGCCTGACCGAGTTCTCCCTCTACCAGGCCGCCTACAAGGCGGAGGCGGCCTGACCATGGGCACCGCGACCACGGCACGGCGGCTGCCGGAGCTGCGCAGGCATCGCTGGCTGCTGGCGCTGGCGATCTTCGTCCTGCTCTGCATCGTCAATGCGATGCTGCAGCCGAAATTCCTGCGGCTGCCGGTGATCGAATCCAACCTCACCAGCTTCCTGCCGCTGATCCTGGTCGCGATCGGCCAGACCTATGTGGTGCTCTGCGCCGACATCGACCTGTCCGTCGGGTCCGTCATCGCCGTGGTGAACGTGTCCGTCGTGCAGGCCATCACCGCGCTCGGCGGCGGCGGCATGGCGATCCCGGCCGGGCTGGTCATCGGGATCGCGATCGGCCTGGCCTGCGGCCTGGTCAACGGCATCTGCGTCGCGGTCCTGCGCTTCCAGCCGATCGTGACCACCTTCGCCACGGCCATCGTCTTCGGCGGCGTGGCGATCTGGATCCTGCCGCAGGCCGGCGGCTCCGTGCCGGAGGCCTATTGGCGCGGCTATGCCGGCGACGTGCTGGGCCTGCGCCTTCCGGTGTGGATCGTCGCGGCGGCGCTCGTCGCGGTGCTCGCGATCGGCCGGACCGTGTGGTACCGCCGCCTGCTGGCGACCGGCGGCAATCTCTTCGGCAGCTATCAGAGCGGCCTGCCCGTGGCCCGGCTCAGGCTTTCCGCCTATGCGGCGAGCGGGCTTTTCGCCGCCCTGGCGGCGCTCTGCCTGGTGGGCGAGACGGCGAGCGCCGATCCGCTGCTCGGCCCGAGCTTCACCCTGTCCTCGATCAGCGCCGTGGTGCTGGGCGGCACGGCGCTCTCGGGCGGGGTGGGCAGCGCCGTCGGCTCCGTTCTCGGTGCGATCATCCTCGGCCTCATCTCGAACGTCATCTTCTTCGCCGGGCTGCCCTACGAGTACCAGGATCTGGCGAAAGGCCTGATCGTGCTCGCGGCGCTGGCCGGCGGGGTCCTGGTGTCGCGGCGATGAGACCGCTCCCGCCGCTTCCGCGCGACCCGCTCGCCCTCGCGCTCGGGGTCGTCCTGCTGCTGCTCGCGCTCGGCCAGGCGATTTCGCCCGGCTTCGCGTCGCCGCGGCAGATCCTGGGCCAGCTGGTCATCGCCGCTTTGCTGGGGCTGGTCGCGGCCGGCCAGAACCTGGTGATCCTCGGCGGGCGCGAAGGCATCGACCTCTCCGTCGGCGGCATGATCGGCCTCGGCGCGCTCATCGCCGGCAACCTGATGCAGGGCCAGGACGGCGGCATCCTGCCGGCGCTGCTGGCCGTGCTCGCGGCGACCTTCGCGCTCGGCGTGGTCAACGGGCTCGGCGTCACGCTGCTCCGCATCCCGCCGCTCGTCATGACGCTCGGCATGGCGGGCGTGCTGCAGGGCCTCCTGGTCGTGCTGACGCGCGGCCAGCCCTCTGGCAATGCGGCGCCCGGCCTCGTCTCCTTCGTCACCCGGCCGCTGGTCCTCGGTCTGCCCGGCATGCTGTTCGTCTGGCTGCTCGTCGGGCTCGGCATGTGGCTGCTGCTCCGCCGCACCGCCTTCGGCCTGCGGATCTTCGCCATCGGCACCAACGAGGCGGCAGCCGCCCTGTCGGGCGTCGCCGTGGCTCGCACGCGGACCTTGCTGTTCGGGCTTTCCGGCCTGTTCGCCGGCCTCGCCGGGTTCTTCGTGCTCGGCTATACCGGCAACGTCTTCATCGGCGTCGGCAACCAGTACGTCCTGCCCTCGATCATCGCCGTCGTGATCGGCGGCACGTCGCTGGCCGGCGGCTCCGGCGGCTACTGGGGCACCATGGCCGGCGCGGTGGTGCTGGTGCTGCTGCAGAGCATCCTCACCACCCTCGCCATCGAGCCCTATGGGCGGCAGATCATCTTCGGCCTGGCGCTCCTCGCCCTGATGCTGTTCTACGGGCGGCAGCGGAGGCTCCGGGCATGAGCACCCGGCGGCGCGCCGACCATGCGCCGGCCGCGACCATCCGCGACGTGGCGCGGCTGGCCGGCGTGTCGATCGCGACGGTCAGCCGGACCCTGATGACGCCGGACAAGGTGAGCGAGACGACCCGCGAGCAGGTGATGCGCGTGGTGGCCGAGGCGGGCTACGCGCCCAACCTGCTCGCCCGTTCGCTGCGGCGGCGGCGCTCGGGCGCCATCCTGGTCATGGTCCGCGACATCTCCAACCCGTTCTATCCCGAGATCTTCCGCGGCGCCGAGGCGGCGGCCCGCACGCTCGGCTTCAACGTCCTGATCGGCAACACCGACGACGAGCCGGCGCGCGAGCGCGATTATCTGCAGCTCCTGCATACGCGGCGCGCCGACGGTCTCATCCTGGTGACCGGGCGGCTGCCGGAGTCCTGGCCCGCGACGTCGCGCCGGCCGGTCGCCGCGGTGCTCGCCTGCGAGCCGATCGCCGGGGTGGAGCTGCCGATCGTCCGGATCGACAACCGGGCCGCGGCGGCGGAGATGGTGCGGCACCTGATCGCGCTGGGGCATCGCCGCATCGCCCACATCACCGGGCCGCTCGACCAGGTGATCGCGGCGGAACGGCTGGAAGGCTGGCGCGGCGCCCTGCGGCACGCGGGTCTTCCCGCCGAGGACGAGCTGGCCGCGCCCGGCGACTTCCGGCTGGGCTCCGGCATCGTGGCGGCGAAGCGGCTGCTCGCGCTCGAGCCCCGGCCGACGGCGGTCTTCGCGGCGAACGACGAATCCGCGATCGGCGCCATCCAGGCGATCCACGAGGTGGGGCTGTCGGTGCCCGGCGACATCTCGGTCGCCGGCTTCGACGACATCCGCTTCGCCGCCGCGTCCTATCCGCCGCTCACCACGATCCGCCAGCCGCGCCACGCCCTCGGCGAGCAGGCGATGATCATGCTCCACGGCCTGATCGAGGCGCTCTACGGCGGCGTAACCACCGTCGTGCTGCCGACCGAGCTCATTCACCGGGAGTCGACCGCTCCCGTCCCATAGCGACGTTCGAGGATGATTCGCATGCCCAGCAAGGAAGTCCTGCCCGTTCTCCGCATCGGTCTGGTGGGGAGCGGCTTCATCGCCAAGTTCCATCTGCAGGCGCTGATGGGCGTGCGCAACTGCGTGGTGACCGGCGTGTTCAGCCCGACCGAGGCGAACCGCACGGCGCTGGCCCGGCGGGCGACCGAGATGGGGCTCGGGCCCACCCGCGCCTTCGGCAGCGTGGCGGAGATGATCCGCTCCGGCACGGTCGACGCCGTGTGGATCCTGGCGCCCAACTACACCCGCCTGCCGGTGATGCGGGAGATCCACCGCGCGGCGAAGGCCGGCGACACGCCGCTGCGCGCCGTGGCCTGCGAGAAGCCGCTCGCCCGCACCGTCGCCGAGGCGCGGGAGATGCTGCGTCTCGCCGAGGATGCCGGGCTCAACCACGGTTATCTCGAGAACCAGGTGTTCTCCACGGCCGTGCTGCGCGGCAAGGAGATCATCTGGCGCCGCGCCGTGCCGCGCGCCGGCCGCCCCTATCTGGCGCGCGCGGCGGAGGAGCATGGCGGGCCGCACGAGCCCTGGTTCTGGCAGGGCGACAAGCAGGGCGGCGGCGTGCTCTCCGACATGATGTGCCATTCGGTCGAGGTCGCGCGCTTCCTGCTGACCGAGCCCGGCGCGAAGCGGGACTCCCTGAAGCTCGTCAGCGCCAACGGCACGGTCGCCAATCTGAAATGGACCCAGCCGCGCTACGTCCAGGACCTGCACCAGCGCTCGAAGGGCGAGGTCGATTTCGGCCGGCGTCCGGTCGAGGACTTCGCCCGCGCGACCATCCGCCTCGCCGCCGCCGACGGGCAGGAGGTGATGATCGAGGCCACCACCTCCTGGGCCTATGTGGGCGCCGGCCTGCGTATCCAGCTGGAGCTGCTGGGCCCGGAATACGCGATGGAGTTCTCGTCGCTGTCGACGGGGCTCAAGGTCTTCATGTCGCGCGCCGTGACCGGCGGCGAGGGCGAGGACCTGATCGAGAAGCAGAACGCCGAGCAGGGGCTGATGCCGGTCGTCGAGGACGAGCCCGGCATTTACGGCTATACCGACGAGAACCGGCATTTCGTCGAATGCTTCCGCACCGGCCGCGAGCCGATCGAGACGTTCCGCGACGGCGTCGAGGTGGTGCGCATGCTGATGGCGCTCTACCGCTCGGCCGAGACCGGCCGCACGGTGGAGTTCGACGACGAGGCGCTGGAGAGCTACGTACCCCTGGTGGCGCGGCCGGCCGCAGCGATGTGAGGCGCGCGCCGCGTCGCTTGAACGCCGGCGCGTTGCCGTCCGCGTCGGATCGCCGAAAGGCTGCCGGCCCGCGCACGGTGTCGGAGGCCGGCTGATCCGCCTCAGCCGGGCGCGATCGCGCGCGCAACGCCGGTCGGTGCCCTTCGCGGCGCTGCCTCGGCCAGCACCTCGGCGAGAATGTCGACGCCCTTGCGGAGCTCCGCCGCGCCCACGCCGCTGAACCCGAGGACGAGTCCCGACCGGTCGATCGGGGCGATGGCGAAGCGCTGCAGCGGCACGACCGTGATCTTCCGCTCCCACGCCCGGCGCGCGACCTCCGTCTCGGAGATTCCCTCGGGCAGCAAGCCCACCGTGTGGAGTCCGGTATCGGTCGCCACCACCTCGAGCAGGCCGTCGAGCTTCTGCCGCGCCGCATCGAGCAAGGCGGCGTGGCGCTCGGCATAGAGCTTGCGCATGCGCCGGATATGCGCGGCGAAATGCCCCTCGTCCATGAAGTCGGCGACGACCGCCTGGGGGTTCGAGGGCACGCCGGTGACGAAGGAGCGCACCAGCCTGTCGAACACCTCGACGAGTCCCTCCGGCACCAGCACGTAGCCGAGCCTGAGCGCCGGGAAGAGCGTCTTGCTGAACGTGCCGACATAGATGACCCGGCCGGCCGTGTCCGTGCTCTTCAGCGTCGGCGGCGGGCGGCCGCCATAGCAGAACTCGCCGTCGTAATCGTCCTCGACGATCCAGGCATCGGCCTGCTCGGCGGCGGCAAGCAGGGCCAGGCGACGCCGCAGGCTCATGGTGGAGCCGAGCGGCTGCTGATGGGCCGGGGTGACGAAGGCGAGGCGGAACCAGGGCGCGCGGGCGAGCCCCTCCTCCACCACCAGCCCTTCCTCGTCCACCGGGACCGGTACCAGCTCGGCCCCCGCCGCGGCGAAGCAGTTGCGCGCGCCGATCGCCCCCGGATTCTCGAACCACAGCCTGTCGCCAGGATCGAGCAGGATGCGCGCGATGAGCTGGAAGCCATGCTGCGCGCCGTTGACGATGAACACCTGCTCCGGCTCGCAGGGTATGGCCCGGTTCGCCCGGAGATGCGCCGCGATCGCCCGGCGCAGCGGCATGTAGCCCTGCGGGTCGCCATAGCCCAGCACGACGTCGCGGCGGGCCCGCCAGTGCTTGGCGACGTGGCGCGACCACAAGGCCATGGGAAAGGCGTCGAAGGCCGGCAGCGCGGTGGTGAAGGCGCGGCCTTCGTGCGGCAGCCGGTCGAGGAGCAGCTTCGCCCCATGCGTCATGATGCGCGACAGGCGCGGTGGCGGCGGTGCCGCCGCATGGCGCGCGGCCACGGCCGAGGGGCTGGGACGATGATCCTCCAGCGCCCGGCTCACATAGGTGCCGGCCCCGGTGCGCGATTCGACCAGGCCCTCCGCCTGCAGCCGGGCGAAAGCCTCGATCACCGTGGTGCGCGAGACCCGCAGGTCCTTGGCGACGGTGCGCGTCGCCGGCAGCCGGTCGCCCGCGCGCAGCCCGCCCGAAAGGATGAGGTCGCGCAGCGCCACGCAAAGCTGCGTGTTGAGCGGCTTGTCCGAGCCGTGATCGAGCTCGACGGAGAGCAGCAATGCGCCGCCGGATTTCTTCACCATCCCCCCTGCGCACGCCGCTGAAGCGGCCTGCAGACTGCTCCAGCCGCAAAACGGTCCCCTAGATTGTCCATAATGGACCTTCCGCGCCGACCATTATGGTCGTCTGTAGACGCCATGTGAAGCTCGGGACGGCGATCGGCGCCTGACCCGGAGCCATTCGCCATGACGCTTCAGCCGGGTCGGCCGGAATGAGAATCAAATCCATCGAGACGTTCTCTACCCAGTATGTCGGATTCCTGAGGGTGACGGCCGAGGACGGATCGCAGGGCTGGGGCCAGGTCTCCGCGTACAATGCCGACATTACCTCGCAAGTCGTGCACCGCCAGGTCGCGCCCTGGGCGCTCGGTGCCGACGCCTTCGACATCGAAGGGCTGATCGACCTGATCCCGGAGCGCGAGCTGAAATTTCCCGGCTCCTATCTCTGCCGGGCGATGGCGGGGCTCGATACCGCCCTCTGGGACCTGCGCGGGCGGCTGGAGGGCAAGAGCGTCTGCGCGCTGCTCGGCGGAACGCCGCGGCCGATCCGCGCCTATGCCTCGTCGATGAAGCGCGACATCACCCCCGCCGCGGAGGCGGCGCGCTTCCTGGACCTGCGCGACCGCTACGGTTTCGACGCGTTCAAGTTCCGGGTCGGCGCCGAGTTCGGCCACGACGTGGACGAATGGCCCGGCCGCACCGAGGAGATCGTGCCGACGATCCGGCGCGCTCTCGGCGACGGGGTCGATCTCCTCGCCGACGGCAATAGCGGCTTCTCCCCGAAGCGGGCGATCGAGGTCGGCCGTCTCCTGCAGGATTACGGCATCGGCCATTACGAGGAGCCCTGCCCCTACTGGGAGCTCGAGCAGACCCGCGAGGTGAAGGAGGCGCTGGAGCTCGACGTCACCGGCGGCGAGCAGGACTGCATGATCCCCACCTGGCGGCACATGATCGAGATGGGCGCGGTCGACATCGTGCAGCCCGA
>DAIMFL010000041.1:0-15217 GCA_036724615.1 Alphaproteobacteria bacterium | reverse complement strand
CGCGCTGCGCGAAGTTCTGGGCGACACGCCGGCGCTGATGGTGGATGCCAACCACTGCATGACGGTGCCGGCCGCCATCCAGCTGGGCCGTGAGCTGGAACGCCTGGATGTGGCCTGATTCGAAGAGCCGATCTCCCCGGAGGACCTGGACGGTTACGTCGCCGTGACCAACGCCCTGGACATGGCCGTGGCCGGCGGCGAGAACAGCTTCACCCGCTGGGGCTTTCGCGACATCGTCAACCGGAAAGCCATGGACATCGTGCAGCCCGACGTCTGCTATCTCGGCGGCATGGTCCGCACCATGCGCGTCGCCGACATGGCGGCCAGGGCCGGCCTCCCCTGCACGCCGCACAGCGCCAATCTCTCGATGGTGACGCTGTTCACCATGCATCTGCTCGGCGCGATTCCCAACGCCGGCAAGTATCTCGAGCTCTCGATCGAAGAGGCGGACTACTACCCCTGGCAGTACGGGCTGTTCCTCGGCGATCCCTACGCGGTCGTCGACGGCAAGGTGACGATTCCCGACGCGCCGGGCTGGGGCGTCGAGATCGACCCGGCCTGGCTCGAGCGATCGCAGTACAGGATCAGCGAGATCGGCTGACGTGCGCGACAGCCTGAAGGCACTCGCCACGCGCGCCCTGGCGGCCGGCACGCTCGACGGCCTGCCCGACCGGCTGTGGATCGACGGCGCCTGGCGCCCCGCCCGCGACGGCGGCAGGATGGAAAGCTTCGATCCGGGCTCCGCCCGCCCCTTCGCGAGCTTCGCCGCGGGCGCGGCGGCGGATGTGGACGACGCCGTCGCCTCGTCCGAAGCGGCCTTCGCCGGCTGGTCGCGCACCCCGCCGGCGGAGCGCGCCCGCATTCTCGCCCGCGCCGCCGCGATGATCAGGGAGCACGCGGACCGCCTTGCCGTCGCCGAATGCCTCGATGTCGGCAAGCCGGTCGGCGAGGCCGCCGGCGACGTGAACGGCGCGGCGCGCGCCTTCGAGTACTACGCCGGTGCGGCCGACAAGCTGCAGGGAGACTCGATCCCGCTCGGCCCCGACTACGTCGCCTTCACGCTGCGCGAGCCCGTCGGCGTCACCGCCCATATCGTGCCCTGGAACTACCCGATCTCCACCACGGCGCGGGGCATCGCCCCGGCCCTCGCCGCAGGCTGCACCGCCGTCGTCAAGCCCGCCGAGCAAACGCCCTTCACCGCGCTGATGCTGGCCGGGATCCTGGCGGAGGCAGGGCTTCCGCCCGGCGTCTGCAACGTGGTGACCGGCACGGGCGAAGCCGTCGGTGCGCCGCTGGTCGCGCATGAAGGGGTGCGGCATGTCACCTTCACCGGCTCGGCCGAGACGGGAATCGGAGTCATGCAGTCGGCAGCGCGCAACGTGACGAGCGTGACCCTGGAGCTCGGCGGCAAGTCGCCCGTCGTCGTCCTCGCCGATTGCGATATGGATGCCGCACTCGCCGGCGTGCTCGGCGCGATCTACGAGAATGCCGGCCAGATCTGCTCCGCCGGCGCGCGGCTCGTCGTCGAGCGCCAAATCCATGACGAGTTCCTGGAGCGGCTGGTCGAGCGGACGCGGGGCCTGACGCTCGGCCACGGGCTGCGCAACCCGCAGCTCGGGCCGCTCAGCTCGGCCGAGCATCTGAGCAAGGTCGAGTCTCATGTGAAGGCGGCGAGGGCGCGCGGCGCCGAAGTCGTGACCGGCGGCACGGCCACCGTCGATCCGATGACGGGCGCGGGATGGTTCTTCCAGCCGACGATCCTGGACGACCTGCCGGCCGGCGATCCTGCGGTGCAGGAAGAGATCTTCGGTCCCGTCCTCTCCGTCCAGATTGCCGAGGACGCCGAAGAAGCGCTCCGGCTCGCCAACTGCACCCGGAACGGGCTCGTCGCCGGCATCTACACCCGCGACCTGACGACGGCGCTGCGCCTCGCCCGCGACATCGACGCCGGGCAGATCTATGTCAACGAGTACTTCGCGGGCGGCATCGAGACGCCGTTCGGCGGCAACAGGATGTCGGGCTTCGGCCGCGAGAAAGGGCTCGAAGGACTGCGCGCCTATTGCAAGGTGAAGAGCGTCACCGCCAGGATTTAATGCAGGTTTCCGTAGGACGGGACCAGCGTGCGACGGCCTCGCCCTTCGACAAGCTCAGGACGAGGCCGCAACTCGGGAAGGGGGCCTAAACTCAGGAAAGGGGCTCAAAACTCAGGCCCTCATCCTGAGCCCGTCGAAGGATGAGGGCGCCCGACGTCGAGAACCGTGCATTTGGCCCGAGCCGCCAGGACGCATATGGAGAACGAGCTTTTCACCGCGGATTTCAAGACCGCGCCCTATTGGTGGGATCACGTTCCGCGACCCGCGGCGGAAGAGACCCCGCTCCCTACCACGGCCGAGGTGGCGATCGTCGGCGCCGGCTATACCGGGCTCAGCGCCGCGCTGCAGACGGCGCGCGGCGGCCGGCACACGGTGGTGGTGGACGCCGAGGCCGCGGGCTGGGG
This sequence comes from Alphaproteobacteria bacterium, assembly GCA_036724615.1. Lineage (GTDB taxonomy): Bacteria > Pseudomonadota > Alphaproteobacteria > Dongiales > Dongiaceae > DAIMFL01. The sequence continues at coordinate 12,720 of DAIMFL010000041.1, read as the reverse complement.
CTGCAGCACGCGCAATGGCGGCCAGATCAGCACCAGCGTGAAGCCGGGCTTAGCCGAGCTGTCGGCACGGCACGGCCCCGAGCGCGCCTTCGCGATCCTGAAGGAGGGCCACGAGGCGCTCGCCTGGATCGGCCGTTTCGTCGCCGAGGAGCGGATCGACTGCGGATTTTCCGTCTGCGGCCGTTTCCATGCCGCCCACAATGCGCGCCAGTACGAGCGGCTTGCCCGCGCCGTGGAAAGCGAGCCCAAGGGGCTGGAGACGAACGCCGTCGTCGTGCCGCGGGCCGAGCAGCGCCGCGAGCTCGGCAGCGACGCCTATTTCGGCGGGGTGGTCTATCCCCGCCACGCCTCGGTCGATCCGGCCCGGCTCCATGACGGTCTGCGCGCGCGGGCGCAGGAGGCCGGCGTGACGATCGTCCCTCACTGCCGCGTCCGGCACATGGGCCGGAACGGCCGCGACGTCGAGCTGCGGACCGATCGCGGAACGATCCGCGCGCGCAACGCGATCGTCGCCAGCAACGGCTATACCGGTCCGTCCGCCCCCTGGCTGCGCCGGAGGATCATCCCGATCGGCAGCTATGTCATCGCGACGGAGGCGCTCCCCGCGACGCTGATGGCACGGCTGATGCCGAAGAACCGGATCGTGAGCGACACGCGGAAGGTGGTCTACTACTACCGGCCGAGCCCGGATCGCAGCCGCATCCTGTTCGGCGGCCGCGTCTCGTTGAGCGAGTCCGACCCGCTGCGCAGCGCGCCTCTCCTCCATGCCGCGCTCGCCGGCATCTTCCCGGAGCTCGCAACGGTCCGGGTCGGCCATTCCTGGATGGGCTTCGTCGCCTATACCTTCGACACGCTGGCCCATCTCGGCGAGCATGACGGCATCCATTACGCCATGGGATATTGCGGCTCCGGCGTCTCCATGGCGAGCTATCTCGGCATGCGCATCGGGCAGCAGGTGCTGGGCCGTGCGGAGGGCCGCACCGCCTTCGACGGCCTGCGCTTTCAGACGCGGCCGTTCTATTCGGGCAATCCCTGGTTCCTGGCGCCTTCGGTCGCCTGGTACCGCCTGCGCGACCGCCTCGGCCTGTGACCTTAGGAATGGCATCCACATTTGCCGAAAGTGGACCTTCCCACGCGGCCAATCCGACCGTCTATTGCGATCGATCGCGCGACCGTACCGGTCCTGCCGGGCGCGGACGAGCGGAGGACGGGCAATAGACTCGCGCACATGTCGCGCGTTCCGTGAGCAACGAACGCAGGCCTCGATGCCTGGATGGAGGACCGACGACCATGACCTGCCCAAGAAAAGCACAGCTCTTCGCCGCCGGCGCGTTCACGCTGTCGATCCTGGCGTTTTCGCCGGCAGCCGATGCGGAGACGTTGAGGCTGCTGACCTGGGGCAACTACGCGCCCGAAAAGGTCATCGAGCTCTTCGAGGAGAAGTACCCGGACATCACGGTGGAGGCCACCTTCTCGAATAACGAGGAGATGATCGCCAAGCTGAGGGCGACCGGCGGGGCGGGCTTTGACTTGGCCCAGCCGGGATTCAACCGGGTCGCGGCCGCGCAGGAGGAGTTCAACATATACAAGCCGCTCGATCTGTCGAAGATCGATACCTCGGTGTTCGACCCGATCCTGCTGGAACGCGTGAAGGCGGATACGACGATCGATGGGGACGTCTATGCCGTTCCGCATCAATGGGGCACTTCCGGCATCATGGTCGACATCAGCAAGGCGCCGGACGCCAAGGACTGGACGGATCTCTGCAATGAAGAGTACAGCGGCCGCACGTCGATGCGCCTGCGTCGCAGCATCCTGATCGGCACCGCCTTCGCGATGGGCAAGGACCCGTACGCGGCCTATTCCGACCTCGACGCCTACAAGGCACTGCTCGACGAGGTGTCAGACTATCTGATCGCCTGCAAGTCCAACGTCAAGGCCTACTGGACCGGCGGCGACGACCTGACGAGCATGATGCTGTCGGGCGAAGTGGTCGTTGCCGAAACCTGGGATTCCACGGCCTTCAGACTTGCCGGCCAGAACCCGAACATCGTCTTCGTTCCGCCGGCGTCCGGCGCGCTCGGCTGGATCGACAGCTTCGCGCTGCCCAGGAAGGGAGAGGCGGACGACGCTGCGTACAAATGGATCAACTTCGTGCTGCAGCCCGAAATCGTGACGATGATGGCCGCCTCCTCCGGCGCGATTACCGCGGTCAAGGACGGCACGGCGCTGATACCCGACGAGCAGCGTGCCGCCGTCGAACGCGCCTACGACGCAGAGGATATCGCCAACATCAAGTGGGCCGCCCGGATCCTGCCCGGTGTGGAAGACCTCGAAGGCGAGGTGCTGGAGCGCATCAAGGCGGCGACCGGCGGCTGACCGGCTGCCGCGGGACCATGCAGGGCGGGAGGGGCTCCGGCCTCTCCCGCATCGCGGTCTATCGCTGGCGCGACCGCGGCGGCCGGTGACCCGAGGAATGGTATTCGCTTTTGTCGAAAATGGACCTTCCCAGCCGACCATTGTGCCCATCTACTGCCCATCGTACCGCGCGGGCCGCTGACGGCTGACGCGGCAGCCCCCGTCCGAACCCGGGGGCGCGCCGCCGCGCGCCGAGGGAGCAGTCTGAACACGGGCGCTACAGCCCGGATGGGAGCGACATCATGAAACGCGCTAAAGCAATGCTGCTGACGGCCGGCACGTTCACGCTTGGGGCTCTGGCGTTCTCGCCGGCTGCCGATGCCGAGACCCTGCGTCTGCTGACCTGGGGAACCTATGCGCCCGACAACGTCATCGAGCTGTTCGAGAAGGAATATCCCGACATCGACGTCGAGGTCACCTTCTCCAACAACGAGGAGATGATCGCCAAGCTGCGCGCCACGGGCGGCGCCGGCTACGACCTGGCGCAGCCGAGCCACGACCGGATCTTCGCCGTTCAGCAGGAATATGGCATCTACAAGCCGCTCGACCTGTCGAAGATCGACACGTCGGTGTTCGAACCCAAGCTGCTCGAGGGCGTCAAGGCCAACACCACGATCGACGGCCAGGTCTATGCCGTGCCGCACCAGTGGGGGACCTCCGGCATCATGGTCGACAAGACCAAGGCGCCGGAGATCGACAGCTGGGACGATCTGTGCGACCCGCAATACAAGGGCAAGACGTCGATGCGGCTGCGCCGCACCATCCTGCTCGGCACCGCCTTCGCCATGGGCGAGGATCCGTTCGCCGCCTACGCCGACCTGGACAAGTACCAGGAGCTGCTCGACCGGGTTGCCGAGAAGCTCATCGCCTGCAAGGACAACGTCAAGGCCTACTGGCAGGGCGGCGACGACCTGGCGAGCCTGATGCTCTCCGGCGAGGTGATCGCCTCAGAAACCTGGGACTCGACGGCGTTCAGGCTGTACAACCAGAACCCCAACATCGTGTTCGTGCCGCCGAAGACCGGGGCACTGACCTGGATCGACACCTTCGCCATCCCCGCCAAGGGTGAGGCGGACGACGCGGCCTACAAGTGGATCAATTTCGTGCTCCGCCCGGAGATCGTCACACTGATGTCCGCCAGCACCGGGGGCACCGCCGCGATCAAGGGCGGCACGGAGCTGCTGCCCGACGACAAGAAGGCCGCGGTCGCCGCGGCCTTCACCGAGGCGGATCTCGCGAATCTCAAGTTCTTCGCGAACATCCCGCCGGGGGTGGAGGACATGGAAGGCAAGACTTTGGAGCGCATCAAGGCCGCGACGGGCGGCTGATCCGTCCGGCGACGGGCGACGGGGGACCGGGAGGGGCTTCGGCCCCTCCCGCGGTTTTGGCGGACGGCATGACCAACGATCTCGAGTGCGAAAACCTCACCAAGCGGTTCGGGCCGCTCGTCGCGGTCGACAACGTGTCGTTCGAGATCGCGAGCGGGTCGTTCTTCTCCATCCTCGGACCCTCGGGCTGCGGCAAGACGACCCTGATGCGCATGATCGCCGGCTTCGAGGAGCCGGCCTCGGGCGACATCCGCATCAAGGGACGATCCGTGCTCGGCACGCCGCCCAACAGGCGCAACGTGAAGATGGTGTTCCAGCACCTCGCGCTCTTCCCGATGATGAACGTGGGCGAGAACATCGCCTATGGCCTGCGCTGTGCCGGCGTCGGCCGGGCGGAGATCGAGCGCCGGGTCGCCGACGTGCTGCAGCGGATCGGCCTTCCGGACGTGGCGGGCAAGGAGATCAACCAGCTGTCGGGCGGGCAGAAGCAGCGCATCGCGATCGCCCGCTGCATGGTGCTCGAGCCCGACGTGCTGCTGCTCGACGAGCCGCTGGGCGCGCTCGACCTCAAGCTGCGCGAGCGCATGAAGATCGAGCTCAAGCTGCTGCAGCATCAGTTCGACACCACCTTCGTCTACATCACCCACGACCAGTCGGAGGCGCTCGTCATGTCCGACCGGGTCGCGGTGATGAACGCCGGCCGGTTCGAGCAGATCGGCAGCCCGCAGGAGCTCTACAACGCGCCGCGCACGGCCTTCGTCGCCGGCTTCGTCGGGGACAGCAACCGCTGGAGCGGCCGCGTGGTCGCGGCCGGGCGGGACGGGGTAGAGATCGAGACGGCCGGCGGCGCGCGCTTCGTCGGCGCCGCGGCCTGCGGGTGGACCCCCATGTCCGGCGAGCGGGGGGAGCTGTTCGTGCGGCCCGAAGCGATCACGGTCGCCGAGCGCGCCGCCGCCGGGATCGCCGACGAGAACAGGCTGGACGGCATCGTCGACAGCCTGCTCTTCAACGGCGCCAACAGCCGCGTTCTCGTTCGCGTCGCCGAGGCGCAGCTGATCGAGGTCGACCACATCCCCGGCGACGGGAAGGCCGAGCTTTCGCCCGGCACGGCGGTCGTACTCTCCTGGCCGAAGAGCCAGACCCGCTGCTTTCGTCAGGGCTGAGCGCCATGCGCAACCGCGACGTCGACCGGCTGTCGCTCATTCTGCTGCTGGCGCCGTTCCTGCTGTGGATCTTGCTGCTGATCGTGCTGCCGCATGTCGGCATCGGCTACCTGTCCCTGCGGGAAAAGGTGGCGCCGAGGGTCTACGAGTTCGGCTTCGCGAACTACCTGGAGTTCATCCGGGAGCCGATCTACTGGAACACGCTGCTGCGCACCGCCGTCATGTCGATCCTGGTGACGGCGCTGACCCTCCTCATCGGCTTTCCCATCGCCTACTACATCGCCAAGATCGCCGGGCAGCGCAGCCGCGCCGCGCTGTTCCTGCTCTGCCTGGTGCCGCTCTGGGTGAGCGATCTCGTGCGCGCGTTCGGCTGGATCATGCTTCTGCGCGAGACCGGCGTGATCTCCGGCGCGCTGCAGTGGCTCGGGCTCGCCGACGCCCCGGTTGAGCTGCTCTACAACGACGTGACCGTGGTGGTCGGGCTGATCTACACGGTCATCCTGTTCATGATCGTGCCGATCGTCTCCACGCTGGACGGCATGGACAACGCCCTGATCGAGGCCGGCTACAATCTCGGCGGGACCGGGCTCACCGTTCTGCGGCGGATCATCATCCCCTACGCCATGCCGGGCATCGTCGCCGGCTGCATCGTCGTGTTCATGCTGACCGCCGGCAGCTATCTGACGCCGATCCTGCTCGGCGGCAAGAACAGCATGTGGTTCACCGAGCAGATCTACAACCAGTTCATCACACGGTACAACTGGGAGGGCGGCGCGACCTTCGGCATCCTGCTGCTGATCTTCACCTCGCTCGTGGTCTGGCTGGGGCTTCGGCTCAGCGGCCAGAACCTGGCGAGCACGGTCGCCCGGCACTGAGCCATGAACGTCGCCGCCCCCGGGACGCCGGCCCTGCGCCTCGCCTACAAGGCCTACGTCCTGCTGTTCTTTCTCTATCTCGCGGCGCCGCTGGTGGCAGCCAGCGTCTTCGCGTGCAACGACTCGCAGTTTCCGGCCCTGCCCTGGAACGGCTTCACCCTCGACTGGTTCTTCAGCGACGTCGATCCGAAGATCGGCATGTTCCACGACCGCAGGCTGCTCCAGGGCATGAAGAACTCGCTGGTGATCGGCCTCATCGTCTCCACCCTGTCCGTGGCCGTCGGCACCACCAACGCCTTCCTGTTCGAGCGAAGGGAGTTTCCGGGCAAGGGGATCCTCTACATCTTGATGGTGATCCCCCTGGTCATTCCCGGCGTCATCCTCGGCATCTCGATCCTGGTGTTCGCCAGCACGCTCGCGGCGCAGGCGGACGCCCTGTTCGGCATCGATCTCGGCCTCCTGCGCCCCGGCACGTTCCTGGTCGTCTTGGGACAGTTCTCGTTCCTGACGACGATCACCACCCTCGTCATCGGCGCGCGGCTCAAGAAGTTCGACGTGTCGATGGAGGAGGCCGCGCTCAATCTCGGCGCCGGACGGCTGCGCGTGCTGCGGACCATCACCCTGCCCTTCCTGAAGCCGGCGATGATCGCGGCCGGGCTCGTGGCCTTCCTGGTCTCTTTCGAGAACTTCAACACCACGCTGATGCTGGTCGGATCGGACGCGCCGCTCACCATCACCATGTACGACCGCATCGCCAAGGTGGGCTCGACGCCGGTGCTCAACGCCGTCTCCTTTTTCCTGATCATCGGCTCGGGGACCCTGGCGCTGATCAGCGTGCTGGCCCAGCGGGAGAAGAAGCCCGCGGCGCCAACCCCGGGCGGATGATCGCCGGACGCCATGGCCGAGTACGACTACATCATCGTCGGCGCCGGCTCGGCCGGCTGCGTGCTGGCGAACCGGCTGAGCGAAAGCGGCCGCCACCGCGTCCTGCTGCTCGAGGCCGGCGGCAGCGACCGGCGCTTCTGGATCTCGACGCCCATCGGCTACGGGCGGATCTTCTACGACCCGCGCGTCAACTGGATGTACGAGACGGAGCCCGACGAGGGCATCGGCGGGCGGAGCAGCTATTGGCCGCGCGGCAAGGTGCTCGGCGGCTCCAGCTCGATCAACGCCATGGTCTATGTGCGCGGCCAGCCCGGCGATTTCGACGACTGGGAGGCGGCGGGCAACCCGGGCTGGGGCTGGCGCGACGTGCTGCCCTATTTCCGGAAGATGGAGCGCCATGCGCTCGGCGCCAGCGATCTGCGCGGCGCGGACGGGCCCCTCGCCGTCACCCACATCAGGCGCGACATGCATCCGCTCTGCGCGATCTATCTCGCCGCCTGCCAGGAGCTGGGATTTCCCGCGGTGGAGGACGTGAACGCCGCCGCCGAATGCGCCGCGCTCTATCCCATCACGACGCGGGCCGGCCGGCGCGAATCCGCCGCCACGGCCTATCTGCGCCCGGCCAGGAGCCGGCCCAGCCTGCGCGTCGAGACGGAGGCGCACGCGACGCGTATCCTCTTCGACGGCGCGCGGGCGAGCGGCGTGGAGTACCGGCAGCACGGCGCGGTCCGTTCCGCCCATGCGGGCCGCGAGATCATCCTCTCCGCCGGCGCGATCAACTCGCCGCAGCTTCTGCAGCTCTCCGGCATCGGACCGGCGGAGCTGCTGCGACGCCACGGCATCCCGGTCCGGCTCGACAGCCCGGCGGTGGGCCGCAACCTGCAGGACCATCTTGGGGTGGATTTCCTGTTCCGCTCGCGCCGGCCGACCCTCAACAACGAGCTCCATCCCTGGTGGGGGAAGCTCCGGCATGGCCTGCGCTACCTCGCGCTGCGGCGCGGGCCGCTCGCCCTCAGCCTCAACCAGGGCGGCGGCTTCGTGCGCGCCCGGGACGGCCTGGTTCGGCCCAACATCCAGCTCTATTTCTCGCCGGTCAGCTATATCAAGGCGCCGCCGCGCACGCGGCCGCTGATGAATCCCGATCCCTACCCCGCGTTCCTGCTCGGATACTCTGCCTGCAGGCCCACCAGCCGAGGCTACATCGAGATCCGCAGCCCCGACCCGGAGCAGCCTCCTGCGATCCACCCGCGCTACCTGTCCACCGAGCAGGACATGGAGGACATGATCGACGGCTGGCGTCTGATGCGGCGTCTCGCCGCGACGCGCGCACTGTCGGAGATCATCGAGGACGAGCTCGCCCCTGGCGCGGCCGTCCAGGGCGACGACGAGGTGATCGGGGACATCCGCCGGCGCGCCGGGTCGGTGTTCCATCCGGTCGGCACCTGCACGATGGGGCCGGACCCTGCCTGCGCCGTCGTCGACAGCCGCCTGCGGCTCCACGGCATGGCCGGGCTGCGCGTGGTGGACGCCTCCATCTTCCCCTGCGTCACCTCGGGCAATACCAACGCGCCCGCCATCATGGTCGGCGAGAAGGGAGCCGATCTCATCCTGCAGGACGCCTGAACCCGGCTCGATTTCTCGATCAGCCCGCCCCGAGAGCGCCGTCGCGCTCCGCCACCTCGGCCAGGTCCGCCTCCTCGTAGAAGATGTCCGGGATGGCGTTGGCCCGGCGATAGGCGTCGTAGGCCGCCTCGAACCGGTCGAGGCTTCGCTGCAGGCCGGCCGCCGCAACGACGTTCAGCACCAATATGCCGAGCGTCGCCGCCAGGACCGCGACCGCCCCCATGCAGACGGCGACCACGATCGCCACCGGCTCGAAATAGGCGGTGAAGGAGGCCCCCGCGACGATGGTCATGCCCAGCGCCAGGACGGCGGCCAGCCGCCGGTAGAACGGCCGGGCGTAGCGGGTCAGCAGGAAGCGCAGCTGGTACAAGATCGCCCTCCCCTTCGCTAGAACACGAACAGCAGCAGCATGGCGATGACCAGGGCGAAGAGCGCGATCGCCTCGGTGAGCGCGAAGCCCAGCAGCACGTTGCCGAACACCTTCGGCGCCGCGGCCGGGTTGCGCAGCGCCCCGGCCACGAAGCTGCCGAAGATGTTGCCGATCCCCACGCCGACCCCGGCGAGGGCGATCGTCGCCAGCCCGGCCCCGATCAGCTTGGCGGCATCCGCGTCCATGACCGTCTCCTTCCGTCGCGGCGCGCCGGCATCCCCGGCGCTCGCCCCAGACATAGGGCTGCCGCCCGCCGCCCGGCAAATACCGGGAAGGTAATGCCGGCGCGCCAGCCCCCGCACCGGGCCGTCGCGCGGTCCTGTGATAATGTCCTGGTCTCTTGGCCTTGCCCCGGGCCGCTGCGATCGTCCGAGAATTCGGGATTTCCCGGCTACAGCCTGTCGGCGCCGGGCATACTCGTTCGTCCTGGGATCAGAGGAGGAACCCGCCGCATGCTCTACGCCATCCTTTGCTACAACGTCGAAGACGTCGTGACCGGCTGGACGAAGGAGGAGGACAGCGCGGTCATGGCGCGACTCGCCGTGGTCCAGGACAAGCTGAAGAAGGAAGGACGGCTGGGGCCGGTGGCGCGGCTGCTGCCGACGACCGCGGCGACCACGCTGCGCAAGGGCGGCGAGGAGCCCCTGGTCGTCGACGGGCCCTTCGCCGAGACCAAGGAGCAGCTCCTCGGCTTCTACATCGTGGATTGCGGGACGCTCGACGAGGCGATCGCCGTCGCGCGCGATCTCGCGCAGGCCAATCCCGGGACCGGGTCCTACGAGATCCGCCCGGTCGCGATCTTCCGGCCGGGAGAGGCGCGCGCGTGACCGATCTCGCCTGGATCGACGCGGCGCTCTCCTCCGCCCGGCCGCAGGTCGTCGGCGCGCTGCTGCGCTATTTCCGCGACCTCGACACGGCGGAGGAGGCGTTCCAGGACGCCTGCCTCAGGGCGCTCAAGGCCTGGCCGCAGAACGGCCCGCCGCGGGATCCGGCCGCCTGGCTCATCCTCGTCGGGCGCAACGCCGCCATCGATGCGGCGCGGCGGCGCAGCCGGCAGGAGCCGCTGCCGCCCGAGGAGATGCTGTCCGATCTGGGCGACACCGAGGCGGCGCTCGCCGAGCGGCTCGACGATTCGGATTACCGGGACGACGTCCTGCGCCTGCTCTTCATCTGCTGCCACCCCGACCTGCCGGCGACGCAGCAGATCGCGCTCGCGCTGCGCATCGTCTCCGGCCTGTCTGTCAGGCAGATCGCGCGCGCCTTCCTGGTGAGCGAAAGCGCGATGGAGCAGCGCATCACCCGGGCGAAGGGTCGCGTCGCCCGCGCCGACGTGCCGTTCGAGACGCCGGGACCGGCGGAACGCGCCGAGCGCGTCGCGGTCGTCGCGGCGATGATCTATCTCGTGTTCAACGAAGGCTACTCGGCCGCCGGCGGCGAGGCGCCGGCGCGCGCCCCGCTCTGCGACGAGGCGATCCGGCTCGCCCGCCTGCTGCTCCGGCTGTTCCCGACCGAGCCCGAGATCATGGGGCTTGCCGCCCTGATGCTGCTCCAGCACGCGCGCACCCCCGCCCGCTTCGACGCGGACGGCGCCATCGTGCTGCTCGAGGACCAGGACCGCGGTCTCTGGAACCGGGCGATGATCGCCGAGGGGCTGGCGCTCATCGACAAGGCGATGCGCCATCGCCAGCCGGGCCCCTATCAGGTGCAGGCGGCGATCGCCGCGCTCCATGCCCGGGCGGCGCGGCCGCAGGACACCGACTGGGCGCAGATCGACCTGCTCTATGCGACGCTCGAGCATCTGCAGCCCTCGCCCGTGGTCACGCTGAACCGCGCCGTCGCCGTCTCCAAGCTGCGCGGGGCCGAGGCGGCGCTCGCCCTGATCGAGCCGCTGGCGCCGCGCCTCTCCGGCTATTTCCATTTCTTCGGGGTGAAGGGCGCCATGCTCCTGCAGCTCGGCCGCCGCGAGGAGGCGCGGGTCGCCTTCGACCGGGCCATCGCCCTCGCCAACACCCCGGCGGAAGCCGCGCATATCCGCATGCATCTCGACCGCCTGGCCGAAAGCAGCGCCCCCGACGCCGGTCCGGCCGGCTGACCCCGCGCGACCCGTCCGTCCGCCGACGAATCCTTTGAACCCGGCCGCCGCCTCCTGTATGCCCGTTCTCCGAGACTGCAGGAGACGGTGATCATGCCCTACGACGTGGACGCGGTGCGGAGCTGCTTTCCCGGCTTGAGCCGGGAGCAGGACGGCCAGCCGGCGGTGTTCTTCGACAATCCGGCCGGCACGCAGATGGCGCAGCGCGCGATCGACCGCATGGTCTCCGCAATGGTCCGGTGCAACGCCAATCTCGGCGGCTATTTCCAGACCTCGATCGACGCCGGGAGCCTGGTGGACGCGGCGCACGAAGCCGCCAGGGATTTCGTCAACGGCCGCGACGCGACCGAGATCGTGTTCGGCCAGAACATGACCACCCTCACCTTCATGATGTCGCGCACGCTGGGCCGCGAGCTCGCGCCCGGCGACGAGATCGTGGTCACGCGGATGGATCACGACGGCAACGTCACGCCCTGGCTGATGCTGGCCGAGGACCGCGGCCTCGAGGTCGGCTGGCTCGATTTCGATCCGGAGAGCTTCGAGTACGATCTCTCCGCCCTCGACCGGGTCATCACCGCGCGCACCCGGATCGTCGCCGTCAACTACGCGAGCAACGTGACCGGCACGATCAACGACGTGAAGACCATCGCCCGCGCCGCGCGGGCGGTCGGCGCGCTCGTCTATGTGGATGCGGTGCAGTTCGCCCCGCACGGCGTGATCGACGTGCAGGATCTCGACTGCGACTTCCTCGTCTGCTCGGCCTACAAGTTCTACGGCCCCCATCAGGGCGTCCTGTGGGGGCGGCGCGAGATCCTGGAGCGGCTGCGCGCCTACAAGGTGCGCGCGGCGAGCGAGGGGCTGCCGACCAAGTTCGAGACCGGCACGCAGAGCCGCGAGGGGCTGGCCGGCGTGCTGGGGGCGATCGAGCATTACGCCTGGGTCGGAGAACGCTTCGGCGATCCCGCCGATCCGGCCGCGAACCGCCGCGACCGGATCGTCGCCGGCATCCGCGCCATGCAGCGCCACGACCAGAAGCTGGCGGAGCGGCTGATCGACGGGCTGGAGCGGGTCCCGGGCCTGCGCATCCTGGGCATCACCGACCGTGGCCGGCTCGACCGCCGGGTGCCGACGGTCTCCTTCGATCTCGCCGGCGCCGATCCGGCCGAGATCGCGAAGTTCATGGCCTCGCAAGGCATTTATGTCTGGAGCGGCCACAATTACGGGGTGGAGCCGGTGACGCGGCTCGGGCTGCTCGAGAAAGGCGGCGTGCTGCGCGTCGGTCCCACCCACTACAACACGCCGGCCGAGATCGACCGGTTCATAGAGGCCCTGAACGTCTATCTGCAGATCCGACGCTAGCACCGCCGCCCCGAGTTTCCGTCATGACGTCCAGCAGATACGTGATCCGCGACATGCGGCCGGAAGACGCCGACCGCATCGCGGCGATGATCGAAGGGCTCGCCAACCACATCGCCCCGGGGGTGAAGCCGAAGACGACGGCGGTGGAGATCGCGAAATACGGGCCGTTCGGCACCGGCCATTTCCGCGCGCTGGTGGGCGAGCGCGACGGCGCGATCCACGGCATCTGCCTGCACACCACGCTGTATTCCGGCTGGCGCGGGCGGCCGGGTCTTCACATCCTCGACCTGTTCGTGGAGGAAACCGCGCGCGGCACGCGGCTCGGCCGCAGGCTCATCGCCGAGGCGATCACCCGTTCCCGCAAGGAGGGCTGCACCTTCGCGCGGCTGGAAGTCGGCCGCGACAATGCCGCGGCGCGCGCGTTCTACAGCCGGCTGGGCTTCAGGGCCTATGAATCCGACCTGATCATGTTCCTGGAGGAGCCGCAGGCCCTCGCGCTGGTGCCCGCGGAGTAGAAGATCAGGCGATCCGCCGCGCTGACATCACG
>DAIMFL010000040.1:14428-23395 GCA_036724615.1 Alphaproteobacteria bacterium | reverse complement strand
GGGTGGTCGCCCTCCCCGGCAACGACCGGGCGCGCCGAATCGGCTTCGTCACCGGCATGACCCAGCAGCTGCTCGGCGGCCGTTACGAGCCGAGCTATGCGATCTTCGCCAAGGGCGACGAGGCGGAGAAGCTGATCATCGTCGGGCTCGCCGACGGCGAGCTCAACACGATCTACCGGATGCGCGCGCTTCTGGCCAACCTCACGGCCGTGTCACGGGTGACCCAGTTCTTCCGCGAGAACACCCTGCCGGAATACGCGACCTTCTTCGATCTCCTGAAGCTGCTGGGCTTCGAGCAGCTCACCGTCACCGACGGCGTCTCGCTGACGCACCAGGTGCTGATCGAGTAGGGGTGCTCGCTCGAACGCTGGATGCCATCGCCGGACTTGATCCGGCGATCCATTACCCGCCCGTCACGCTCATGTGGCGGCCGACCGCGGGGCGGTCGCTGCGGCGGTCGATGATGAAGTCGTGGCCCTTGGGCTTGCGCGAGATCGCCTCCCGGATCGCCGCCTCGAGCAGCTCGTCGCCTTCGCTCTGCCTGAGCGGCGCACGCAGATCGGCCGCGTCCTCCTGTCCCAGGCACATGTAGAGCGTGCCGGTGCAGGTGAGCCGCACGCGGTTGCAGCTTTCGCAGAAGTTGTGGGTGAGCGGCGTGATGAAGCCGAGCCGCCCGCCGGTCTCCTCGACCCGCACGTAGCGGGCGGGGCCGCCGGTGCGGTAGTCGATCTCGGTCAGGGTCCAGCGTTTCGCCAGCTGGGCGCGCACCATGGAGAGCGGCAGGTACTGATCGACCCGGCTCACCTCGCCCATGTCGCCCATCGGCATGACCTCGATGAAGGTGAGGTCGTGGCCCTCGGCCCCGCACCATTCGACGAGCCGGTCGAACTCGTCGTCGTTGACGCCCTTCAGCGCGACGGCGTTGATCTTGATGTGGATCCCCGCCTGCTTCGCCGCGGCGACGCCGTCCAGCACCTGGGCGAGCCGGCCCCAGCGGGTGATGGCCGCGAACTTCGCCGGATCGAGCGTGTCGATCGAGACGTTGAGGCGCCGTATGCCGAGCCGGGCCAGCGCCTCGGCGTGCCGGGCGAGCTGGCTGCCGTTCGTCGTGATGGTGAGCTCGTCGAGCGCGCCCGTCCCGAGATGCCGGGACAGGCTCTCGATCAGGCTCATCACGTTCCGCCGCACCAGCGGCTCGCCGCCGGTCAGCCTGAGCTTGCGCACGCCCATGCGCACGAAGGCGCTGCACAGCCGGTCCAGCTCCTCGAGCGTGAGGATCTCGGCCTTGGGCAGGAAGGTCATGTCCTCGGCCATGCAATAGACGCAGCGGAAATCGCAGCGGTCGGTGACCGAGACGCGCAGATAGGTGATGTGGCGGCCGAACGGATCGATCATGTGGTGGGGCGGGTCCTCTGGTTCCGCGAAGTCTAGGGGGATCGCGGCGGGCCGGGCAAGCCGGGGCGCCGCTCGGATCATAGTCGGCTGGCCGGTGGCGTTTCACCCCCAATCCCGCTACGGATATGGGGCCTGACAGCTCGGAATCCACCATGTCGGCCAAGAATACGCCCCATCCGCAGGCTTCCACCGAGATGATGACCACACGGGAAGTGGCGGATTACCTGCGGATCAAGGAACGCAAGGTCTACGACCTGGTGCGGCTCGGCCGCATCCCCTGCACCCGGGTCACCGGCAAGCTGCTGTTTCCCAAGGCGCTGATCGACCGCTGGATGGCCGAAAGCACCGCCCAGGCCGGGACCGAGGCGGCCGCAGCGCCGCCGGTCATCGCCGGAAGCCGCGACCCCTTGCTGGACTGGGCTGCGCGGGAGTCCGGCTCGGGCCTGGCGCTCATCGCCGGGGGCAGCGAGGACGGGCTCCGGCGGCTGGCCGCCGGCGAGGCCCTGGTCGCCGGCATGCATCTCCTCGATCCTCCGACCGGCGCGTTCAACCTGCCCGCCGTCGAGGCGGCGACAGCCCATCTCGGGGTCGTGGTTATCGAATGGGCCCGGCGGGAGGAGGGGCTGCTCCTGCCGGCCGGCAATCCCCAGCGCGTCGCTGGCATCGCGGACCTGGCCGGGAAGATCCGGGTGATGCGGCGGCAGAAGGGGGCCGGCGCGCGCGTGCTGTTCGATCATCTTCTGGCCTCGGCCGGTCTTGCCGAGCGCGACCTGATCCTGGTCGACCAGATCGCAATGACCGGCCAGGAGCTGGGCCTCGCGATCCTGGAGGGCAAGGCAGAGGCGGGCCTCGGGCTGCGCGCGGTGGCCCGGCAGCTGCGGCTCGACTTCCTGCCGCTGGCGACGGAGCGCTTCGACCTGGTCCTGCGCCGGCGGGACTATTTCGAGCCGCCGTTCCAGAAACTGCTCGCCTTCGCTGCGACCGGGGCCTTCCGGGCGCGGGCGGCGGAGCTCGGCGGCTACGACGTCTCCGGGCTGGGCACGGTCCATTACAACGCGCCATGAAGCGGCCCCCGGGCTAGACTGACGGCGAGGACCATCCGTCCGATACGCAGCCGACCGGCCGCGCGTCGGTTGTCTCCGGCAGCGATTGGAATGGCGATCCCGGAAAGGAGGTGTCCGTGTCTCAAACAGTGACCCAGAGCAGCAGCACCGGAAGCAGCGCCTCCGGCGGCGAGGCGCCGCGGGGGCCCGCCACGGTCTATCCGTTCATGTCCTACCGCGACGCGCCGGCCGCGATCGACTGGCTGTGCCGCGCGTTCGGGTTCGAGAAGCAGTTCGTCGTGGAGGGCGAGAACGGCACCATCGCCCACGCCCAGCTGCGCCTCGGGAACGGCATGATCATGCTGGGATCGGCCTCCGGCCAGCGCGAGACCTTCGGCATGGGGCTGCCCAGGGACTTCGGTGCGGTCACCGGCGGCGTCTATCTGGTCGTCGACGACATCGAGGCCCATTGCGCCCGCGCCAAGGCGGCCGGCGCCGAGTTCGTCCGCGACCTCGCGCCCACCGACTACGGCTCGCACGAATACATGGTGCGGGATCCGGAAGGGCATCTCTGGAGCGTCGGCACTTATCAGCCGTTCAGCGAGAGCTGAACGGCCCCGCCGGTCGATTCCCCGTTTGCACCGGCGGAGAGGCCGCGCCATTCTCCTGAGGCGCAAGCGGGGGCTCGACCGACATGGCGGCACCGGGGGCCGACGGCGTCGTCATCGACGCGCTGCAATACTCCAACTGGGACCGGGCGCTGTTCGAGGAATGGCGGGACGGCGGGCTCGATGCCGTCCATGTCACGGTCGCCTATTGGGAAACGGCGCGCGAGACGCTGTCCAGGATCGGCCGCTGGCATCAGCTGTTCCGCCGGCATGCGGCGCTGATCCGCCCGGCGCAGTCCGCCGGCGACATCCTGGCCGCCAAGGCCGAGGGGCGCACCGCGGTGATCCTCGGCGCGCAGAACTGCTCGCCGATCGAGGACGACATCGGGCTGGTCTCGGTCTTCCGCGCCGCCGGGCTGATGATCATGCAGCTCACCTACAACAACCAGAGTCTTATCGGCGCCGGCTGCTACGAGGCCGAGGATGCGGGGCTCACCCGGTTCGGCCGGAAGGTCGTCGCCGAGATGAACCGCGTGGGCATGGTGATCGACCTCTCCCATTCGCACGAGCGGACGAGCCGCGAGGCGATCGATCTTTCCTCGCGCCCCGTGGCGATCACCCATGCCAATCCCAGAAGCTTTCACCCAGCCCTCCGCAACAAGAGCGACGCGCTGCTGAAGGCCCTGGCGGAACGGGGCGGCATGCTGGGGTTCAGCCTCTACCCGCTGCATCTGAAGGACGGGTCCGGCTGCACGCGCCGGGCGTTCTGCGAAATGGTCGCCCGCACGGCCGAGCTGATCGGCATCGACCATGTCGGGCTCGGCACCGATCTCTGCCGCAATTTCGGCTATGCGGAGCTCGAATGGATGCGCAGCGGGCGCTGGACCCTCGAAGCGGACCACGGCGAGGGCTCGGCGGCGAAGCCCGCCTGGCCCGACCAGCCCGCCTGGTACCGCAGCCCGCGTCAGTTCCCCGGTATCGCCGAGGAGCTGCGCGCCATCGGCATGACCCGTGACGAGGTGGCGCAGGTCATGGGAGGCAACTGGCTGCGCTTCTTCGCCGATGGGTTCGCGCCGATGGATGCGGCCCCTTCCGCCCCATGACGGTGCTCGCCCGCGCCTCCCCGGTCGAGCCGCCCGATCCGGCGGCGGTCGCCGCGCTGATGCGGCCGCCGGATGAGGTCATGCAGCTCGCCCGCCTCGGCGCCTTCCACCAGACGCGGCTCAGCTTCGCCCGCACGCTGGTGCGCCGCATGGGGCGGGAGCGCTGGCGCTTCTCCGCGCCGCTCCAGGATCTCGACGCGGACGGATACGGCACGGTCGTCTATCGCATCGACACGCCGGCCGGACCGCTGAGCTTCGTCGCGTTCTCCAACCCTCTGACGCCGGAGGAGCGGACCGACCGGGTGATCGCCGAGAGATGGGACACGGCCTTCGCCCTGGTGGCCGGCCCGGTGGACGGCACCGACATCGCGCGGCTGCGGGTGGAAGTGCCGCGGCAGGAGGCCGGGCGGTTCACCGCGGCCGAGATCGTGCTGAGCCGGGCCAACCGCAGCCTGCGCATCTTCGAGCATGTCGTCGACTGCCTGTCGCAGGGGCGCCAGCCGGAGCTCGCCCGGCTGGTGGAGATCGGCTATCTGCTGCGGACGACGGCGGTGTACGGCAACGGGAAGTTCGGAATCGCCGATCTGGAGCGCGTCTGGCGGCACGGCGTCTTCGCGCTGCCCTACCAGGCGGAGATGCTGACCGTCTATCTGGTGCGCCAGTTCGGCTTCGATCTGGTCGATCACATCGCCCGCAGCCGCAACCCGGCCGCGGCCGGCCTCGACGCCGCGAGCCGGCGGGCCCTGGGGGTGGGCAACGCGACCGGCCTCGGCATGGCGCCCTATCTGGTCGGGCATCCGAAGCTCCTCAATGCCTGGATCGCCGCGCGCGAGACGGCGCTGGCGCGGGTCCGCGCCGTCGAGGCGCTGGATAACGGTTGTCTGCGGCGGCTCGGCCGGCTGTTCGACCGCGCCGGCGATTTCCTGCGCCAGTGGCGCACCGACGACTGCAGACAGCAGCGGCGCATCGAGACGCTGAAGCGCGAGCTCGAGAGCCTGCGGCCGCGGCTCGGCGCGCTGCCGCCGCGGCGGCCCTGGGATCATCTCTTCCGCGCAACGCAGACCGCCGACGCCGAGACCCAGGAGATGGTCGCGAGCCTTCTGATCGAGCTCTATCCGGAGCTCGTCGACGATCTGGAGGAGCGGACCGGAGCGGACGAGCACGAGGCGATGCAGCCCGCCATGACTCTCGCGAGCCTTCAGGCGCTCATCGAGCGGCATTACGGCTGGGCGATCGCGCAACGCTACGACGCGGACGCCGCCCGGCACTTCTTCTGGTACCGCTCGGCCGAGAAGGACGAGCCGCGGCTCGGCGCCCGCTTCCAGGAGCCCGGCGCCGACCGGGAGCTGCCGATCGGGATCGGCCTGCTCGTCTCGGCGCTGTACGAGACCGTCACCGCCCGGGCGAAGACCTCGCCGGACGAGCCGGTGGCGCTCTTCCTGCTCGCGGAGCCGCGCTGGCGGGGCATCGTCCGCCGGGTCCAGGCTCTCGCCGGGCTGCCTTACGCGGAAATCCGCGACAATCTGCTCGGCGAGACCTGCCTGCCGATCGACCTGCTGCGCTGCAAGCTCGCGATCTTCGGCGCCAGCAAGTTCGATCCCAAGTCCGATCGCTGGACGCGCATCACCCTCTTCCAGGGCGCGCCGCCGATCGACGATCTGGAGCGGCCGGACGCCGACGACTGGCTGTTTCCGGCCTTTCCGGTGTGAGCGCGATCCGCGTCTCGCAGAACGAGGTCTATCGGACCGCCCAGCGGGCGCTGGAGGCCGCCGGCGCGCCGTTCGGGCTGGATCGCGACGGCGCTCTCGCCGTGGCCTGGCTCGAAGCGCGGCAGCTGCCCGGTCTCGAGCTGCTCGCCGTGGCGCTCGGCCGGCTGGACGGCGCGTTCGACTCGTTTGCCGCGCCGGAGCTGGACGGCACCCCGGCGGTGCTCGACCTCGCCGGGCGTCCGGCGGTCGTCGCGTCCGGCGCCGTGCTCGATTGCCTCGGCCTGCTGCGCGACCGGCGGGGCGGGCCGGCGCCGCTCTCCCTCCGGCGCTGCCGATGGCCGCTCTTCCTGCTGCCCGCCCTGGCCGTGGCCTCCGTCGGCGGGACGGGGTTCCTGCTGCGCTGGCGCTACGGGGCGGCCACGGTGACCTGCATCGCCGAGCCGTCGGGGCGCTGCCGCATCGTCCTCGAATCCTCGCGGATCGATCTCGGACAGGTGGTACGGAGCTCCGGCCCGGTCGAGGTCCTGGTTCAGGAGCGGACGAGCAGCGTGCGCCACGCGGGCCGGGCCGATCACGCCCGGATCGTCGATGCCGAGACTCTGGAAGCGGCGCTGCGCCGGACGCTCACCGCGGGCATCCTGGTGGACGACGCGCTCTGGGCGCGGATCGGCGAGGTCGCGGCGCGCGTGCTGGTGCCGCCCTCCGACGAGTCGCGGCAGCGCGGCGCCGGCGGCGGCGACCCGAACGATTGACGGGACAGGCCCTACGAGGCCTTCCGCGCGACCAGCGTGTAGCTCATCGGCGGGCGTCTGGCCTCGCGGCCGAGCGCCGCGTGCACGCCCGAGATGTCGAAGTCGTATTCGACGAAATGCTCCGGCACGAGGCGGTGCGACAGGCAGCCGCCGATGATGTCCGACAGCTTGTGATGGAACCAGTAGTTGGGCTTCGACGGGCGGCGCTCGCCGCCGTAATAGTCGAGCCCGCTGTCGTCGCGGAACGGCTCGGCCACGAAATAGGAATAGCGGATGTCGAGCGGGGTCTTCTCCTCGCCCGGCTCGAACATCACCAGCACCGGGTGCATCTCGTAGATGGAGATGCGGCCGCCCGGCTTCAGCAGCCGTTCGACGACGGCGAAGAAGCCGTCGATGTCCGGCAGCCAGCCGAGCGCGCCGATGGTGACGGTGACGAGATCGAACTGGCCGTCATAGGAGGACGGGATGTCGTAGACGCTGCCGGCCACGAACTCGCAGTCGATGCCGCCGGCAGCGGCGAGCTGGCGGCCCTGATCGAGGAAGGCCTGCGAGATGTCGAACCCGACGCAGCGCGCCGCGCCCATGTTCCTGACGCTCAGCAGCTCGCGGCCGTTGTTGCAGCAGAGCTGCGCCACCGCCTTTCCGGCGACCCCGATCCGCTCGAGGATCCCCGTCTCGATCTCGTCGAGGCAGGAATAGCCGGGTGTCGCGAAGCCAGCGAGCAGATCGGCCATCTTCTGCCGCGCGTGGACCGGCGCCGCCTCGTCCCAGGACTGGCGGTTCGCCTCGATGTAGTCGCGCTGGTCCATGATCCCGGCCCCCTGTTACGGAAGGCGGGGATTTGAAGGCAGGGCGGGCCGGCCGTCAATCCTTTGGCCGTTGGGCCGGCATTACGCGAGCAGCAGGCTGTCGTCGGCCAGCATCTCGCCGCGCACGCGGGAGAACAGGGCGAGCAGGTCGGGTACGTCGAGGCCTGCCCGCGTGTCGCCGGCCACGTCGAAGGCGATGCGGCCTTCGTGCAGCATCACCGTGCGATGGCCGTGATCGAGCGCCTGGCGCATCGAATGGGTGACCATGAGGGTGGTGAGGCCCTGGGCGGTGACGATCGCGTCGGTGAGCTGGAGCACGAACTCGGCCGTCTTGGGGTCGAGCGCCGCGGTATGCTCGTCGAGCAGCAGGATCTTCATCGGCCGGAGCGTCGCCATGAGCAGGGAGACGGCCTGGCGCTGCCCGCCCGAGAGCAGGCCCATCTTGTCGGCGAGGCGCGCCTCGAGGCCGAGGCCCAGCTCCTTGAGCCTCTCCCGGAAGGCGCCGCGTACCGCCCCGTCGAGGGCCAGGCGCATGCCGCGCCGCCGCCCGCGCGCGGCGGCGAGCGCCAGGTTCTCCTCGATGCTGAGCGCCTCGCAGGTGCCGGCCATCGGGTCCTGGAACACCCGGGCGAGGAGGGCGGCGCGGCGCGGCGGCGACCAGCCCGTCACGTCGACCCCGTCCACCACCACCCTGCCGGATTCGAGCGTCACGTCGCCGGTGAGCGCGTTGAGCAGCGTCGACTTGCCGGCGCCGTTCGAGCCGATCACCGTCACGAACTGGCCGGCGGGAATGTCGAGGTCGATGCCGCGCAGCGCCCGCGTCTCCATCGGCGTGCCGCGGTTGAAGGTGGCGACGAGGCCCTGCGCCTTGATCATGGCGCGGCCCGGTCCTGGCGCGCGGCCCGCCCGCGGCCTGCGATCATGGCGCGGATCGGATTGCGCGCGCCCGGCAGGATGAGGGCGATGGCGACCAGCACGGCGGTCACCAGGTTGAGGTCGGACGAGGACAGCCCGAGGGCGTCGGTGTTGAGGGCGAGCGCGATGGCGAGGCGGTAGAGCACCGAGCCCGCGACGCAGCCCAGCGCCCAGACGAGGATGCTGCGCGTGCCGAACAGCGCCTCGCCGACGATCACCGCGGCGAGGCCGACCACGATGGTGCCGGTGCCGATCGTTACGTCGGCGAAGCCGTTCATCTGCGCGAACAGCGCGCCCGCCAGGCCGACCAGCGCGTTGCTGATCGCCATGCCGACATAGGTGCTGGCCGTCGTGTCGATGCCTTGCGCGCGCGCCATGCGCGGATTGGCGCCGGTCGCCCGCATGGCGAGGCCGTAATCCGACATCAGGAAGCGGATGAGGAGGGCGGTCGCGACCAGCGCGACCACCCCCGCCACGATGGGCTTCAGGTAGAGATTGGCGAGGCCCAGCCCCTCGAACGGCGACAGCACGGTCGGGTCGCTGATGATCGCTACGTTCGGCCGCCCCATGATGCGCAGATTGATGGAATAGAGCGCGATCATGGTGAGGATGCTGGCCAGCAGGTGCAGAATC
>DAIMFL010000040.1:13602-14396 GCA_036724615.1 Alphaproteobacteria bacterium | reverse complement strand
GACCACGCCCAGCGCCACCAGGCCGAAGACCAGCCCGATCTCGATGGCGCCGAGGAATGCGACGAGATTCATGAGGCGCGGATGGAGCTCCGGTCCTCATGCTTCGACAGGCTCAGCATGAGGATCGGCACATGCAGGTGGACAGACGACCTCGTCCCGAGCCTGTCGGAGGACGAGGCCTCGATTTCCAATCCGGCAGCCGATCGGCCACCTACTCCACGACTTCCTTGGCGCGGGCGATCACCGCCTCGGGCAGGGTGACGCCCATCTTCTCCGCCGCGCCCGGGTTGACGTAGAGCTCGGTGATCTGCACGCCCTCGACCGGGATGTCGCCGGGCTTCTCGCCGTTCAGAATGCGCACCACGATCTTCCCGGTCTGCCGGCCGACGTCGTAGTAGTTGAAGCCGATGGCGGCCATCACGCCGCGCGGCACGGAATCGGTGTCGCCGGCATAGACCGGGATCTGGTTGTCGATGCCGACCTTCACCACCGCCTCCAGCGCCGAGACGATCGTGTTGTCGGTCGGCACGTAGATCACGTCCACCTTGCCGACCAGGCTCTGGGCCGCGCCCAGCACCTCGGACGATTTCGTCGCCGAGGCCTCGACGATCTCGAAGCCCTGCTCGGGCGCCAGCGACTTCAGAAGCTCGACCAGCGTGACCGCGTTGGCCTCGCCGGGATTGAACGGAACGCCGACCGTCTTGGCGTCCGGGGTGATCTCGCGGATGAGCTCGAGATGCTTCGCCAGCGGCGACAGGTCGCTCATGCCGGTGACGTTGCCGCCCGGTGCCTCC
>DAIMFL010000040.1:8490-13592 GCA_036724615.1 Alphaproteobacteria bacterium | reverse complement strand
ACGTTGCTGACGAGCTGGGCGCCGACCGGATCGGTCACCGCGGTGAACACCACCGGGATCTCGCTGGTCGCGGCGACCACGGCCTGGGCCGAGGGGGTGGAGATCGGCACGATCACGTCCGGGTTCTCGCCGACGAACTTGCGGGCGATCTGGGCCGCCGTGCCGGGATTGCCCTGGGCGCTCTCGTAGACGAACTTAAGGTTCTTGCCTTCCTCGAAACCGGCGGCCGCGAGCTCGTCCCTGACGCCGTCGCGGCAGGCGTCGAGCGCCGGATGCTCGACGATGGCGGTCACCGCGACGAAGGCGTCCTCGGCGGCGGCAGGCCCGGCCGACAGGCCGGCAGCGAAAGCCGCTGCGCAGGCCAGAAGGCCCATACGCTGAAGCTTCATGGAGATCCTCCCGTCAGAATGGGGCGGTCCGTAAGCGGAATTTCGAAACCCCCGGATGGGCCGGGAACATGCCCACACCGTCCAGCGCCGTCAAGCCGGTGGGCCCGGCCTTGACCATTCCTTAACCAGACTGCCGATCTATTGCCAGGTCAATGGGATAGCCGTCCTTCTCCATCGGATGACCTGGTCATGATCGCGAGGGCCGTCGCCCGGTCGCTGCTCGTTCTGACGTTGCTGCTGCCCGCCGCCGCGGCGGGCGCCGCGCCGGAGCGTGCAGTGCTTTACGCCCTGCTTGACGGTCCGCACCGCAGCGAGACCCTGATCATCGCCCGGACCGGGAGCAACCCGGCCAAGCTGCAGCCCCGGCTGCAGCGGGCCGTGGACTACATCGTGCGCCACCTGGAGGGCACCCGGATCCGCCGGGGCCTGGCGCTGGTCACGACCAGCAATGCCGAGCTGCTGCGGATGCTGCGCCAGGGGCGGGTCGACATTATTCCGGACACGCTGTTCACCGCGCTCCTCTTCCGCGAGCTGGGCGGTGCCGAGATCCTGCTGCGGGAGTGGCGCGACGGGGTGCCGAACTACAGCACCATGTTCATCACCCGGGAGGACAGCAACATCCACGATCTCGACGACCTTCGCGGCCGGCGCATCGTGTTCGAGGACGAAACCTCCACCTCGGCGTTTCGGCTGCCGCTCGCGGTGCTGAAGCGGCATGGGCTCCGGAGCGAGAGGCTGGACGGGCTGGACGACACGCCGACCGGCGACCGGGTAGGCTATCTGTTCGCCGGGCGCGAGGAGGAGGCCATCAGATGGGTGGCTGAAGGGCTGGTCGATGCCGGGGCCATCAGCAATCTCGACTGGGTGGACCTGGAGACCACGCCGCCGGAGCTGCGCAGCCGTGTGCGGCTCCTCACCATGACCGAGCCGGTGGTGCGCAGCGTGCTCTCCCTGCGCGGCGATCTCGAACCCCTGCTGCGCGAGGAGATCCGCCGGGTATTCCTGTCGATGCACGAGACGGAGGACGGGCGCGTCGTCCTGCGCCGCGACCTCCGCGCCTCGCGCTACGACGCGTTCGTCGGGGCGGCGCAGCAGGAGCTCGAACGCTCGATCGAGCTGCTGCTGCCGGTGCTCGACGAAACCGAATGATCGGCCGGGTGGTTCAGGACGCCGCTTCGTAGTTCGGGAAGAAGAGCTGCTGCCCGTTCAGCTTGAAGTCGGCGATCGCCTGCTGGCCTTCCGGCGAGATCAGCCAGTCCACGAAGGCCTGTCCGTCCGCCGCCTTCACATGCGGAAACGTCTCCGGATCGACCAGGATGACGCCGTACTGGTTGAACAGACGGTCGTCGCCCTCGACGACGATCTCCAGATCGGACTTGTTCTCGAACGCTATCCAGGTCCCGCGATCGGTCAGCGCATAAGCGCCCATGGCGGCCGCGGTGTTGAGGGTCGGCCCCATGCCCTGGCCGGTCTCGCGGTACCAGCTGCCGGAAACCGCCTTCGCGTCGATGCCGGCCGCTTCCCAGAGCCGCAGCTCCGCCTTGTTCGTTCCGGAATCGTCGCCGCGGGAGGCGAAGTTCGCCTGCGCGGCGGCAACCTTCTTCAGCGCCTCAGCGATGTCCGACATGCCCTTGATGCCGGCCGGATCGGACTTCGGGCCGACGAGCACGAAGTCGTTGTACATGACCGGAAACCGCTCGACGCCGTAGCCGTCGGCGACGAACTTCTCCTCCGATTTCTGGTCGTGCACGAACAGCACGTCGGCATCGCCGGTGGAGGCCTGCTTGATGGCGGCGCCGGTGCCCTTGGCCACCACCCGCACCTCGATGCCGGTCTTCGCCTCGAAGATCGGCAGGATGTGATCGAACAGTCCGGAATCCTCCGTCGAGGTGGTCGAGGCGACGGTGATGAAACGGTCATCGGCGGTGGCAATCCCGCTGGCGCACAGGGTCGCAGCCGCCGCAGCCGCTACGACGCCGAGCCAAAGCCGGCGGGTGAAGGTCAGAGATGTCATTTGGTCCTCCTTGAAGTCTCGGTCTCGGTCACCAGCGAAGCCGGCCTTCCACGAAGGCTGTGGCCTCCTCGGTCGAAGGGCGGTCGAAGAAGCGGACGGCCGGCAGGCGCTCGAGCAGCCGGCCGCGATGCATGAAGAGGATCTCGTCGGCCAGGCGGCGCGCCTGGCCCAGGTCATGGGTCGTCATGACGATCTTGGTCCCGGCGCGGTCCATCTGGAGCACGATCTCCTCGACCGCGGCGGTGGCCGCCGGATCGAGACTGGCCGTCGGCTCGTCGAGGAACAGCAGCTCCGGGCCGGTCGCCCAGGCCCGCGCGAGCGCCAGGCGCTGCTGCTCGCCGCCCGACAGGCTGCGGGCGGGCTGGTGCGCCAGGGCGCCGAGGCCGGTGCGCGCCAGCGCCTCCATGGCCCGGGTGGATCGCTCGGGCCGCGGCACGCCCTGCAGCTTCAGCGCGTAGACGACATTCGCAGCGCCGAGCGGCGCAGCATCACCGGAGTCTGAAACACCATGGCCTGGCGCCGGCGGGCGGCCCGCGCGTCCGCGCCTTCCCAGACGATCCGCCCGGCGCTGGGCGCAATGAGCCCGTGGCACAGCCGCATCAAGAGGCTCTTCCCGGCGCCGTTCGGGCCGAGAATGACCGTCCTCGGTCCCGCCGTGAGCTCCAGGGACACCCGGTCGATCAGGCGCTTCCCGGCGATCTCCAGCGTCACCTCCTCGGCCCGGAGAGGCAGGATCGAGCTCGACCGCGCCGCGCGCGCTGCGGCCGGCGCCGGGCGCAGGCCGAGCTCCGTCTCGGCCGTCACGACGCGCTCTGCCATGTGAGGGTCGGCCGGGTGAGGTCGCGGATGACGAAGGCGGCCGCGTTGATGGCGAGCGACAGGGTGATCAGGATGAGGCCGAGGCCGAGCGCCAAAGCAAGGTCGCCCTTGCTGGTCTCCAGGGTGATCGCCGTGGTCATGACCCGGGTCACGTGATCGATGTTGCCGCCGACGATCATCACCGCGCCGACCTCGGCGCTCGCCCGCCCGAAGCCTGCGAGCAGGACCGTGACCAGGCTGAACCGCCCGTCCCAGAGCAGGGTGGGAATGGCGCCCGCGGGGGTCACGCCCAGCGAGCGCAGCTGCTCGCTGTACTCGGCCCACAGGTCCTCCACCGTCTGGCGGGTGAGGGCCGCAATGATGGGCGTGATCAGGACGACCTGGGCGATGATCATGGCGGCCGGCGTGAACAGCAGCCCGAGCACGCCCAGCGGACCGGCCCGCGACAGGATCAGGTAGACGATCAGCCCGACCACGACCGGCGGCAGCCCCATCAGGGCGTTGAGGAGAACCGTCACCGCGTGCCGCCCGGGGAAGCGGAACAGCGCGACGGCCGCGCCGAGCGGCAGGCCGACAACGGCGGCGATCAGCACCGCCGTCAGGCTGACCCGGAGCGACAGCAGCACGATCTCGACGAGATCCCGGTCCAGGCCGAAGACCAACTCCAGAGCGGTCGTGAAAGCGTCTGCGAACGAGTCCATGACAACCGCCAGGGGTGCCTGCAAAATCCTTTGTTATTCTGCATTTTGTGCCGACCCATGCAATACTTGCAGTCTGGCGCCAGGCTCCCGGGGTGAGCAGCGGGGCTCCCACCGCTTGTGCCCGGGCGTGCCGCCGCCCATAGTCGGGTCATGGCCGAGCGATTCACGGGCGACTATCTGCTCAGACCCGACCCCGCCGATCCGCGGCTCACCCGGCGCGTGACCGGGCTGGACCAGGACGGGAAGCCGGTCGAGACGGCGGTGGTGGAGGAGCGGCCGCTCACCCTGTTCCTGAACGGGCGGGAGATCGTCACCATGATGACGATCGGCGATCACCCGGACTGCCTGGCGATCGGCTACCTGCTCAATCAGAACATGCTGCAGCCGGAGGACGAGATCTCGGGCGTCGATGTCGACGAGGATCTCGGGATCGTCGTGGTGCGCACGCCGGTCGAGACCGATTTCGAGGCCAAGCTCGCGAAGAAGACGCTGACCTCGGGCTGCGCCCAGGGCACGGTGTTCGGCGACGTGATGGAGAAGTTCGACACGATCGAGCTCGATCCGGCGGCGACGCTCCGCACGTCCTGGCTCTACGCGCTGAGCCGCAAGATCAACACGACGGACAGCCTGTACCTCGCCGCCGGCGCCATCCACGGCTGCGTGCTGTGCGAGGAGGACCGGCCGCTGATCTACATGGAGGACGTCGGCCGCCACAACGCGATCGACAAGATCGCCGGCTACATGCGCATGAACGGCATCGGCGCCGCGGGCAAGATCTTCTACACCACCGGCCGGCTCACCTCGGAGATGGTCATCAAGACCGTGCAGATGCGCATCCCGATCCTGATCTCGCGCTCGGGCTTCACCGCCTGGGGCGTCGAGCTGGCGAAGACGGCGAACCTGACGCTGATCGGCCGCGCCAAGGGCCGCCGCTTCGTCGCTCTGGCCGGCGAGTCGCGCATCGTGTTCGACGCCGACCCGTCGACCGCCTTCGAGGAGTCCGCCAAGCACCAGCGCAAGGGCTCGCTCGCCGAGGCGGGGGAGTGATCACGGTGAGATTCGGATTGCGGCGCGGCCCTCACCCCGGCCCTCTCCCGCGAAGGCGGGAGAGGGGGCTCTTCCTGCCCTCTCCCCGCGAGGGGAGAGGGAGGGGCCCGCAGCGAAGCTGCGGGAGGGTGA
>DAIMFL010000040.1:410-8480 GCA_036724615.1 Alphaproteobacteria bacterium | reverse complement strand
CCCCCCCCGGGGGGGGGGGGGGGGGTGGGGGGGCCCCAGGAACTTTATCCTCGCCGTCGGTGCGCGGCATCACCCCTCCCCCTGCCCCCTCCCGCAAGGGGAGGGGTAAGATTCCCGCCCTGCGGGACACGCCGATGACTGCCGAGGAGCGCACACCCCCCGTGGTCGGCGTGCTGCTCGCCGGCGGGCAGTCGCGCCGCATGGGCGGCGGCGACAAATGCCTGCGCCCGCTCGGCGGCCGGCCCATCCTCGCGCGCATCATCGACATCCTGCGGCCGCAGGTCCGGCATCTGGTGATCAACGCCAACGGTGATCCGGCGCGCTTCGCCGCGTTCGGCTTGCCCGTGACGTCCGACAGCGTCGAAGGCCATCCGGGTCCCCTGGCCGGCGTGCTGGCGGGGCTCGACTGGGCGGCGCTGCACGCGCCGGACTGCCCGCATGTCGTGACCGCGCCGACCGACGCCCCGTTCCTGCCCACCGACCTGGTCGAGCGCATGCTGGCCGAGATGGCGCGGGAGCAGGCCGACCTCGCCTGCGCCGCCTCGGGCGGTCAGTCGCATCCGGTGGTCGGGCTCTGGCCGGTCGCGCTGCGCGAGGCACTGCGCCGGGCCATGGTGGTGGAGGAGATCCGGAAGGTGGATCGCTGGACGGCGCGCTACCGCCTCGTCACGGTGGATTTCCCGACCGCGCCGGTCGATCCGTTCATGAACGTGAACCGGCCCGAGGACCTGGCGGAGGCGGAGCGGCTGCTGGCGTGACCGGCGCGAAGCGGAGCCGTGAGGGAATGGCGAGAGCGGGTGAGGAGTTCAGGCTGAGCTTGCGCGAGCTGAGCGGCGCGCTGGGCGATCTCGGCACCCTGCTGCCGCTGATGCTGGGCGCGATCGCGGTCGGCGGGCTGGCGCCGACGCCGGTCCTCCTGGGCTTCGCCCTGTTCTATCTCGCCACGGCGCTGTACTACCGCCTGCCCGTCCCGGTGCAGCCGATGAAGGCGGTCGCGGCGGTGCTGCTGACGGCCGAGATCGGCCCTTCCGGCGTGGCCGCGGCCGGGGTGATGCTCGGCGCCATCCTGCTGGTCCTCGGGCTCACGGGCTGGATCGCCCGCGTCGCCCGGCTCGTGCCGCAGTCGATCCTGGCGGGTCTGCAGCTCGGCCTCGGCCTCGCGCTCGCTTCGGTCAGCGTCGGGCTGATGGCCGCCGCCCCGGTCGTAGCGATCGTCACCCTCGGCATCCTGCTCGCCCTGCTGGCCGCGCCGCGCCTGCCCGCCGCGCTCGTCGCTCTCGCGGCCGGCATCGCCCTCGCGCAGGTGGTCGGCGCGCCGGGCACCGACCTGGGCGGGATGGCGGAGGCCGCGCTCGCAATCCCGGCCCTGCCGTCGGCCGCAGAGCTGGAAAGCGCGGTCTCGCTCCTCGTCCTGCCGCAGCTGTCGCTCACCCTGTTCAACGCGGTCGTCCTCACGGCGCTGGTGGCCGGCGACTATTTCGGCGAGCGCGCGGCCCATGTCACGCCGGGTCGGCTCGCCGTCTCGTCGGGCCTGGCGAACCTGCTTCTCGCGCCGCTCGGCGCGCTGCCGATGTGCCACGGCGCCGGCGGGCTGGCGGCGCATCACCGCTTCGGCGCGCGCTCGGGGACGGCGCCGCTGATCCTGGGGCTCGCGCTTCTCGCCGTCGCCCTGCTGCCCGGGAATCTCGGCCTGGCGCTGCTGGCCGCGATCCCGGCCGCGGCGCTCGGCGCGCTGCTCCTGGTCGCATCCGGCGAGCTCGCGCTCACCCGGCGCCTGTTCGATGCCAAGCCGTCCTGCTGGCCGGTGATTGCCGCCACCGCCGGCGTCACGGTCTGGCTGGATCCGTTCTGGGGCCTCGTCGCCGGCACGGGGGCGGAGATCCTGCGCGTCGCGGCCTTGCGGATACTGCGCCGCGACGCCGGAGCCTGAGGCCGCCGGCGCCGCGGCGCGAAGCCCGGCTACTCCGCCGCCACGGCCTCCTGCGCCGGCTCGACCTTCGCGGCGCAGAACTTGAACTCCGGGATCTTTCCGAAGGGGTCGAGCTGCGGGTTGGTGAGCTCGTTGGCAGGCGCCTCGGCGAAGCAGAACGGGATGAACACCATCCCCGGCGGCACGTCGCGGTCGCTGCGCGCCTTGAGCCGCAGCTCGCCGCGGCGGGTCGTCACCCGCACCATGTCGCCGGGCGCCACACCCATCCTGCCGAGATCGTTCGGCGACAGATGCGCCACCGCCTCCGGCTCGATCGCGTCGAGGTTGCTGGCGCGCCTGGTCATGGCGCCGGTGTGCCAGTGCTCGAGCAGCCGGCCGGTGGTCAGCACCATCGGGTAGTCGCCGTCGGGCAGCTCGTCGGGCGGGACGAGGTCGGTCGGCACCAGCTTGCCGCGGCCGCTCGCGGTCGGGAAGCCGCTGGCGAAGATGATCTCGTTCCCCGGCTGGTCCGGCGCGTCGCACGGATAGGTGACGGAGCCCTCGCGATCCACCCGCTCCCAGGTGATGTTCTTGAGCGACGGCATCATCTGCGCCATCTCGGCGAACACCTCGCGCGGATGGGTGTAGGTCCAGTCGAGCCCCATGCGCCGGGCGATCTCCTGGATGATCCACCAGTCCTGGCGGGCATCGCCCGGCATCGGCACGGCGGCGCGGCCCATCTGCACGCGCCGGTCGGTGTTGGTGAAGGTGCCGTCCTTCTCCGCGAAGGCGGAGGCGGGCAGCACCACGTCGGCATGCCAGGCCGTCTCGGTCAGGAAGATGTCCTGCACCACCAGATGCTCGAGCTCGGCCAGGGCCTGGCGGGCGTGGTTCACGTCCGGATCGGACATGGCCGGGTTCTCGCCCTCGATGTACATGCCCTTGATCTGGCCGGCGTGGATCGCCTGCATGATCTCGACCACGGTGAGGCCGCGCTTGCGGTCGAGCTCCTTGCCCCAGAACACCTCGAAGGCCTCGCGGATCGCGTCCTTCTCGACCGACTGATAGTCCGGATAGACCATCGGGATGAGGCCGGCATCCGACGCGCCCTGCACGTTGTTCTGGCCGCGCAGCGGGTGGAGGCCGGTCCCCGGCCGGCCGACCTGGCCGGTGATCAGGGCGAGCGAGATCAGGCAGCGCGCATTGTCGGTGCCGTGCACGTGCTGCGACACGCCCATGCCCCAGAAGATGATCGAGGCGCGCGACTTGGCGTAGAGCCGCGCCACGCTCTTCAGCGTCTCGGCCTCGATGCCGCAGATCGGCGCCATCTTCTCCGGCGTGAACTCCTTCACCTTCTCCTTCAGCGCCTCGAAGCCTTCGGTGTAGGCTTCGATGTACTGCCGGTCGGTGAGGCCCTCGGCGATGATCGTGTTGATCATCGCGTTGAGCATGGGGACGTCCATGCCCGGCTTGAAGCGCAGGTTGTAGGTCGCGTGGCGGCCCAGGCTCTGGCCGCGCGGATCGGCGATGATCAGCCTGGCGCCATTCTTCACCGCGTTCTTGATGAAGGTGGCGGCGACCGGGTGATTCTGGGCGGGGCGGGCGCCGATGATGAAGATGACCTCGGCGTCCATCGCCGCGGCGAAGGGCGCGCTGACCGCGCCGGAATTGATCCCCTCCATCAGCGCCGCGACCGACGAGGCGTGGCACAGCCGCGTGCAGTGGTCGACGTTGTTGGTGCCGAAGCCGATGCGCACCAGCTTCTGGAACATGTAGGCCTCTTCGTTGGAGCCCTTGGCCGAGCCGAAGCCGGCCAGGGCCTGCGGCCCGTCGCGGTCGCGCACGCGGACCAGTCCGCCGGCCGCCCTGTCCAGCGCCTCCTCCCAGCTCGCCTCGCGGAAATGGGTCCAGGGATTGGCCGGGTCGACCTGGTCGTCGAAGCGCTTGGGAACGCCGTCCTTGCGGATCAGCGGCTTGGTCAGGCGGTGCGGGTGGTCGATGTAGTCGAAGCCGAAGCGGCCCTTGACGCAGAGCCGGCTGTGATTGGCCGGGCCGTTCCGGCCCTCGACCGAGATGATCTTGTCGTCCCTGATGCTGAAGGTGAGCTGGCAGCCGACGCCGCAGAACGGGCAGAGCGAATCGACCGTCCGGTCGGCATAGCCGGTGCGCCGGTTGTCGGCGCTCATCAGGCTCGACGGCATCAGCGCGCCGGTCGGGCAGGCCTGCACGCACTCGCCGCAGCCGACGCAGGTGCTCTCGCCCATCGGGTCGTCGAAGTCGAACACCACCTTGGCGCCATGGCCGCGATAGGCCATGCCGATGACGTCGTTGACCTGCACCTCGCGGCAGGCGCGGACGCAGAGATTGCAGTGGATGCAGGCGTCGAGATTGACCGCCATGGCCGGATGGCTGCGGTCCGGCGCCGGCTGGCCGTTCCCGGCCTTGCCGCGTGCCGGAAAGCGGCTGGTCCGGATGTCCATGGCCTTCGCCCAGTGCCAGAACTCGGAGTCGGGGTCGCGCTTGTCCTCGGCCTTCGGCTGATCCGCGAGCAGCAGCTCCATCACCATGCGGCGTGCGGTCTTTGCGCGCTCGTTGTTCGTGGTGACCTCCATGCCCGGCGTCGGCTTGCGGATGCAGGACGCGGCCAGCACCCGCTCGCCCTTGATCTCCACCATGCAGGCCCGGCAGTTCCCGTCGGCGCGATAGTCCGGATAGGGCTGCCAGCAGAGATGGGGGATCTCGTTGCCCTGGCGGTTGGCGACCTGCCAGATCGTCTCGCCGGGCTGCGCGGTGACTTCCGTGCCGTCGAGGAGGAAGGTGATGGGCTCGCTCATGCCAGATCCTCCGGGAAATGCTTCATGATCATGCGCAGCGGGTTGCAGGCCGCCTGGCCGAGGCCGCAGATCGAGGCGTCGGTCATCGCCGCGGCGAGCTCGGTGAGGAGCGGCGCGTCCCATTTCGGCTGCGACATCAGCTTGACCGCCTTCTCGGTGCCGACGCGGCACGGCGTGCACTGGCCGCAGCTCTCGTCCTCGAAGAAGCGCATCAGGTTGAGCGCCACCTCGCGCATGTTGTCCTGGTCGGAGAGCACGACCACCGCCGCCGAGCCGATGAAGCAGCCATGCGGCTCCAGCGTGCCGAAGTCGAGCGGTATGTCGGCCATGGAGGCCGGCAGGACGCCGCCCGAAGCGCCGCCCGGCAGATACGCCTTGAAGACGTGGCCGTCGGCCATGCCGCCGCAATACTCGTCGATCAGCTCGCGCACGGTGATGCCGGCCGGGGCGAGCTTCACGCCCGGGGTCTTCACCCGGCCGGAGACCGAGAAGCTGCGCAGCCCCTTCCGGCCGTTCCGGCCATGGCTCGAAAACCAGTCCGGGCCCTTCTCGACGATGTCGCGCACCCAGTAGAGCGTCTCGACGTTGTGGATCAGGGTCGGGCGGCCGAACAGGCCGACCTGGGACGGGAAGGGCGGCTTGTGGCGCGGATAGCCGCGCTTGCCCTCGATGCTCACCAGCATCGCGGATTCCTCGCCGCAGAAATAGGCGCCGGCGCCGCGCCGCAGATGAATGCGCGTCCCGCCGTTCAGCCCGGCGGCCTCGACGGCGGCGATCTCCCGCAACAGGATCTCCCGTATGCCCGGATATTCGTCGCGCAGGTAGATGTAGACTTCGGCGGCCTCGACCACCCAGGCCGCGATCAGCATGCCCTCGAGGAAGCGGTGCGGGCTTTCTTCCAGATAGAAGCGGTCCTTGAACGTGCCGGGCTCGCCCTCGTCGGCGTTGACCGCCATCAGCCGGGGCGCCGGCTCCTGGCGCACGAAGCGCCACTTGCGGCCCGAGGGGAATCCGGCGCCGCCGAGCCCGCGCAGATTGGATTGCTCCATGCGCTCGATGAGCTCGTCGGCCGTGCGCCGGCCCGACAGGCAGGCCTCGAGCAGGGCATAGCCGCCCGCGGCGCGATAGGCCTGCAGCCCCTCATAGGCGGGAAGCTCGGGATGGGTGTGCCCGCCATCCGCCGCCGCCGATACGCTCTCCACGCTTGCGTGACCGACGGCATGGTGGCCGACCTCGGCGGCGGGCGCCGTATCGCAGCGCCCCATGCAGGGCGCGCGCACCACGCGGACCCGGTCGCCGTACCGCGCCTGGAGATCGCCCAGCAGCTTCTGTCCGCCCATCATCTCGCAGGTCAGGCTGTCGCAGACCCGGATGGTGATCTCCGGCGGGACGGCGTCGTCTTCCAGCACCACGTCGAAATGGGCGTAGAAGGTCGCGACCTCGTACACCTCGGTCAGCGCCAGCCTCATGGCATGGGCGAGGGCCGCCAGATGCTTCGCCGACAGGCAGCGATAGCGGTCCTGGATCAGATGCAGATGCTCGATCAGCAGATCGCGCCGCCGCGGGCGGTCGCCGAGCAGCGCCTCGACCTCGGCCAGGGCGGTCGGATCGATCTGCCGGCCCTTGGGAAACGGCACGGTCTTGCGGCGACCTGCGCCGGGGTGGAGTCGCCCGCCCTTCCGCGGCCCGCCCGGCTCCCGGGCGGGGCTGGTCTTTCCGGCTTTCTCTTCGACTGCGGCCTTCTGCATCGCGACGCCTGTTCCTTTCCCATCGGGCGCGTTGTTGTCCGCCCAGGCTCGAGGTCCGGACGGTTCCCGGGCCTGCGCCCGGCCCGGTCATGTCTCCGGTTCAGCTGAGGTCGTCCGGATCGACGGTCTTCAAGGCGATCGCATCGCCATTGATCAGCAGCTTGCCCGCATTCTCGAAATTCACGGTGATGCGGCTGCCGATCACCGACTGCACCTGGCCGACGCCCCAGTCCGGCCGATCCGGGTGGTTCACCAACATTCCGGGCCGCAGAGGCTGTGGCATTGCACCGTTCCCGGATTTCCGCCCGGACCGCCCGGCTGCGCCAGCCGCTCCGAAATCACTCCCGTTACCGGTCTCAATCGTATAAGGAAACAAACCGGCCGGTGAATCGCAAGCGCGACATCGGAGGGGCAAATCGCGGCGTTTCCAGGATGAAACGCCCGTCGCATCGAACATCGAGGATGGGCTGAGAGGCTGGGCCGATATGAACGTGAAGATCGATCTCAAGGTCGTGGAACTGCTTTCCTCGCGCCTCTGCCACGATCTCATCAGCCCGATCGGCGCGGTGAGCAACGGGCTCGAGCTGCTCGAGGACGAGGATTCCGGCATGTCGGACGACGCGCTGGAACTCTCGATCAAGAGCGCCCGGCGCGCCTCCAACATCCTGCAGGCCGTGCGGGTCGCCGTCGGCGCGGCCGGAAGCCAGGCCTCGGTGCGTCTCGCCGATGGCCGCAACCTCGCTGCGGGCCTGCTCGAAGGGGGGAAGATCCGGCTCGATTGGCCGACGGACAGCGACCAGATGGCGGTCCCCACGGGCACGCCGAAGCTCATCCTCAACCTGGTCATGCTGGCCAGCGAGTGCCTGCCCCGCGGCGGCGTCGTCAGCGTGGCGCTCGACCAGGCGGCGGATCGCGTCGCCATGCGCGTGACCGCTGCCGGGCAGGGCGGCCGCCTGCCGCCCGAGTTCCTGACCGCGCTGGCGCCCGAGGCGCCGGTCGCCGATCTCACGGCGAAGACCGTCCAGGGCTATTTCGCGGCCAGGCTCGCCGAGTGCTTCGGCGGACGGCTCGAGCTGCCGGCCGCCGCGCCGGACACGGTCGTCTTCGCGGTCTCGCTGCCCTCCGCCTGATCAGGACTCCGGCCGGCGAGCCGGCGCGTTTTTCAGTGCGTTTCGGCGGCTCTTCAACGTTAATCCACGGCCACCACTTCACCGCTTCTTAATCAGTTCCCGAGAGACTGCCCGTCGACTGCCGGCGGGCCGAACGACCAGAGATCGGGGACGGCGCCCGCCGCGTCTTCAAGTATCCGGCGGGGCTCTCAATGGACGATTTGCTGAGTGAATTTCTGACCGAGACGGCCGAGAGCTTGGCCGTGCTCGACCTGGAGCTCGTCAAGCTCGAGCAGAATCCGAACGACCCGGAGCTCATCTCGAACATCTTCCGGCTCGTCCACACCATCAAGGGCACCTGCGGCTTCCTCGGGCTGCCGCGACTCGAATCCGTCGCCCATGCTGGCGAGAACGTGCTCGGCAAGCTGCGCGACGGCGAGCTCGAGGTGACGCCCGACGCGGTCTCGCTG
>DAIMFL010000040.1:0-337 GCA_036724615.1 Alphaproteobacteria bacterium | reverse complement strand
ACCAGGACCTGATCGACCGGCTGAACGCCTTCGCCGAAAGCGGCGGCGCGGCGGCCCCGGCGCAAGCGGCGCCCGCCGCGGCGGCGCCGGCGCCGGAGCCCGTCCTGGCGGAGAAGGAGCCGGCGAAGCCGGCCGTGGTCGGCTCGGTCTACGAGCGGATGGGCGGGCTGTCGGTGATCGACGCGGTCATCGAGGTCGCCTTCCGCCACATCATGGAAGACGACGCGCTCAAGGGCCTGTTCAAGGCCGTGAACATGGACGTGCTGCAGGGCAAGCAGCGCGCCTTCTTCAGCAAGATCCTGGGCGGCCCGGACGAATACAGATCGGATCTCGGCGG
>DAIMFL010000039.1:18678-23797 GCA_036724615.1 Alphaproteobacteria bacterium | reverse complement strand
GGAGAGCACGGCGCGAGCGGGCGGCGGGACGGGAAGCGCCCCGGCCGCCGCGCTCGGCAGCCCTTTCGGCAACGGCGTGTCGGGCGATCCCGGCGCGCCCAGGGCGATGCTGGGAGCGATGCTGGCCGGCATGCCGGCCGGCGAGAGCGTCGGCATCGCCGCCGCGCCCGCCCCCGACCTGCCGGCGCCGCAGAGCTTCGACGAGGTGGTGGCGCTGTTCGGCGCCCGGCGCGAGGGCATCCTGCAGGCCCATCTGCGCCGGGACGTGCATCTGGTGCGCTTCGAGCCCGGGCGGCTCGAGTTCCGCCCCTCGGCGCAGGCGCCGCGCGACCTCGCCGCCCGCGTCGGGCAGAAGCTGTCCGAATGGACCGGGCGGCGCTGGGTCATCGCCATCTCCGCGGAGCCCGGCGCGCCGAGCCACGTCGAGCAGCGCGCGGAAGCCGAGCGCCAGGAGAGAGCCGAGGCGGCGCGCCACCCGCTGGTGCAGGCGGTGCTGAAGCATTTCCCCGGCGCGACCATCGAGGCGATCCGCGATCTCGCCGCGCCGCAGCCCGGGGCGATCGCGGGCGAGTCCGCACCCGACGAGCCGGCTCTTGCAGATACGACAATGGGCGACACGGCGTCGGGCGATGCCGGCGACGCGCCGCCGAGCGAAGATCTGATCGACATGACCGACGGAGACGACGCCCCATGAAGAATCTCGGGCAGATGATGAAGCAGGCGCAGCAGATGCAGGCCAAGATGGCCGAGATGCAGGAGACGCTGGACAAGGTCGAGATCACCGGATCGGCCGGCGGCGGCATGGTGAGCGTCACCATGACCGGCAAGGGCGAGATGCGGAAGGTGAAGATCGATCCCAAGCTCGCCGATCCCGCCGACGTCGAGGTGCTCGAGGACCTGATCATCGCCGCGGGCAACGACGCCAAGCAGAAGGTCGAGGCGCATGTGGCGGAAAAGATGCGGGAGCTCACCGGCGGTCTGTCGCTGCCGCCCGGGATGAAGCTGCCGTTCTGACCCGACCGAGGCGCCGTCGTCCCGTGCCCAAGGCCCTGACCCGCCTCGCTGCGCTCGGCACCCTCTCCCGCGCAGCGGGAGAGGGAGGGGCCCGCCGCGTCAGCGGCGGGAGGGTGAGGGCTTTCGCGCAGTAGCCATTGCCGCGTCGCCCGTGACCATCACCGACATCGAGCGGCTGATTCAGCTCCTGGCCAAGCTGCCGGGGCTCGGGCCGCGCTCGGCCCGGCGCGCGGCGCTGCATCTCCTCAAGAAGCGCGAGTCCCTGATGCTGCCGCTCGGCGCGGCGCTCACCGAGGCGGCGGGCTCGGTCAGGCGCTGCTCCGCCTGCGGCAATCTCGACACCGTCGATCCCTGCTCGATCTGCACCGACCCGCGCCGCGATCCGGCCACGATCTGCGTGGTCGAGGAGGTCGACGATCTCTGGGCGCTGGAGCGCTCGGCGGCGTTCCGCGGGCGCTATCACGTGCTGGGCGGCACGCTCTCCGCGCTCGACGGCATCGGGCCGGAGCAGCTCGACATCGCGGGCCTGGTGACGCGCGCCGCGATGCCGGAGGTGACGGAGGTGATCCTGGCGACGGGGGCCACGGTGGAGGGCCAGACCACGGCCCATTACATCACCGACCGCCTGGCCGGGCTCGACGTCGCCGTCACCCGCCTCGCCCATGGCGTTCCCGTGGGCGGCGAGCTCGACTACCTGGACGACGGCACCCTCACCGCGGCGCTGAAGGCGAGGCGCTCGGTCTGACGCGGGGGCGATCCTCCGGCTACGCGATCACCGCCCCCGCCGCCGCCAGATCCTCGAACCGGTCGCCGGTCGCATAGACCGCCAGCACTTCCGGATACTCCTGCGCCACCGTGGCGTAGAAGGCGCGCGCCGCCGCGTTGTCGCGACGCACCTTCCATTCGATGTAGCGCGCACCGAGGGCCTGGCCGTGCCGCGCGGCCGCCGCGAGCAATGCCCTGGCCACGCCGCCCCGGCGCGCCTCCGGCATGACGTAGAGATCGGACAGGTAGACGCCGCTTGCCCCCGGCGCGGTGTCGTAGGTCGGCCAGTGCAGCGCATAGCCGATCGCCGCGCCGTCGCGCTCGGCGACATGGCAGGCGAAGGCCGGGTCGCGGCCGAACCCATCGGCGGCGAGCCGGTCCGCCAGAGCGGATGCCGGCGGCACGATGCCCTCTCCGTCGAGCAGCGCCCGGAGCATCCGCGCGATCGCGTCGACGTCGGCGACGGTCGCCGGGCGCAGGGCGATTCCCGCCGGCGCGGGCGTCGCCGCCAGGCGG
Organism: Alphaproteobacteria bacterium; assembly: GCA_036724615.1. Classification (GTDB taxonomy): domain Bacteria; phylum Pseudomonadota; class Alphaproteobacteria; order Dongiales; family Dongiaceae; genus DAIMFL01. The sequence goes on along the minus strand of DAIMFL010000039.1, from coordinate 21,502 downwards.
TCGAAGGCGTCGCCCTCGGCGCCGCATTCGATATCGTCGGGGAGCTCCCGGCCGAGCGTCCGGTAGAAGGACCGCGCCATGTCGTTGCCGCGCAGCACGCCCCACCACAGCATCTGTGATCCGCTGTCGCGGCTGGTCCGCGCGACCGCGGCCATCAATGCCCGGCCGATGCCACAGCGCCGCGCCCTGCTGTCGACATAAAGATCGGCCACGTATGTGCTGCGGCAGAGCAGATCGGTGTCGTAGTCGGGGACATACATGGCATAGCCGGCCGGGGCTCCGTCCGCGAGCTCCGCCAGGATGCAGCGGAAGGCCGGGCTCGCGCCGAAGCCGTCGCGCCGGAACACGGCGGCGCTGATGGTCGGCTCCGCGTTCCCCTCGTGGCGCGACAGCTCGGCGCACATCGCCGCGACCGCTTCGCCATCTTCCGGGCGGGCGGCGCGCAGGGTGAAGGGAGCCGGAGCGGACATCGGCGGAACTCGCGACCAGGACTGGAATCCGACCCCAAGATTTATGGCATCCTCGAAGGAATTGGACTAGATAGCGGTGATGGGGCGACGGAGCAGCAGGGGCGGCGGGGGACGGCGCGGCAGCCCGGCGGGCGGCCACGGGCGGCGGCAGGGTCCGCCGCAGAAGCGGTCGCGGCGGCGTCTGTGGCTCGGCCTCGCCCGCTGGAGCCTGGTCGGCGCGATCTGGAGCTTTTTCCTCGGCCTCGTCTTCGTCGGCTGGCTCGCCTACGACCTGCCCGACATCTCCGAGCTCGACCGCATCGAGCGCCGCCCGAGCGTCACGCTGGTGACCGCCGATGGCGCCATGCTCGCCTCGTTCGGCGACCTCTACGGCGAGCCGGTCCAGCTTGCGGATCTGCCGCCCTATCTGCCGCAGGCGGTGATCGCGACGGAAGACCGCCGCTTCTATCGCCATCCCGGCCTCGATCCGCTCGGCATATTGCGCGCGATCTACGTCAACATCCGCGAGGGCCGGCTCGTCCAGGGCGGCAGCGGCATCACCCAGCAGCTCGCCAAGAACGTCTTCCTGACGCCGGAGCGCACGATCCGGCGCAAGGGCCAGGAGATGCTGCTGGCGTTCTGGCTGGAGAGCCGGTTCAGCAAGGACGAGATCCTGACCCTCTATCTGAACCGGGTCTATTTCGGCGCCGGCACCTATGGGGTGGACGCCGCCGCACGCAAGTTCTTCGGCAAGCCGGCGCGCGAGCTTACCGCCTATGAGAGCGCGATGCTGGCCGGGCTCCTCAAGGCGCCCTCGAACTACAACCCGTTCAGCGATCCGGAGGCGGCGGCGCGACGCGCCAAGCTCGTTCTCGGCAACATGGTGCAGGCGGGATATCTGACGCCCGAGCAGGCGAGCGGTATCGCCGATGGCGGCGAGTTCGGCCGGCCGGTCGTCGCGGCGCCGACCGGCCGCTACTTCGCGGACTGGGTGCTCGACCAGGTGACGAGCTATGTCGGCTACACGGATCGCGACCTGGTCGTGGTGACGACGCTCGACCCCGCCCTGCAGCGCCTCGCCGAGGCGCAGGTGGAGCGGCTGCTGGCCGAGGAGGGCGAGGCGCGCGGCGTCGCCCAGGCGGCGCTCGTCACCATGGAGCCGGACGGCGCGGTGCGCGCCATGGTCGGCGGCCGGCGCTACGGCGCCAGCCAGTTCAACCGCGCCGCCCAGGCGAAGCGCCAGCCGGGCTCCGCCTTCAAGGCCTTCGCCTATCTCGCCGGGCTCGAGCAGGGGCTGACGCCCGACAGCCGCTTCGTCGACGGGCCGATCTCGGTCGGCAACTGGCGGCCCGGCAATTACGAGGACAAGTACTACGGCGAGGTCACGCTGCGCGAAGCCTTCGCCCGCTCGCTCAACAGCGTGGCGGTGCAGGTGACGCAGCGCGTCGGGCCGAAGAACGTGGTGGAGACGGCGCAGCGCCTCGGCATCACCTCGCCGCTCGCCGCGACGCCCAGCATCGCGCTGGGCGCCAGCGAGGTCTCGCTCGTCGAGCTGACCGCCGCCTACGGCGTGTTCGCCAATGACGGCTACGGCGTCTGGCCGCGCGGCATCGAGGAGATCCGGACCAAGACCGGCGACGTGCTGTACCGGCGCAGCGGCTCGGGGCCGGACCGCGTGGTGGAGCCGCGCCAGCTCGCGCAGATGCTCGACCTGCTCTCCTCCGTCGTGGCCTGGGGCACCGGCCGCGCCGCCGATCCCGGCCGCCCGGCCGCCGGCAAGACCGGCACCAGCCAGGACTTCCGCGACGGCTGGTTCGTCGGCTTCACCGCCGAGCTGGTGACCGGCGTCTGGGTCGGCAACGACGACGGCAAGCCGATGTCCAAGGTTTCGGGCGGCACGCTGCCGGCGAAGCTCTGGGGCAGCTACATGGAAGCGGCGCTGGCGGACGAGCCGGTGCGCCCGCTGCCGGTGCCGAGCCCGGCGGCGCCGGCGATCGCCTCCGCCGAGGTGGTTCCGGGCGCCGCCGCCGTGGCCGAGGCCGCCGAGGCCGAGGCCGACCGGAGCGCCTTCCAGAAGTTCATCGAGCGGCTGGTGCAGCAGCGCGACACGCGCCGCTGAGCAGCGAGAGGACCTGAACGATGGCGGAGGGGGCGGGATTCGAACCCGCGATACGTGTTACCGTATGCACGCTTTCCAAGCGTGTGCCTTAAGCCACTCGGCCACCCCTCCAGGCGCGCCTTGGTCGGCTTGCCGGGCCCTGTCCGGGCCGGGCCGGAAACCTATCCCGACCCTGCGGGGGATGCAACAGAAGCGGGCCGCGCGGGGCGCCGGCCGGCCCGTGCCGCGCTCGCCCGGCGCAAACTCCACGACAGCG
>DAIMFL010000039.1:5130-18668 GCA_036724615.1 Alphaproteobacteria bacterium | reverse complement strand
CAACCGTCTTCGAGAGCCCCTGAGCGAGGTGCCCGCCCATGCTCCTCTCCGACGTCGTCGAGACCTCCGCCCGCGTCGGGGCGACGCGGGGCCGCTCGGCCAAGGTCGCCCATCTGGCGGCCTGCCTGCGGCAGGCCGGGCCCGAGGCGATCGGCACGGCGGTGGCGCTGCTGTCCGGCGGCCTCCGGCAGGGCCGCATCGGCCTCGGCTGGGCGGCGGTGCAGGCGGCGATGCCGGCCGGCGCGGCAGAGGCCCCCGTCCTCACCCTGGCGGAGCTCGATGCCGTCCTCGACCGCATCGCGGCGACCCGCGGCAGCGGGGCGGCGCAGGAGCGCACGCGACTGCTCCACGATCTCCTGGCTCGGGCGACGCGGGACGAGCAGGACTTCCTGGCCCGCGCCGTGCTCGGCGAGCTGCGCCAGGGCGCGCTCGAAGGGCTGATGACCGATGCCGTGGCGGCGGCGGCCGGCCTTCCGGCCGCGGAGGTCCGGCGCGCCCTGATGGTGGAGGGCGATCTCGGCGGCGTCGCCCGAGTCGCGCTCGCCGAAGGGGCGGCCGGCCTGGCGCGCCTCGGCATCCGGCTGTTCCGCCCGGTGCAGCCGATGCGCGCGCAAACCGCCCGCGATACGGCCGACGCGCTGGCCCGGCTCGGCCGCTCCGCCTTCGAGTACAAGCTCGACGGCGCGCGCATCCAGGCGCACAAGCAGGGCGGCGAGGTGCGCGTCTTCAGCCGGTCGCTCAACGATGTGACCGCCGCCGTGCCGGAGGTGGTGGAGGCGCTGGGCGCCCTGCCGGCCGACAGCCTGATCCTCGACGGCGAGGCGATCGCGCTCCGGCCCGACGGCACGCCGGAGCCGTTCCAGGTCACCATGCGCCGCTTCGGCCGCAGGCTGGACGTGGCGCGCATGCGGGCCAGCATTCCGCTCAGCTGCTTCTTCTTCGACTGCCTTCATGCCGGCGGCGAGCCGATCGCCGACCGCCCGGCGGAGGCGCGCTTCGCCGCGCTCCGCGGCGCCGTGCCGGAGCCGCTCCTCATCCCGCACTGCGTGACCGACGATGCGGACGCGGCGGCGGCCTTCTTCGACGAGGCGGTCGCCCGGGGGCACGAAGGGCTGATGGCGAAGTCGCTCAGCGCCCCCTACGAGGCCGGCGCGCGCGGCAGCACCTGGCTCAAGATCAAGCCGGCGGTGACGCTCGACCTCGTGGTGCTGGCGGCGGAATGGGGCAACGGGCGGCGCCAGGGCTGGCTCAGCAATCTGCATCTCGGCGCGCGCGATCCGGCGACCGGCGGCTTCGTGATGCTCGGCAAGACCTTCAAGGGCATGACCGACGAGATGCTGCAGTGGCAGACGGGGACGCTGCAGAAGATCGCCACGGCGCGCGACCGGCACGTGGTCCATGTGCGGCCGGAGCTCGTCGTCGAGATCGCCTTCAACGACATCCAGGCGAGCCCGCATTACCCCGGCGGGCTGGCGCTGCGCTTCGCCCGGGTGAAGCGCTATCGCCCCGACAAGCGGGCGGAAGATGCGGACACGATCGACACCGTGCGGGCGATCCATCAGCAGCGCAACGGGGGCGCGGCCTGACCTGACCCGGCCCGGCCCGGCGCGGCCGCGCGTCCCGGTTCCGCATCGGGCTCCGACGCGATACTCTCCCCGGCGACATGAAGCCGGTCGTCGCTGAGCCGGGCGCGCCGCCTCAGCGTACCGTCGCGTTCTGCGGGGTACGCCCGTCCAGCGTCATCAACGGCCCGTAGAGGTCCGGCCGACGATCGCGGAAGACGCCCCAGTTGGCACGCATCTCCCGGATCTCGTCCAGGTCGAAAGTGGCGGTCACCACTTCCTCCGCGTCGCGACCGGCCTTCGCGACGATCTGCCCGGTCGGGCCCGCGATGAAGGAGCGGCCCCAGAACGTGGTCGAGCCGAACTCGCCCGATTCCGTGCCGATGCGGTTGGAGCAGACGAGCGGCGTCAGGTTCGCCGCCGCATGGCCCTGCATGGCGGTCTGCCAGTGGTCGTGGCAGTCGGAGCCGATGCCGGTCGGATAGAACAGCAGCTCGGCGCCCATCACGCACATGCAGCGCGCGGCTTCGGGAAACCACTGGTCCCAGCAGACCCCGACGCCGAGCGATCCGAACCGGGTCGGCCACACCTTGAAACCGGTGTCTCCTTCGCTGGTATAGACCTTCTCGAAGCAGCCGGGCGGGCCCATGGGGATATGCGACTTGCGATAGATGCCGAGCTGGCGGCCCTCGTCGTCGATCATCATCACGGTGTTGTAATAGGCGTTGTTGGAGCGTTCGAAGAAGTTGACCGGCAGCACGACGCCGAGCTCCTTCGCCAGCTTCCCCATCCGGTCCAGGACCGGGTTTTCCTCGATCGGCGCCGCAAACCTGAAGTACTCCGCCTTCCAGTCCATGAAGGCGAAGAAGTGGGTGGCGAACATCTCCTGCAGCAGGATGACGTTGGCGCCCTGCGCCGCCGCCCGGCGCACGACGCGCTCGGCCGTGTCGAGATTCTCCTCCATGTTCCAGCTGCACGCCATCTGCGTCGCGGCGACCGTGACCTTCATCGTCCCACCAGCCTAATCCCTGTCGACCCGGCGCGCAGTGTAGGCATCGCGCGCCGCGAGGGTCAATTTCCGTCAGAGGGACGCGGCGACCGAGACCTCGCCGTCGGCGGGCAGCCTGAGCCGGCGGCCGAAGATGCGCCGCATATATGGCAGGTCATAGGTGCAGTAGACCTTGTACCCGGCGCCGGCGCGGGCATCGGCGAGCCAGGCCATCGCCGTCTCGTGCGGGTTGGGATGCTTCCGCCCGTCGCCCGACACCACATAGGCGTCGGCCGTCACCTGCTCGAAGAACTCCGGCGTGACGTTGTTCTGGCTGCCGTGATGCGGCAGCTTCAGCAGGTCGACATGGATGCGCCCGCTGCGCAGCAGCCGGCGCCGCTTCAGCCCGTCCAGAATGTGGTCGCCGCGCGCATCGCCGGTCAGCAGCATGCGCCGGCCGCGATACGCCGCCAGGACGACGATGCTCGACAGGTTGTACGGCGAGTCGTCGGCGAAGGCGGCGACGATCCCGTCGACGCGCTTCTCCCGCCAGGCCGCCCGCAGCGCCTCGATCTCCGGAAGAGCCGGGCCGATCACCGTCAGCGACAGGCCGCCGAGCCGGGCCGCCCGGGCGCCGCTGCGCGCCGCGACCAGCGGCTGGAACGGGTGGTTCATGGTCCCGGCGAGGCCGAGCCGCCGGGCATGGCCATGCAGCAGCTGCCCCTGCCGCACCGAGGCCAGCACCTTGGCGTACCAGATTCCGGCACCCCGCGGGGACGGGCCGCCGAGCGCGGCCGTCGCCCGCTCGACCTCGGAGGAATCGAGCGGCGTGTCGAGCAGGCCTTCCAGGCTGTTGTGCCACAGCCGGCCGATCGTGGCCGGCGCCGCCCGGAGCTCCATCTCCTCGGCCAGGTCGATGAGGCCGCTGATATGGTCCTCGTCGATATGGCTCACCATGGCGAGATCGATGGCGAGCCGGTCGACGCCGCGCTCCGCGGCCAGCGCCGCGAGCCGCGGGCGCAGGAAGCGGCGATAGATGCCGCCCGGCCCGCCGTCGATCAGCGCGAGCCGCGGCGCGGCCTCCGGACCCCAGTGCAGCAGAAGGCAGTCACCATGCTTGGCCTTGACCGCCTCCAGCACGAACATCGCAGGGCGCGCCTCAGACCGACTGCATGGCGCGCAGCACGTCGACCAGGCCGCGGCCCTGGAAATAGGGCTCGCGCCCGAGATCGGTCGCGGTGTCGCAGAGAATCTTCTTGATGCGCTGCGGCTTGCCGATGAGCTCCGCATGACGGCCCATGAGGAGCGCCGCCGCGCCGCTCACATGCGGCGCCGCCATGCTGGTGCCGTCGAGCCGCGTCGCCTCCTCGTTCAGGACCGGCGCCAGGATCTTCTCGCCCGGCGCCACCAGGTCCGGCTTGATCCGCCCGTCGCCGGTCGGGCCGCGGCTCGAGAAATAGCTGACGCCGTAGGTGTGCGGCTCCAGCCGGTGCGTGGCGCCCACCGTGATCACCGCCTCGGCGTTGCCGGGATCGGTGATGCTGACCGGCAGGAACTGCTCGCAGGGCATGCTGCTGTCGTCGAGCAGCCGGCGATAGCCGAGATTCCCCGCCGCCGCCACCACGACGATGCCGGACGAGACCGCGCGCTCCGCCTCGACGCAGACCGGCGTGCGGCCGCAGGCGTAGTTCGCCGCGTCGTGGCGCAGCGAGAGGCTCATGTTGATGCCGTGCACCGCCATCAGCTCGCCGGTCGCGTTGAGCCAGCGCAGGAACTGCAGCGCCGAGATGATGACGAACTCGCTGCTGCTGCCGTCCGGGCGGCAGACCCGGATGTCGAGCAGGCGCAGGTCGGGACAGACGCCCAGGAGATGCTCGTCCTCGCTGCGCTTCCAGTCGCCGGCGAGAACGCCCGCCACATGCGTGCCGTGGCCGTCGGTCGGCTTCCGTTTCGCGTAGCCCGCATCGTGCCTGACCTCCAGGATGGGCAGCAGCGTCTGCCAGTCGATCGCCTGGCCGCGCTCGATCCGCTGCAGCATGGCGAACAGGCGCTCCTTGAAATCCTCCGTGTCGGTGTAGCTGGCCGGCAGATGCTCCGTCTCGCCGAGCAGCAGCTCGCGCAGGAAGGAGAAGTCGTAGGTATGCTTGACGCGCGAGCGCCTGAGCGCGGCGCGGAGGGATTCGCCCTTCTTCCGCCCGCCGCCCGTCAGGAAGGCGGGATGCGCAGCGTCGATGCCGCAGTCGACCACCGCCCAGGTGAGCCTGCTGCAGTCGACCGCGAAGAGACGGCGCGCCGCGTCCGCCTTCACCGTGCGCACCGAGTGGATCTGCGCGATCGTTGCCGGACGGTTCCGGCTCACCGAGTAGATGACGCCGCGGCCGTCCTCGTCGGCGTGCGGCGTCGGCGCATCGGGCAGTTTCCCGTCGAGCCGCTTCCAGCCCTCGAGAACGGCCTCGGCGAAGCGCTCGTCGGTCACGATCCGGTCCGGCGCCTCGAAGACGTCGCCCGCCGCCCGTCGACGCTCGCCCGTGTCGTCCTGACCCAGCCAGAGCAGCAACCCCGCCATGCGGATCAGGGGAAGCAATCGCGGACAGGGATACCGGCCGCCGCCGCGGGCGGCGAGATCGTCCCACAGCTCGCCCGCTTTCGGCAGGCGCGGCGGGCGCCGGGCACCGCCGGCCGCCGTGTCGTGTTCCGCGACGGTCTCGACGTACCAGCGCGTGCTCGGCAGCACGACGGAGACGAGCTCCGCCACGTCGAGCGTGGCCTCGACCAGCGTGCCGTTGTAGATGATGCGCTTCCGGATCCGCTCCGACGCCGCGCGCAGCACGCGCGCCACCTCGAAGGGCGGCGTGTCCTGCCAGGCCTCCAGCAGCAGGGACTGGCCGCCGGCGGGCTGCTCGAAATAGGCGAGCCAGACGTCCAGGAGGATCGGCGTGTCCTGGGTGAAGCGGCGCACCTCGCCCGCGCCGTAGAGGACGATCTCGACGATCCGTCGGCTGCCGATCATCCGCGCCTCCCCCATGCGCCGGGCGGCCTCGCCGACGATAGCGCAGCCGTGCTGCCCGAGTCGATGGGCCGAGTCGATGGCCCGAGTCGATGGACGCGTCGCGTTAGCCGGCCATTGCAGCCGCCGCGTTCGCGCACGATCTCACCCTTGCCCCGCGGATGGCCGCGAGAGGAGCCGATGACCTTACGCCGAATCCTCCGCCTCGTCGTCCTGCTGGCGACCGCCGCGGCGGCGTTCTGGGTCGGCCTGCCGCAGCTGCCGGACCGCTGGAGTCCCTGGGCGCCGCTCCGGCTCTCCGACCCGCCCAATCTTCTGACCGGGTTCAAGCTGCGTCGTCTCGGCGGCGATCCCGCCGCCTGCCGGGCCGTTCTCGACCAGGCGGATTTCACCTACACCCCTGTCGCGGATCGGAAGACGGGATCGGGCTGCGGCTTCCGCAACGCCGTGCGCATCGAGCGCGGCGACATCGCCTATGGCGGCGGCTTCGTCGCCACCTGCCCGCTGGCGGTGGCGCTCGAGCTGTTCGAGCGTCACGCCCTGCAGCCTGCCGCCGAGGCCGTGTTCGGACAACCGGTGGTGGCGATCGAGCATCTCGGCAGCTATGCCTGCCGCAATGTCGGCAACCGCCCCGCCGGACGGCGCAGCCAGCACGCCAGCGCGAACGCGCTCGACATCGCCGGGGTCGTGCTCCGGGACGGAACGCGCGTCACGCTGGCCAGCGACTGGGACGGCGGCGGCGCGAAGGCGGGCTTCCTGCGGCGGGCGCGCGACGGGGCCTGCGAGATCTTCGGCGTCGTGCTCGGGCCGGATTACGACGCGGCGCATCGCACGCATCTGCACGTCGACCTGAGCCGCGCCTCGCTCTGTCGCTGACCGGCTCTCGGGACGGCGCGCGTTGCAAGCATTGGCAGAGTAGCAGCAACTGCTGCCAAAGACCCAGCATCGGCCCCGTCTCGATCGCCGGATGATGCGGATTCCGCTCGATTGTCGTGGGCCGCGTCAGTTCTTGCTGGCCTTTTCTGCACACCTGGCGCAACGTTGGTCTTGCCGCCTGAAAGCGTCTGCGCAGTCTGAGGAGCGCCAGTATGCCGGGGCAGATCGAGACCGTTCTGGGGCTCGCGGAGAGCGGCCCTGCATCGGGCCGGCTCGACTGGGATGCCGTGGGAGACAACGCCCGTCTCGCTGCCATCGTCACCTCTTCGCCCGACGCCATCATCAGCGTCGGGACGGACGCGCGGATCGCCAGCTGGAATCCGGCGGCCGAGCAGCTGCTCGGCTATGGCGAGACGGAAGCGCTGGGCGCGTCGATCGATCTGCTGGCGCCGGAGTCGGCGCCGGACGTGCCGCGGCAGGCGGTCGCGGCCGCGCTCGCCGGCGGTCGCGTGAGGATCGACACGACGCTGCGGCGCAAGGACGGCACGCTGGTCGAGATCTCCCTCACCGCGTCGCGCATCCAGTCGGGCGACGGCCGGACCATGGGCGCGGTCGGCATTCTGCGCGACATCACGGAGCGGCGGAGGCAAGAGGTCTCGCTGCGGGAAAGCGAGGCGCAGGTCCGGGCGCTCGCGGACGCCGTGCCGCAGCTCGTCTGGGCCTCCACGCCCGACGGTCACACCGATTACTACAACCGCCGCTGGTACGACTATGTCGGCGCGGAGCACGGCGAGTTCCTGGAACGGGACTGGCCCATGCTGCTCCATCCCGACGATCGCAGCCGGGTGCAGGAGCGCTGGGAGGACGCACTGCGCACAGGCGAAGCCTATGACGACGAGTATCGGGTCCGGCGGCATGACGGGGTCTATCGCTGGTTTCTCGACCGGGCTCTGCCGGTCCGCGGCCAGGACGGACGGATCCTGCGCTGGTTCGGCACCTGCACCGACGTCGACGAGCAGAAGCAGACCGAAGATGCGCGCCAGCTTCTGATCCGCGAGCTCAATCACCGGGTCAAGAACCTGTTCGCGGTCGCGAGCGGCATCGTGTCCGTCTCGGCCCGCCGGGCCGGGTCGGTGCGCGACATGGCGGAGATGGTCCGCGGGCGGCTGGGCGCCCTGGCCCGCGCCCACGACGCGATCCATGCGGCGAACGGGAGCAGCCGGGACTCGACGACCCTGCAGGACGTGATCCGGACGATCCTGGCGCCCCACAGCGGCGACGCGGGCGGCCCGATCGCGGTCGAGGGCCCGTCGGTCGCCATCGGCCCCAACGCCGCCGCCGGACTTGCGCTGGTGCTGCACGAGCTCGCCACCAATGCGGTGAAGTACGGCGCGCTGTCGGCCCATCGGGGCCAGGTGCGCCTGGCATGGAGCCTGGACGAAACGCAGCTGCTGCCCGAGTGGCAGGAGAGCGGCGGCCCGGCGGTGGACGCCCCTCCGGCCAGCGAAGGCTTCGGCACGCAGATCGCGCGCATGACCGTCGCCGGCCAGCTCGGCGGCCAGATCGACACGCGCTGGGAGAGCGCGGGCGTCCGGGTGCGCCTGGCGCTGCCGATCGAACGCCTGCGGCGCTGACGCGCCCGGAACAAACCCTCCCGACTGCAGGTTCGGATTCAAGGACACCGACCGGTGGCCGCCTGCCGCTGCAGGCTTCTCTCTGTCCAGTCGAGGATGGCCATGCCGATAGACCCGATCGAGCTGCTCATGAAGGACCACGAAGCCGTGCGCAGCCTGTTGAGCCAGCTGTCCAAGGCGGATGGGGATGGCCGTGCCCGCGAGGAACTGCTCACCCGCATCGAGAAGGAGCTGCAGATCCACACGGCGATCGAGGAGGAGATCTTCTATCCGGCGCTCAAGGTGGCCGGCGGCAAGGAGGAGAGCAAGATGTTCTACGAGGCGGTGGAGGAGCACCGCGCCGTGGAAGAGCTCGTGCTGCCCGACCTCAAGAACACCGATGCCGCCGGCGAGCGCTTCTCCGGCCGGGCCAAGGTGCTGAAGGGGCTGATCGAGCATCACGCCGAGGAGGAGGAGCGCCAGATGCTGCCGAAAGCCCGGACGCTGTTCTCTGCGGAACAGCTCGCCGAGCTGGGCGAGCGCATGGAGAAGCGCCGGAAGGAGCTGGGCGCCTAACTGGCCGGTTGCGGAGGTCCCGGTTCGACGGTGGCGCTCAGCGCCGCAGCATGCCGCCCAGCACGCCGCGCACGATGGCGCGGCCGATCGTGCCGCCGGTCCTGCCGAAGAGCGACCTGCCGATATCCGCGGCGATCTGGCCGACGACGCGGTTGGTGACCGACCGCGTGACCTCCCGCGCCACTGTCTGCCCCGTCGACAGCCTTTCGCCCCGCTTCCGGTTCGTGCCGAAAAGATCGCCGAGGACTCCGCCGATGCCGCCGCTCTCGGCCTCGCCTCGGACGTCGTCTGCCCCAGCGCCGGGCCGGGCACCGGCGGCGGCCCCGCCCTGGGCGCGCTTCAGCAGGATCTCATGCGCCGATTCCGGATCGACCGCCTGCTCGTACCGGCTGCGCAGCGCGCTCGCGGCGACGATCGCCTGGCGCTCCTCCGCGGCGATCGGCCCGAGCCGTGCGGCAGGCGGGCGGATCATGCAGCGTTGCACGACGGACGGCGTGCCGTTGCCTTCCAGGAACGATACCAGCGCCTCGCCCGTGCCGAGCTCGGTGATGACCGTCGCGGTGTCGAGGGCCGGGTTGGGCCGGAAGGTCTCGGCCGCCGCCTTGACCGCGCGCTGGTCGCGCGGCGTGAAGGCGCGCAGCGCGTGCTGCACCCGGTTGCCGAGCTGGGCCAGAACCGCGTCCGGAACGTCGAGCGGATTCTGAGTGACGAAGTAGACGCCGACGCCTTTGGAGCGGATGAGCCGGACCACCTGCTCGACCTTCTCGAGCAGGGCCTTCGGCGCCTCGTCGAACAGGATATGCGCCTCGTCGAAGAAGAAGACCAGCCGCGGCTTGTCCGGATCGCCGACCTCCGGCAGCTCCTCGAACAGCTCGGACAGCAGCCAGAGCAGAAACGTGCCGTAGAGGCGCGGGCTCGCCATCAGCTTCTCGGCGGCGAGAATGTTGACATAGCCGCGCCCGTCCGCGTCGGTGCGCAGGAAGTCGGCGAGCCGCAGCGCCGGCTCGCCGAAGAAGCGGTCGCCGCCCTGCCCTTCGAGCACGAGAAGCCGGCGCTGGATGGCGCCGACCGACGATTTCGAGACGTTGCCGTAGCGGGTGGTGAGCGCAGCCGCCTGGTCCGCCACGTAGCCGAGGATGGCGCGCAAGTCAGCAAGGTCGAGAAGAAGCAGCCCCTCCTCGTCCGCGATGCGGAAGGCGATGTTGAGCACCCCTTCCTGCGTGTCGTTGAGCTCGAGCAGGCGCGCGAGCAGCAGCGGGCCCATCTCCGATACGGTCGCCCTGATGGGGTGCCCCTGCTCGCCGAACAGGTCCCAGAACACCGTCGGGAATCGGTCGGGCCGGTAGTCGAGCCCCATGCCGCGCGCCCGCTCCACGAAGGCGGGCCTCGCCTCGCCGGTCGCGGCGATGCCGGCGAGATCGCCCTTGATGTCCGCGGCGAAAACCGCGACCCCGTTGCGCGAGAAGCCTTCGGCCAGGACCTGCAGCGTGACGGTCTTGCCCGTGCCCGTCGCCCCGGTGACGAGGCCGTGGCGATTGGCCAGGCCGAGCTCGAGATACTCGGCCCTGTCGCCGCCGCCCACGAAGATCGCGCCCGCACGTTCGATCGTCATGCTGTCTCCCGATCGGCCCGAGCACCCAGATAAGCCGACCTCCGCTGCGGCCGCAAACCGAAATCGTCCCGCGGCCGGCCCCGTCAGGCGGCGACGACCAGCCGCACCGCCGTCTCGAAGGCCGCCCGCTCGGCCGCGGGCTTCAGCTCCAGGGACACGGCCGCCTGCTCCGCCGGCGACAGGCGGCGGAAGAGCCAGTCCCGCGCGTTCTGCGGATGGCCGGCGATGTAGAGCTGGGTGGTGAGAAGCTCGCGCCCGCCCTGCAGCAGCTTCACATGGATGTGCGGCGTGCGCCCGGGATAGGGGACCGGCACGATGGTGCGGAACGCGAAGCTCCCGTCCGCGCCGGCGACGGCGTGGCCGAAGCCCTGGAATGCCGGGTCGCGGCCGCCGGCGCCGCGGCTTCCCGGATGGAGATAGACGCCGTTGGCGTCGCATTGCCAGATCTCCACCCGCACGCCCGGAAGCGGCCGCCCCGAGGCATCGCTGAGCGTGCCGGTCAGATCGAGGATCTCGCCGTCGGCCTCGCGCACCGCGCCTTCGATCTTCACCAGGTCGTTGTCCTGCTCGGCCGGCAGCGGGTCGGGATAGAACGGCCCTTCGGTGGCGGGCGGCGTCGGCAGCAGCGCGGCCAGACCCGCGCGGGGCAGCAGCAGGGCGGGCGCGGCGGCGATCAGCGCCCGGCGGGAGATGCGTGACGGAAGGAGAGGCATGGCATGGTCCTCCTTCGGAGCCCCGGTCCCTTTCACCATCACCCGGTCGGGCCCGGCAGCGCAATCCCGTCGCCGAGGAACCCGCCGGACTGGCGGCGCCAGAGCTGCGCGTACTCGCCGCCCTTGGCGAGGAGCTCGGCGTGCGACCCCTCCTCCACGATGCGGCCGCGGTCGAGCACGATCAGCCGGTCCAGCCGGGCGATGGTCGAGAGCCGGTGCGCGATGGCGATCACCGTCTTGTCGGCGATCAGCGTGCCGAGGCTCGCCTGGATCGCCGCCTCCACCTCCGAATCGAGCGCCGAGGTCGCCTCGTCCAGCACCAGGATCGGCGCGTTCTTGAGGATGACCCGGGCGATGGCGATCCTCTGCCGCTGGCCGCCGGACAGCTTCACGCCGCGCTCGCCCACATGGGCGTCGTAGCCGCGCCGGCCGCCCTGGTCCTGCAGCTCCAGGATGAAATCATGCGCCTCGGCCTGCTTCGCCGCGGCGACGATCTCGGCCTCGCTCGCGTCCGGCTTGCCGTAGCGGATGTTGTCGCGGATCGAGCGGTGCAGCAGCGAGGTGTCCTGGGTCACGATCGAGATCTGCGCGCGCAGGCTCTCCTGCGTCACGCCGGCGATGTCCTGGCCGTCGATGGCGATCCGCCCGCCCTCGACGTCGAAGAAGCGCACGAGCAGGTTGACGAGGGTCGACTTGCCGGCCCCCGAGCGGCCGACCAGCCCGATCTTCTCCCCCGGGCGGACCGTGAGCGTGAGCCCGGCGATCACGGCCATCTGCCGGCCATAGCCGAACTGCACGTCCTCGAAGCGGATCTCGCCGCGCGTCACCCGCAGCGGCTGCGCCTGCGCCCGGTCGGTGAGCGCGAGCGGCCTGGCGATGGTGCGGATCCCTTCCTGCACCACGCCGACATTCTCGAAGATCGCGGTGACCTGGAAGGCGACCCAGCCGGACATGGAGACGATCTGCCAGGTGAGCGGCAGCATCATGGCGACGACGTCGACGGTGACGATGCCGCGGCTCGCATACCAGATCGCCAGGGTCGCCGTGACGACCACGAGGGCCGCGTTGATCGCCGCCAGCAGCGCCACCATGCGGGTGACCAGCCGCAGCTGCGCCTGGAACAGGGAGGTGTGCTCGTCCACCGCCTCCTGGACATAGGCGTCCTCCTCCCGCGCGCGGGCGAAGAGCTTCACCGTCAGGATGTTCGTGTAGCTGTCGACGATCCGCCCGGTCAGCACCGAGCGCGCCTCCGACATCACGCGGGCGCGCTCGCGCAGCTGGGGCACGAAACGGCGCAGCAGCGCGATGTAGAGCGCGAACCAGACGACGAGCGGCAAAGACAGCCATGGATCGACGCTGCCCAGGATGAGGAGCGCGCTGGTGCCGTAGACGGTGATGTACCAGACCGCGTCGAAGGTCATCACCACCGTCTCGCGCAGCGCCGGTCCGGTCTGCATCACCTTGTTGGCGATGCGGCCGGCGAAGTCGTTCTGGAAGAACGCCCAGGACTGGCGCACCACGTGCCAATGGGTCTGCCAGCGGATCAGGTTCGAGAAGCCCGGCGCGATCGCCTGGTTGGTGATCAGGCTGCGGGTGAGGATGACGGCGGGCCGCAGCACCAGGATCACCAAGGCCATGAGGAGCAGGACCGGGGTCGCCTCGTCGACCAGCCGGTCCAGGGGAACGGTGGTCACCAGCTGGACGAGCCGCCCGATGAACAGCGGGATCGACGCGTCGATCAGGGCCACGACCAGGCCGATCGCGAGCAGCGACGCGAACAGCCCGCGCGCCTGGCGGACGAAGTGCCAATAGAAGGTCAGCAGGCCCGGGGGCGGCTCCGGGCGGTCGGGGACGCGGGTCGGCGGAATCAGGCGCTCGAAGCTGCGGAACAACATGACAGCGCACTCGCATAGGGAGCAGAGTCGGTTGTCGCGCTCGGGCTCCGCCCCCGCCGCCCGGCTGCCCGGTCGCGGATGTGGGAGGGTATGCGGGCGGAGGGCCGATGCGGCGGCGCCGGTTTCTCCGGGCGGATTCGTGCCGGGCCGCATGGGCGCGGCAGGACCGCCGGGAACGGCCGAAACTAATCGCCGGAGCGCCGGGGCGCAACGCGTGCCGAGCGGGTCATCCAGGACGAGGAGCGACAGATGCGACTCGAGGGTTCATGCCATTGCGGGGCCGTGCGCTTTTCGGTCGAGGCCTACGCCCCCGTGCCTTATCTGCGCTGCTATTGCTCCATCTGCCGCAAGACGGCGGGGGGCGGCGGCTATGCCGTCAACCTGGGCGCCAGGGCCGCGACCCTGAAGGTCGAAGGCGAGGAGAACATCGCCATGTTCCATGCCCGGATCGACGGGCAGAAGAGCTCGGCCGAGCGGCGCTTCTGCCGGCATTGCGGAACGGCGCTCTGGCTCTTCGACCCGCAATGGCCGGACCTGGTGCACCCCTTCGCCAGCGCCATCGACACCGAGCTCCCGAAGCCGCCCGAGCAGGTGCACATGATGCTGGGCTCGAAGGCCGGCTGGGTGCGGCTCGACGCCAAGCGCGGCGAGGCGCGCCACGACGCCTATCCGCCGGAATCCCTCGAGGACTGGCAT
>DAIMFL010000039.1:0-5120 GCA_036724615.1 Alphaproteobacteria bacterium | reverse complement strand
GCGAGCACGGGCTGTTCGACGAGACCTGAGCGGCGCGCGTCAGCGGGCGCGGCCCCGCTTCAGCGCGGTCGCCGCCAGGCCGAGATCCGAGACGAAGCGGTCATAGGCCTCGGCGCGCGCGGCCGGGTCCGGCTGGCGCAGCAGCGAGGACGGGTGAACGGTCGCGGCCACCAGCGGCGCCAGGTTCGACGGCAGCGGCTTGCCCCGGTCCTTCGTCACGCGGAAGCTCGACCCGAACAGGGACTGCGCGGCGGTGGCGCCGAGGCAGAGGATCACCTCGGGCTTCACCCGGTCGATCTCGGCCATGAGCCAGGGGGCGCAGGCTTCGATCTCGATCACCTTCGGCTTCTGGTGGATGCGCTTCTTGCCGCGGCGAACCCACTTGAAGTGCTTCACCGCGTTGGTCACGTAGACGCGGCTCCGGTCGATCCCCGCGTCGCCGAGCGCCTTGTCGAGGATGCGCCCCGCCGGGCCGACGAAGGGCCGCCCCTCGAGATCCTCCGAATCGCCCGGCTGCTCGCCGATCAGCATGACGTCGGCGCTGTCCGGTCCTTCGCCGAAGACGGTCTGGGTGGCGTGCAGGTAGAGGTCGCAGCCGGTGCAGCCGGCGGCGGCCTTCCGCAGCGCCGCCAGCGAGGCCTTCGGATCGACGAACTGCGCCGCGCTCCGCTCCGGAGGCTTGGCCATGGTGCGCCGGGCGGGAGAAGCCGCGCGGGCCGCCTCAGCCCTTCTTCTTCGGCAGGCCCTTGCGCTTGGTCGAGGCGAGCTCCTCGAGCTGGTTCTCGCTCATCGACTTGTACATGCCCTTCGACGCGCCCTTGAGCTCCGAGACCTTCTGCTCGCCGCGCTTGGCGGACAGGGCAGCCCCGGCCGCCTTCTGCTGCGCCTTCGACTTCGCGGGCATCGGGCGTTCCTCCTGATCCGGTGGACGATCCCCAGGGGAACGACGGGCCGGCAGGGGCGGTTCCCGCCAGGAACGCAAGCCCCCGCAACCGCCGGGCGGCCGCATCGGCCGGCCCGGCCGGACAGAATTCAGCCTAGGTATCGAGAAGCGGGGCGAAGCCGCCGTGGACCATGCGCCGGCCGTCGAACGGCATCTCCGCCGCCTGGGCCCGCGGATCGGACATCACCTTCTGCCAGCCCGCGTCGCGCGCGTCCTTGGACGGCCATTCGATCCAGGAATAGACGACCGTCTCGCCGTTCCGGGCCTGCACCGCGCCCTTGAAGTCCGTGACCTTGCCGTCCGGCACGTCGTCGCCCCAGGCGTCGACGACGCGCGTCGCGCCGTGCTCGCGGAAGATCGCGGCCATGGCCGCCGCCCGCTCGCGGAAGGCGTCCTTGTGGTCGTCCGGCACCGGCATCAGAGCGCCGTCCACATAGCCCATGCGGCCGTCCGCGCGCTCGTCGACGATGGGCGCGAAGCCGCCCCAGATCATGCGCCTGGCGTCGAAGGGCATGGAAGCACCCATCTCCTTCATGCGCGGATCGCTCATGATCTTCTCGACCGCCGCGTCGCGCGCCGCCTTCGACGGGTACTCGATCCAGGAGAAGACCACGACCTCGTCCCCCGTGGCCTTCACCGCGCCCTTGAAGTCCGTGACCTTGCCGTCCGGCACGTCGTCGCCCCAGCTCTCCACCATGCGCACCGCGCCGAACGCCTTGAACAGCGGCGCCGCCTCCGCGGCGTGCCGGCGATAGGCTTCCTTGTTGGCGGCCGGCACGGCGGCCACGAATCCCTCGACGTAACCCATCTCCCATCCTCCTGCTGTCGTTTCGTGAAGATCGGCCGGCGGGGCGGAGGTGGTGCTGCGAAACGCCGCACCCGCCGCTTCGGCATTGACCTGATAAGTTGATATCAACATAGTTAGGCCATGTCAAACCCGCGCAGCGTTCCCTACGAAACGACGCTCCATGTGCGCGATCACTGCCTCTGCCTGGCGGCGCAGCGGGCGGCGCGCCGCCTGGCGCGCCGCTTCGACGAGGCGTTGCGCCCGGTCGGGCTGGCCAGCGGCCAGTTCTCGCTGATGATGTCGCTCACCCGGCCGGCGCCGCCCGCCATCGGCGCGGTGGCGAGCCTGCTGGCCATGGACCGCACCACCCTGACCGCCAATCTGAAGCCGCTGCAGCGGCGTGGCCTGGTAGAGGCGTCGGTCGATCCGGCCGACCGGCGCAGCCGGCGATTGAGCCTCACCGAGTCCGGTCGCAGCCTGCTCGGCAGCGCCCTGCCGATCTGGGAACGCACCCATGGCGAGGTCGACCGGCTGCTGCCGCCGGACGGCGCCGCGACCCTGCGCAAGGCCTTGCGCGCCCTCGCCTGATGTCCCGCAGGCCCGGCCGATTGCGACAACGCCGCGCTTGAGCGCCGCGCCGAAAGATGCGACTCGTTCGCAAATGACATCCGTCCCGAACGCCCGGCCGGGCGCCGTGACCCGGCGCCGCTTCCTGGCCGGGGCCGCGGCAAGCAGCCTCGCGCTTCCGATCGGCCCCGCCGTCGCGCGCCCGGCGGCGCCGGACGTCGCCCTGGTCGCGCGGGAACGGAGGCGGCGCCTGCCCGGCTGCAGCGCGCCTTCGGCGCTGTGGAGCTATGCCGAGGGCTGGCCGCTCGTCCTGCGCACGGCCCGCGGCGCGGCCTTCGCCGCCGACTTCACCAACGGCCTCGACGAGCACGGCACGGTGCATTGGCACGGCGTTCGCGTGCCGCACGGGATGGACGGGGTGCCTTATGTCACCCAGGCGCCGGTGCTGCCGGGCGAGACCTTCCGCTACGCCTTCGCGCCGCCCGATCCGGGCACGTTCTTCTTCCATCCCCACTGCAACACGGCCGAGGCGCTGGGCCGCGGCCTGGCCGGCGTCCTGCTGGTCGAGGACCCGCGCGACGACGGGCGCTTCGACGTGGAGGAGGTGCTGGCGCTCAAGGACTGGCGCGTGCGCCCCGACGGCAGTTTCGAAGACTTCGTCACCGATGCGGGCGCGGCTAAGGCCGGCAGCTTCGGCACGCTGCGCACGGTGAACGGCGGCGAGCCGCCGACCCTGACCGTCGCGCCCAATGCGCGCCTGCGTCTGAGATTGCTCAATCTCGACGCCACCCGGGTCGTGATGCTGAACCTGACCGGCGCAAGCGGCGACGCGGAGGCGGCCGTGATCGCCACGGACGGGAACGCCTGCGATCCCTTCCCGGTGCGGGGCTGGCGCCTCGGCCCGGCGATGCGCGCGGATCTCGCGCTCATCGCGCCGGCGGAGGAAGGCGCGGAGCTGCAGCTGCTCGACGCCTTGCCGGCGACCAACGTCCTGCTGGCGCGCATCGTGACGCAAGGCCCGGCGCTGCGGCGCGCCCGCGACCGGTCGAGCCTGCGCCTGCCGCCGGCCGAGCTGCCGGAGCCGGACCTCGCCGCGGCCGAGCCGCTGGCCTTCTCCCTGCTCGCCGGCCATGCCGATCCGGCGCTCGAGGCCTGGGCCGCGGAGCTGGGCGTCGGCCTCGACAGCCTCTGCGTGTCGAGCCGGATCTTCTGGTCGATCAACCGGGTCGCCTGGCCGGGCGCGAGCCACGAGACCCTGCCGCCGCCGCTCTTCGCGCTGAGATCGGGCCGCAGCTACGTCGCCGAGATCTTCAACGGCACGCCGCATCGCCACCCGATGCATCTGCATGGCCACATGTTCAAGGTGATCGCCTCGAGCAAGGAGGCGCGGCCGCCCCATTGGGCCGACACGGTTCTCGTGGATCCGAAGGAGCGGATCACCATCGCCTTCGTGGCCGGCGAGCCCGGCGACTGGATGTTCCACTGCCACATCATCGAGCACCAGGAGACCGGGATGATGGGCTATCTCCGGGTGACGTGAGCCCCGCGCTGCGGGCCGCATCGATCCGCATGGTCCAAGCCCCGATGATGCCGCGGAGCGCGCCGCCGCCCGGAGATCGGCGTCACTGCGCGGACTTCGCGAACACCTGCTCCAGGAACCGCCCCAGATCGGCGTTCGAACGTTCGCGCACGGCATCGTCGCGGCCGATCATGTAGCCCTCGCTCTCGGCGCACAGGCCGAGAATCATCTTGCGGCTGAACGGACCGGTCATCTGCAGCGGCCAGCTCGCGGCCGAGATCCGTCCGCTCTTCGAGACATGGAAGCGGCAGGGGGCCAGGTTGCGGCCGATCATGCGCGGCGCGCCGAAGCGGCCGTCCCACTGATGCAGCGCCTCGGGATAGACGATGGTCTCGACCCGGCCGCCGCCCGCCTCCAGCGTCGCGGCCAGCTCGGCGCAGCGGGCGGGATCGATGATCCCGTCCTTGCCGCCGTAGAGCAGCAGCAGCGGCGCCCCCGTCGCCCGCCCGTCCTCGAACTCGGCGATGCAGGGCGCGTAATAGGCGACATGGCCGGCGAAGCGCCGCCCGTCCGGGGCGAGCGCCTCGGCCACCTGGGCGAAGGCGGCATAGGTCGCCGCCATGCCGCCATGGGAAAACCCGACCAGCACCACCCGGCCGTCGTCGATCTCCGGCCGCGACTCGAGATAGCGCAGCGCCCCGAAGGCGTCGGCCAGGATCATCGTCTCGGTGATCTCGAGCAGCCGGTCGATGAAGCGGGTCGCCCTGTCCCGCCTGGCACCGAAGGAGTCCACCACCAGGGCGGCGACCCCCAAGGCGGCGAGCTGCCGGCCATAGGTGAGCTCCCGCTCGTCGAGCACGCCCGAAGCGCCGTGGAGCATGACGACGGCCGGGACCGGATCGGCGGCGGAGGCCTCGCGCGGCAGGAAAAACACGCCCTGCGCGACGGTGGGCGGATCGCGCTCGGCACCCCGCCCGACATCCGCCAGGGTGAAGGGGCTGTGGCTCGGGAACGTGATCGAATCCCCGGCAATGTCGGCGAGCGCCGCCTCCTGCGGCCAGGGCGGCGTCAGGTCCGGCGGCGTCGGGTCGGGCTGCGCCTCGGCAGCCCGCGCGACGCCAAGGCCGGCCGCCAGGACGACGGCGGCGAGCAGCAGCGGGGTGCCGAACTCCAGGCTGGACCCGACCCGGTGCAGCATGCCGTCAGGATAAGTCTGCGGCGGCCGGGACGGCAACGGGCGCCGTCTCACAGGTGACGTATCAGTTTTTGTGTCGGGGCATGAGAGGGGGTACTCCACGGAGTGC
>DAIMFL010000038.1:0-24819 GCA_036724615.1 Alphaproteobacteria bacterium | reverse complement strand
AAGGACAAGCACAGCCTCAAAAACCGACGAAAGCTGGCTTGCCTCAACGCCGATTTTCAGTAGCCTGAAGCGGGAAATGGAAACATTCTCCGATTAAAGCGTTCCATCTGTATAAATTTAATGCTCTAGTCACATCATGGCCCGCAGCGTTAATGTATTTTCCTAGTCGTGGATTTGATATAGCGAGGCACAACGCGCCAGCCTGAGACTCAGTAAGTTCAAATGGAATTCTCAGTTGACGGTCTAGCACGTGATACCTATCTTCTTAGACGTGAGCCAGAGAACACCCCTGCCGGAAGGCATGTGTCTCTGGAGGAGAAAGAACCCCGGGACAGGCGCAAGCCCCTCCCGGGGTTTCGCTTTATGGTAGTAGGGCCGTCGTCGTTTCCGCAATCCGATCAGTCGGCGGCGACCTCGATCGTCGCGGCGACGGTCCGGCCGGTCGCCGCATCGCTGACCCGGACGGTCCAGCGGCCCGCTGCGTCGTTGAGCGCCAGCGGGAGCGGGAAGGCGGCGCTGTCGCCGCGCAGGATCACGTTTCCGGAATAGTACGGAACGGGCCGGCCGTCCGGCCCCACCGCCGTGACGTGGAGCACGTGGAGATCGGCCGGAGAGCCCTCCGGCCGGGCGATCCGCAGCAGGCCGGTCTCGCCCGGCCGGAGCCGCGCCGGCGCGGAGAGGCCGGGATCGGCCATGGGCCCGTCCGAGAGGGTGAGAAAGGTCGGCTCCACCCCGTCGAGGCTGATCTCGACTCGGTCGAGGCGGCCGAGCGACGTCCGGCCGAGGACGTCGTAGACGTAGCAGGGCGCGGGCAGCGACAGGACGAGGGGCTCGGGCGCGCCGGCCCGGCCGAACTCGTCCAGCGCCGCCGGGCTGCGCTGGACGGCCAGCAGCGTCGTGCCGCCGTTCCGGAAGACATAGGTCTCCACGTCGGTGACCGGCCGGCCATCGGGCTCCGTCACCGTGTAGCGCGGCGCTACTCCTGCAGAGGCGAGGATCGGGCGCAGGCGCTCCATCGTCTCCGGGCCGCTGAGCGCGCTCGCGGGCAGGCGGATCGCCTGTCCCGCAGCGGTCTCCGAAAACAGCTCCGCCAGGAGGGGACGCTCGAGGCGCCGGCTATGCGCGTCGAACCGCCAGGGCTCGCCGTCAGCGACGACGATGACGCAGGACTTGGCGAAGCGCCGGATCATCTCCGCCTCCTCCGGGGAGAGCGAGACGGCCCAGGGCAGGATCAGCACCCGGATGCCCGCATCCTCCAGGATGCCGTCCTCGATCTGCTCCGGGGAGATCATCCTGTGCTGCAGGCCCATATGTTCGATGGCCCAGCGGAAACGGCGGGAGGACAGGCGGATCGCGTTGTCCTGGTACTCGTCCTCCACGTCGCGCTCGCTCCAGGCCTGTCCGTGCGGCTTCACGTCGAGCATCCACTGCGTCCGCTGGCTGGCCGGCGAATAGAGCATGGCGATCGGATCGACATGGCGGCGGCTGCCGATCACCAGCGCGCCCAGCCCGCCGCGGATCTTCCCGATCCAGGAGGCCGCCTGCCGGCCGCGCTCGCCGACCGTACCGCCCGGGCCGACCACCTCGCGCTCGTCGTCCCAGAAGATGACGCCGCGGCTGCCGCGCAGCAGGTCGCGCCAGACGACATGCGCCTCGCGCGCGCCGCTGCCGCCGGAGGTGGCGAGGATGATCAGCGACGGATTGAGCGAGCGGACGATCTCGACATTTTCGCCGTAGTCGTAGATCTCCATCACGTCGACGGTATCCGCCAGCCGCGTGTAGTCGTAGCCGCCCCAGCCGGGAATCTGCATGCCTTCGAGCGCCGAGCGCGCCGCGGGATCGGCGGCATGGATCGCGTCCGTTCCCGCCCTGACGGCGCGCGCGAAGGCGACGTCCATCCAGGCCTTGAAATCGGCCCAGGCGGAGAAGTTCTCGTCTTCGCGCCGGACCGCCTCGCGCGTCGTCATCGGCACGACCTCGTCCCAATCGGCAAACTGGGAACCCCATTGGCGATTGAGCGCGGCGAGATCGCCGTATTCCTCCTGCAGCCAGGCGCGCATGCCGCGCAGCGAATGCTCCGAGAGATCGAAATCCCAGAAGGCGGCGGTCTCGGCGATGCCGGGCTCGTCCGCGAGGTTGTAGAACAGCGGCCGGTAGGGCGCGTAGGTCCCGACGGTCCAGGTAAGCCGCTCGCGGATCTCCGCCAGCCAGGCGGGATCGGACAGGCTCGGGTCGCGCTGCAGGGCGCGCGGGTCCTCCGGATTCTGCCGATAGAGCTCCTTCACCTCGAGGAAGCGCCAGTTCTTCGGTCGGTCGGGATGCCAGCGGTGATAGGTGGAGAAGAAATCGGTGGCGATGTTCTCCACGTACCAGCGCAGATCGGCGTCGAGCAGCGGCCCGACCATCTCCTCGTTCAGCGTTTCGTCCCGCGTCGCATAGGCCATCCCGGCGGTGAAGCCGAGGCGCTTCAGCTCGCCGTACTGCCGGGCATCCTGGTGCTGCCACATGATGACCTGATAGTCCGACCAGTCGGGATCGGAGGGCGGCACGTAGAAGAAGGCGTCGAGCGCCCTCTCGCCCTCTCCGTCGAGGGACAGCCGGACCCGGAGGCGGTTCTCGGTCGCGACCGCGCGCGTGAGGTCGAGCGGGATCGCGATGTCCGTCGCATCGTCGAGCGAGACCGGGATGGCGCGCCGCTCCACCAGCCGCCCGTGCGCATCTGTCCATTCCAGATGGAGCGCGCCGCGCCCGGTCGCCGGCCGATCGAGGCGGTAGGTCGCCTCGATCCTGGCGCCGCGGTCGAGCGTGCCGGCGGGAAAGACGAGCTCGTCGGCGCCGGCGGGGGCGGAGGCGGCGACCATCGCCGCGATGCCGAGGAGAAGCCGCCGCGCCGCACGCCTCATCGCGCCTCCGACTGCCTCGGCGGGCGGACCCGACCGGCCGGGAAGGGAATGCTAGTAGGCCCGCTCGATGCAGAAATCGACGATCTCGAGCAGCGCGCTCTTGGCGGCGCCGTCGGGGAAGATGCCGAGCGCGTCGCGGGCGATCGCGCCGTAGTGGCTGGCGCGCGCCACTGTGTCCCTGAGCGCGCCGTGCTTCTCGATGAGGGCGATCGCCCGTTCGAGGTCGCCGTCCTGCTGCTCCACGGTCTCCAGCGTCCGCTTCCAGAACGCGCGCTCCTCCGCATCGCCGCGGCGGAAGGCGAGGATGACCGGCAGGGTGATCTTGCCCTCGCGGAAATCGTCGCCGATGCTCTTGCCGAGCTCCGACTGCCGGGCGGAATAGTCGAGCACGTCGTCGACGAGCTGGAAGGCGATGCCGAGATTGAGGCCGTAGCTCTCCAGCGCCTCCTCCTCCACGCGCGGACGATCGCCCACCACGGCGCCGATCCGGCAGGCGGCGGCGAACAGCGCGGCGGTCTTGCAGCGTATGACCTCGAGATAGGCCTGCTCGCTGGTCTCGGTGTCGTTGCTGGTGACGAGCTGCAGCACCTCGCCCTCGGCGATCACGGCCGAGGCGGTGGCCAGGATGTCGAGCACGCGCAGCGAGCCGTCGGCGACCATCAGCTGGAAGGAGCGGGCGAACAGGAAATCGCCGACCAGCACGCTGGGCTTGTTGCCCCAGACCGCGTTGGCCGTGGCGAGGCCGCGGCGCAGGTCGCTCTCGTCCACCACGTCGTCATGCAGCAGGGTGGCGGTATGGATGAACTCGACGCAGGCGGCCAGCGCCTTGTGGCGGTCGCCCCGGTAGCCGCACATGCGGGCGGCGGCCAGGGTGAGCATCGGGCGCAGGCGCTTGCCGCCGGCCGCGACGATATGTCCCGCCAGCTGCGGGATCAGCGCGACCGGGCTGTGCATGCGGTCGACGATGAGCTGGTTGACCGCCTTCAGATCGTCGCCGACCAGGTCGACGAGCGGCTGCAGGGACGGTTTGCGCGGCTTTTCGCGACCTTCTTCCAGATTTACGACGACCGCCACTTCCCGGTGACCCTGGTTACCTTGACGCCCCACCCCCGCCGGGCCAGCATATGAGACCTGCCCTACCGGTCAAGCCTGCCCTGGACGGAACGAGTCCGGCCGGGCGCGACGGCCGGCAGCCGCAGGGGGCGGCCGGGCGGATGGGGAAAGCCAGAGCACGCCGTGGTCGAACTGCTGCGCAGCAATGACGTGGTCCGCCTGTCCTGGCTGATGGCATTGCTTTCGGAGGCAGGAATCGAGTCCATTCTCCTCGACGGCCATACGAGCGTCGTGGAGGGCAGCATCGGAGCCATCCAGCGACGGCTCATGGTGCACGAGGATGATGCCGCACGCGCCCGCCGCGTGCTGATCGAGGCGGGAGAGGAGCTGCCGGATGGCTGAAGCGGCATCGCCGATCGAGGTGAGCGACGACAGCCTGCTGGGCGGCCGTGTCGCGCTCCGGCAGCCGCGCAGCGGCTATCGCGCGGCGATCGATCCGGTCTTCCTGGCGGCGGCGGTGCCGGCCGCGCCCGGCGACCTGGTGCTCGACGTCGGCGCAGGGGTGGGCGCCGCGGCGCTCTGCCTGGCGCGGCGCGAGCCCGGATGCAGCGTGCGCGGCATCGAGCTGCAGCGCGAGCTGGTGCGGCTCGCCACCGAGAACATCGCCGCCAACGGGCTCATTGGCCGGGTCGAGGTCATGGTCGGCGACCTTCTGCATCCGCCGCCGCGGCTCGCGCCCGGCGCCTTCGCGCATGTCATGGCGAACCCGCCCTATCTGCCGGAGGGCGCGGCGACGCCGCCGCCGGAGTCCGGCAAGGCCCAGGCCAATGTCGAAGGCGAGGCCGTGCTCGCCGACTGGGTGCGCTTCGCGCTCGCCATGGTGCGGCCGAAGGGCAGCATCACCTTCGTGCATCGTGCGGACCGCCTGCCCGCGCTGCTCGCCGCCATGACCGGCCGCGCCGGCGACGTCGCGGTGTTTCCGCTGTGGCCGGGCGCCGGCAAGCCGGCCAGCCGGGTGATCGTGCGGGCGCGCCGGGGCGTGGCCACGCCGACCCGGCTGCTGCCCGGGCTGGTGCTGCACGAGGCGGACGGCCGGTACACGGCCGCGGCCGACGCGGTGCTGCGGGAGGGAGCCGGGCTGGTGCTTTGACTCGAGAATGATCGCGGGGAGGACGGGATGACGCCATTCGCTGCCGCCATTGCCGGGTTCGGGGTGGGATTCGCCCTGATCTGCGGCGCCGGGCCCGAGGTGCGGGCGGAGGAGCCCTGGATGACGCTCGGCGAGGTTGCGGAGATGCCGGCACCGGCGCGAAGCGGCTATGCCCCGGTCAACGACATCGAGATGTATTACGCGGTCTACGGCGCGGGCGAGCCGCTGATCCTGCTGCATGGCGGGCTGGGGAACGCCGATTACTGGGCCAATCAGATTCCGGCATTCGCCGAGCGCTACCAGGTCATCGTGGCGGACAGCCGCGGCCACGGGCGCAGCACGCGCTCGGACCAGCCGTACAGCTATGCTCTCATGGCCTCCGACGTGATCGCGCTGATGGATCACCTGCAGATCGACAGGGCCTCGCTCGTCGGATGGAGCGACGGCGGCATCATCGGCCTCGACATCGCCATGAACCATCCGGAGCGGCTCGACAAGCTGTTCGCCTTCGGCGCGAACTACAATGTCGGCGGGCTGCGCGCGGACGTGGCCGACAGCACGGTGTTCAACGCCTATATCGAGAAGGCGGGCACGGATTACGAACGGCTGTCGAAGACCCCGGCGGAGTACGAGGCGTTCCTCGAGGCGATCGGCGGGATGTGGGCGACCCAGCCGAACTACACGGCCGACCAGCTCCGGGCGATCACCGTCCCGACGATGATCGCGGACGGCGCCCATGACGAAGGCATCAAGCAGGAGCACACGAAGGAGATGGCCGAGCTCATCCCCGGCGCCGAGCTCCTGGTCATGCCGGATGTCAGCCATTTCGCGATGTGGCAGAAGCCGGCGGAGTTCAACCGGGCGGTGCTGGATTTTCTGGCCGAGGAGTGAGCCCGGCGCCGGCCGAAGAGGCCGGTTTGATCGCGGGCGTTCCGCGGCTATTTTGAGCGCATGTCAGCCAACGGCTCCTTCCTCGGCCGCGTGTTCCGGCCCTTCGACCGGCGGCCGACCGTCGCCGTGATCCGCCTCGCCGGGGTGATCGGCGTGGGCGGTCCCCTGCCGCTGCGCGGCAATCTGACGCTCGGCGGCCTGGCCGGCCCGATCGACCGCGCCTTTTCCCTGAAGCATCTGTCCGCCGTGGCGCTGGCGGTGAACTCGCCGGGCGGGTCGCCGGTGCAGTCCGCCCTGATCGCGAAGCGGATCCGCGATCTCGCCCGCGAGCGCGACGTGCCGATCCTCGCCTTCGTCGAGGACATCGCGGCCTCCGGCGGCTACTGGCTCGCCTGCGCCGGGGACGAGATCTTCGCGGACGCGTCCTCCATCGTGGGCTCGATCGGCGTGATCACCGCCGGGTTCGGCTTCCCCGAGCTGCTCGGCAGGCTCGGCATCGAACGGCGGGTGCACAGCACCGCGCCCCGGAAGGCGATGCTCGATCCGTTCCGTCCCGAGAAGCCGGAGGACGTGGCGCTGCTGACGGCGCTGCAGCAGGACATCTACGAGGTGTTCAAGTCCCATGTGCGGGAGCGGCGCGGGCGCCGGCTCAAGCTGGACGAGACGAAGCTGTTCAGCGGCGAGGTCTGGTCCGGACAGCGCGCGGCCGAGTACGGGCTGGTGGACGGGCTCGGCGACATGCGCTCGGTGCTGCGCCAGCGCTTCGGCGACAAGGTCCGGCTGGTGCCGGTCGGGGCGCGGCGGGGCTGGATCGCGCGCCGGTTCGCGCCGGCCGGCGAGGAGCGCGACTGGGCGGGCGAGATCGTCTCGGCGCTGGAGGCGCGCGCCATGTGGGCGCGCTTCGGCCTGTAGCCTCGGGAGCCGCCTGCCCGGGCGCGCCTTGACCCTGCGCCGGCCGGCCCGCTAAATGCGCCGATGTTTTCCGTCCCCAGCCTCGGCAAGCTGCTCGTCCTCGCCGCCATCATCGCCCTGGTTTGGTTCGGGTTCCGGCTGCTCAGCCGCCTCGAGAAGGCGCGCAAGGAGCAGGCGCAGGTCGCCCGGCCCAGCCGCAAGGCCGCCAAGCCGTCCGTCGTCGAGGACACGGTCAAATGCCCGGTCTGCAGCGCCTATGTCGCGGCGCGCGGCGCCGGATCCTGCGGCCGCGCCGACTGCCCGTACTGAGCCTGCATCCGGCCGGAAGCGGGACCGGCGGCGGCAAGCGGGCCGGGTTCCGCTTCCTTGACCCCCTCCGGGGTGGCCGGTATGGTGCGGCGCACCAAAGTCAGCCAGCCGCCATCAGGGCCGTCCACATGGCTCGCGCCGCCAATCCAGAAACCTGCTTCCAGGCGCTGATACTGAAGCTTCAGGCCTATTGGGCCGCCAAAAGCTGCGTGGTTCTCCAGCCCTACGACATGGAGGTCGGCGCCGGCACCTTCCACCCGGCGACGACGCTGCGCGCGCTGGGCCCGGAGCGGTGGAGCGCGGCCTATGTCCAGCCGTCGCGGCGGCCGAAGGACGGGCGCTACGGCGAGAACCCGAACCGGCTGCAGCATTACTACCAGTTCCAGGTGATCCTGAAGCCGTCGCCGGCGGACAGCCAGGCGCTCTATCTCGGCAGCCTGGAGGCGCTCGGCATCGACATCGGCAATCACGACATCCGCTTCGTCGAGGACGACTGGGAAAGCCCGACGCTGGGCGCCTGGGGCCTCGGCTGGGAGGTCTGGCTCGACGGCATGGAGGTGAGCCAGTACACCTATTTCCAGCAGGTCGGCGGCATCGAATGCGATCCCGTTTCCACCGAGCTCACCTACGGGCTCGAGCGGCTCGCCATGTACGTGCAGGGTGTCGAGAACGTCTTCGATCTGGACTGGAACGGGCTGCCCGAGGAGACGGGGGGCATGTCCTATGGCGACGTGTTCCTGCAGGCCGAGCAGGAGTTCTCCGCCTTCAATTTCGAACATGCGGCGACCGAGCGGCTGGTCCGGCATTTCGAGGATGCCGAGACGGAATGCGCGGCGCTGCTCGCGCTGCCCAAGCCGCTGCCGCTGCCGGCCTATGACCAGTGCATGAAGGCGAGCCACATCTTCAACCTGCTCGACGCGCGCGGCGTCATCTCGGTGACCGAGCGGCAGGCCTATATCGGCCGGGTGCGCGCGATGGCCAAGGGCTGCTGCGAGGCCTGGCTGGCCAGCCGCACGGGCAGGGCCTGAGGCGATGGCCGAGCTGCTCCTCGAGCTGTTCTCGGAAGAGATTCCGGCGCGCATGCAGGCGCGCGCGGCGGACGAGCTGAAGCGGCTGGTCACGGAGAAGCTGCGCGCGGGCGGCCTCGCCTTCACGCGCGCCGAAGCCTATGTCACGCCGCGCCGGCTCGCCCTCGTCGTGGACGGGCTGCCGGAAGCTCAGCCGGACCTGAAGGAGGAGCGGCGCGGTCCGCGCGTCGGCGCGCCCGACCAGGCCGTGCAGGGATTCCTGAAGGCGAACGGGCTCGCCAGCCTCGATCAGTGCGAGCAGCGCGACACCGGCAAGGGCGTGTTCTGGTTCGCCGTGGTCGAGAAGAAGGGCGGCCGCACGGCGGACATGCTGCCGGCCCTGCTGGCCGAGGCGATTCCGGCCCTGCCCTGGCCGAAGTCGATGCGCTTCGCCGACCAGAGCTTCCGCTGGGTCCGGCCGCTCCACTCGATTATCGCAGTGTTCGATGGGGCGGCGCTCGAGGGCGGCATCGATCTCGGCGGGGCGCGGCTCGCCTTCGGCAACACGACGCAGGGCCATCGCTTTCTCGCCCCGGCGCCGATCACGGTGTCAGGTTTCGAGGCGTATCGGGCGAGGCTCGCGGCGGCGAAGGTCGTGCTCGATCCGGCCGAGCGGCGCGCGACGATCGCCGCGCAGGCGGAGAAGCTTGCCGCGGCAGAGGGGCTCCGCGTGAAGCCGGATGACGGGCTGCTGGACGAGGTGGTCGGTCTCGTGGAATGGCCCGTGGTGCTCATGGGCCGCATCGACGAGGCGTTCATGGCGGTGCCGCCGGAGGTGCTGACGACCTCCATGCGGACGCATCAGAAGTATTTCTCTCTGCTGACGGCGGACGGCGCGCTGGCGCCGCGCTTCCTGGTGGTCGCCAACACCGAGGCGAAGGACGGCGGCACCGCGATCGTCGCCGGCAACGAGCGGGTGCTCCGGGCCCGGCTCGCCGACGCCAAGTTCTTCTGGGACCAGGATCTCAAGGTGAAGCTCGCCGATCGCGTGCCGGCGCTCCGCGACATCGTCTTCCATGCGCGGCTCGGCACGGTCGCCGACAAGGTCGCGCGCGTCGAAGCGCTGGCGGCCGAGCTCGCGCCGATGAGTCCGGGCGCCGATGCCGACGCGGTGCGCCGCGCGGCCCGGCTCGCGAAGGCCGATCTCACCAGCGGCGTGGTCGGCGAATTCCCGGAACTTCAGGGTATCATGGGGCGTTATTACGCCCTCCATCAAGGCGAGACGAAGCCGGTGGCCGACGCGATCGCCGATCACTACGCCCCCCTGGGACCCAATGACCGTTGCCCGACCGCTCCCGTCTCGGTCGCGGTGGCGCTGGCCGACAAGCTGGACACGCTGGTCGGGTTCTTCGCCATCGACGAGAAACCGACCGGATCGAAGGACCCGTTCGCGCTGCGCCGCGCGGCGCTGGGCGTGATCCGGCTGATTCTCGAGAACAGGCTGCGACTTCCGCTCGGCAAGGTGTTCGGGATCGCGCACAGGCTCTTCGGCGAGCAGCGCGCCGCGGCGGCCGGGCGGTTCGAGACGGAAAGCCTTCTCGACTTCTTCGCCGACCGGCTGAAGGTGGCGCTGAAGGAGCAGGGCGTGCGCCACGACCTGATCTCGGCCGTGTTCGCGCTGGGCGGCGAGGACGATCTGGTGCGCCTCCTCGCGCGGGTCGAGGCACTCGAGACATTCCTCGACAGCGACGACGGCGCGAACCTGCTCACCGCCTACAAGCGGGCGAGCAACATCGTGCGCATCGAGGAGAAGAAGGACGGCAGGTCCTATGACGGCGGGGCGGACGCCGCGCTGCTGTCCGCACCGGAGGAGAAGACGCTGCATGCCGCGCTCGGCCCGGCGGCCGCCGCGAGCGCGCAGGCGCTGCAGCGTGAGGATTTCGGAGGCGCCATGGCGGCGCTCGCCCGGCTGCGCAAGCCGGTGGACGACTTCTTCGACAAGGTGACGGTCAATTGCGAGGACGCGTCGCTGCGGGCGAACCGCCTGCGGCTTCTATCGCAGATCCGGACGACGCTGCACGGCGTCGCGGATTTCTCGAAAATCGAGGGGTGACGAAGCAGATGGGTAAGTGGGTCTACAGCTTCGGCGGCGACCGCTCCGAGGGGCGGGCCGACATGAAGAACCTGCTGGGCGGCAAGGGCGCCAACCTGGCCGAGATGGCGAGCCTCGGGCTTCCGGTGCCCCCGGGCTTCACCATCACCACCGAGGTCTGCACCTATTTCTACGCGCATGGCCGCAGCTATCCGGACGAGCTCGCGGACCAGGTCGCGGCGGCGCTGGCGGTGGTGGAGACGGCGGTCGGCGCGAAGTTCGGCGATGCGAAGAACCCGCTGCTCGTCTCCGTGCGGTCGGGCGCGCGGGTCTCCATGCCGGGCATGATGGACACCGTGCTCAATCTCGGGCTCAACGACCGGACGGTGGAAGGGCTGGCGGCGCAGTCCGCCGACCCGCGCTTCGCCTATGACAGCTATCGCCGCTTCATCCAGATGTACGGCAACGTGGTGCTGAACGTCGATCACCACCATTTCGAGGAGATCCTCGAGCTGCACAAGGCGGACCGCAATCTCAACCTCGACACCGAGCTCGCGGCCGACGACTGGAAGACGGTGGTCGCCGCCTACAAGGCGAAAGTGGAGGAGGAGCTCGGCAAGCCCTTCCCGCAGGACCCGATGGAGCAGCTCTGGGGCGCCATCGGCGCGGTGTTCGGAAGCTGGAACACGCCGCGCGCCGTGACCTATCGCAAGCTGCACGACATCCCGGAGAGCTGGGGCACGGCGGTCAACGTCCAGGCCATGGTGTTCGGCAACATGGGCGACGACTGCGCGACCGGGGTGGCGTTCACCCGCAACCCGTCGACGGGCGCCAACGAGTTCTACGGCGAGTACCTGGTGAACGCGCAGGGCGAGGACGTGGTCGCCGGAATCCGCACGCCGCAGCACCTGACGATCGCCGGCAAGAAGGCGCAGAACTCCACGCTGCCGGCGATGGAGGAGGTGATGCCGGAGGTGTTCCGGCAGCTCGACGAGGTGCGCCACAAGCTCGAGTCCCATTACCGCGAGATGCAGGACATCGAGTTCACGGTGCAGAAGAAGAAGCTGTGGATGCTGCAGACCCGCAGCGGCAAGCGCACCGCCCAGGCGGCGCTCAAGATCGCCGTCGACATGGTCAAGGAAAAGCTGATCGACGAGCGCCAGGCGGTGGCGCGGATCAACCCGGCATCGCTCGACCAGCTGCTCCATCCCATGCTGGACCCGAAGGCGAAGCGCCAGGTGATCGCCCGCGGACTGCCCGCCTCGCCGGGCGCGGCGGCCGGCAAGGCGGTGTTCACCGCCGACGAGGCGGAGGACCGCGCGGCCAAGGGCGAGAAGGTGATCCTGGTGCGCGTCGAGACGAGCCCCGAGGACATTCACGGCATGCACGCGGCGGTCGGCATCCTGACCACGCGCGGCGGCATGACGAGCCACGCCGCCGTGGTCGCGCGCGGCATGGGCCGCCCTTGCGTCTCCGGCGCCGGCGATCTTCGGATCGACGCGGCGGCCCGCACCATGAAGGTGCGCGACGTCACGGTGACCGACGGCGACGTCATCACCATCGACGGCGGGACGGGCGAGGTCATGCTGGGCGAGATTCCGACGATCCAGCCGGAGATGTCGGGCGATTTCGCCACGCTGATGGAATGGGCCGATTCGATCCGGCGGCTCGGGATCCGCACGAACGCCGAGACGCCGCTCGATGCGCGCACGGCGCGGCGCTTCGGCGCGGAGGGCATCGGGCTCTGCCGCACCGAGCACATGTTCTTCGACGGCGACCGCATCGTCGCCATGCGCGAGATGATCATGGCGGAGGACGAGACGGGGCGTCGTGCGGCGCTGGCCAAGATCCTGCCCATGCAGCGCGACGACTTCATCGAGCTCTTCAAGATCATGAGCGGGCTGCCGGTGACGATCCGCCTGCTCGACCCGCCGCTGCACGAATTCCTGCCGCATTCCGCGGCCGAGATGTCGGAGGTCGCCAAGGCGACCGGCGTGGACGAGGACACGGTCCGCCAGCGCGCGGCGATGCTCAAGGAAACCAACCCGATGCTGGGTCATCGCGGCTGCCGGCTCGCCATCTCCTATCCGGAGATCTGCGAGATGCAGTCGCGCGCCATCTTCGAGGCCGCCGCCGCGGTGCAGAAGGAAACCGGCGCGACGGTGGAGCCCGAAGTGATGATCCCGCTGGTCGCCATCAAGAAGGAGTTCTCGATCCTCAAGGAGATCGTCGACCGCGTGGCCAAGGAGGTCTGCACGAAGGAGAACGTCGAGATCGACTATCTGGTCGGCACGATGATCGAGCTGCCGCGCGCATGCCTGTGCGCCGGCGAGATCGCCGAGGAGGCGGAGTTCTTCAGCTACGGCACCAACGACCTGACCCAGACCGCCTACGGCCTGTCCCGCGACGATGCGGGACGGTTCCTGCAGGCCTATGAGCGGATCGGCATCCTGGGCCAGGATCCGTTCATCACGCTGGACGTCGACGGCGTCGGCGAGCTGGTGCAGATCGCGACCGAGCGCGGGCGCAAGGTGCGTCCGGACCTCAAGCTCGGCATCTGCGGCGAGCATGGCGGCGATCCCGCATCGATCCGCTTCTGCGACCAGACCGGGCTCGATTACGTGTCCTGCTCGCCCTATCGCGTTCCGATCGCCAAGCTCGCGGCGGCGCAGGCGGCGCTCGCATGCGCGGTGGAGACGCAGGACTGAACGCCCCCGTCGCCCGCGCCGCCGCCTCGGAGCTCGACCGGCTGCGCGGCGGCGGCAAGGCGGCCCTGGCCGCGGCGCTCGGCCGGCTCGAGCGGCAGCCGGATCATGCGGAGACCGCGGCGCTGCTCGACTCCGCCTACGCCGATCCGCGGGCCCATGTGGTGGGCTTCACCGGGCCGCCGGGGGTCGGCAAGTCGACCCTGATCGGCGCGGTGGTGGCGGAGCTGCGCCGGAGCGGGCGGACCGTCGGCGTGATCGCGGTCGATCCGTCGTCCCGGCGTTCCGGCGGGGCGCTGCTCGGCGACCGCACGCGCATCGCCACCGACCCGGAGGACGAGGGCGTCTTCGTGCGCTCCATGGCGGCGCGCGACCGGCTGGGCGGGCTGGCCCAGCTCACCGTCGCCGCGACGGTGCTGATGCGCGCCGTGTTCGATGTGGTCCTGCTGGAGACGGTGGGCGTCGGGCAGTCGGAGACCGACGTGGCCGAGGCGGCCGACACGGTGGTGTTCTGCGTCCAGCCCGGTTCGGGCGATTCGCTCCAGTTCATGAAGGCGGGGATCGTCGAGATTCCCCATCTGGTGGTGGTGACCAAGGGCGACCTCGGCGCGCCGGCCGAACGGGCGCGCTCCGACGTCAAGGGCGCCCTCCGCCTGGCGGAGGGCGGCGAGGCGGGCTGGCACGTGCCGGTGCTGCTGGTCTCGGCGGCGCGGCGGGAAGGCATGGAGGAGCTCGTCGCGGCCATCGAGCGCCATCGCGTGCTGCTGGACCCGGACGGTCGGCTCGCGGCGCGCCGCCAGGCGCAGGCGTCGTTCTGGCTGACCGATGCGGTCAGGGAGCGCTTCGGCCGCGAGGGGCTGAAGCGCGCCGGCAACCTGGAGCTCGTCGGCGGCGAGCCGCCTTTCGCCAAGCTGTCCGAGGTGGTGCGGCGCCTCGGCGCATAGCCGCCTCGTTCCGATCGATCTCATCCCAGCGCAGCATGGAAAGGACGAGGCATGATCGAACCGACGGAGCTCACCGACACGGTCTATCCCAGCCTCGAGGGGCGGGTCGTCTTCATCACCGGCGGCGCGTCCGGGATCGGCAGCAGCATCGTGCAGCATTTCTGCGCGCAAGGGTCGCGCGTCGCCTTCGTCGACATCATGGAGGACGAGGGGCGGGAGCTGGTGCAGCACGTCGCCGGGCAAGGTCACGCGAAGCCGGAATTCATTCCGTGCGACCTCAGGGACATTCCCGCCCTGCAGCGCGTGATTCGCGAGGTGGGCGCGCGCGCCGGCAACATCACCGTCCTCGTCAACAACGCGGCCAACGACCAGCGCCACAAGATCGAGGAGGTGACCGTCGAGTACTGGGAGGACCGGATGGCCGTCAACCTGCGCCACGTCTTCTTCGCCGCGCAGGAAGCCTCCAAGCAGATGATCGCCGCGAAGGCGGGATCGATCATCAACTTCGGCTCGGTCTCCTGGATGTCGGCCATGGGCGGCATGCCGGCCTACACCGCGGCGAAGGCGGCCATCCACGGCCTGACCCGCGGCTTCGCCCGCGATTTCGGCCCCTATGGCATCCGCGCGAACACCATCGTGCCGGGCTGGGTCATGACCAGGCGCCAGCGCGAGCTGTGGTTCGACGAGAACGGCAGGAAGCTGCGCGCCATGCGGCAATGCATCGACGCCGACGTGAGCCCGCACGACGTCGCCCGGATGGCGCTGTTCCTCGCCTCCGACGATTCCAGGATGTGCACGGCGCAGAACTTCATCGTCGACGCCGGCTGGACGTGAGCGGCTTGTTCGGAGATCGTCTCGGCTTTTCGTATCAGCGAGACGGGAGTCTGGGTGCTGGACCAAATCGAACTGTCATCGCCGGGCTCGACCCGGCGATCCATCCCGCCGTCCGCGCCGGCGGAGGGATGGATGCGCGGATCAAGTCCGCGCATGACAATCGTTGTTGAAAGTCGGTTCAAGAACTCTCTTGTCTCCGTATCAGGGAACCGTGACTGCAGAACCTAGCCGGGCCGGTACTTCCGCATCACCTCCTGGAGGCGGTCGAGCGGCAGAGCGTGGACGGTGCGGCCCTTGAAGCCCGTCGTGGTCTCGGCCGCGGTGATGGAGTTCAGGATCGCCTCCTCGGTCGCCTCGGCGGCGGCGAGGAAGAGCGGCGACATGGCGTCGGGCGCCACGGTCCGCACGGTCGAGACCGGCTCGTCGATGCGCACCAGATTGGCCGTCGAGAAGGCGAGGAAGATGTCGCCGGAGCCGTTGTTGCCGGTGCCGCCCACCCAGGCGAGGCCGGTGGTGGCGCGGCGCGCCAGGCGCTTGCATTGAATGGGGATCAGCGGGGCGTCGGTCGCCAGCACGACGATGATCGAGCCGTCGGTGCGCTCGGGGTCGCGGGAAGCGGCCGGCTCCTTGGCCAGCGGCACCTCGTCGCCGCCGATCTCGACGCCGACGGGCACGCCGGCGACGCGGAACAGCTCGCGCGAGCCGTAGTTCGACTGCACCAGCGCGCCCACGGTGTAGCGTCCGCCGGCGGTCTCGACGACGCGGGACGCGGTGCCGATGCCGCCCTTGAAGTCGTGGCAGATCATGCCGGTGCCGCCGCCGACGCAGCCCTCGGCGACCGGTCCGGAGCGCGCCGAATCGAAGGCCTGGAAGGCGAGCTCCTGGGTCACGGGAAAGCTTTCCGCGTCGGAGAGCCAGCCGTCCCAGGTCTCCGCCGTCACCGGCAGATGGAAGGCCTGCTTTGCCTTGTCGCGCACGGCCAGAGCGCAGATCGCGTCGCGCACGACGCCGACCGCATAGGTGTTGGTGATGCCGATCGGGCTGCCCAGGAGGCCCTGCTCCTCGAGCCAGATCGTGCCGGTCATCTCCCCATTGCCGTTGAAGGAGAAGAAGCCGCCGAAGAGATGGGCGTCCCAGACGTCGGTCGCATGCGGCCAGATGGCGGTGACGCCCGTGCGCACCACATGCGGCGTGTCGCGCACCAGCGTGGCATGGCCGACCCGCACGCCCGCCACGTCGGTGATGGCATTGAGCGGGCCGGTCGGCAGCCGGCCGACCGTGATGCCGAGATCGCGGAGCCGTGCGCGGGCCATGGATGGTCCTCCCCCTTCTGGTCTCGTCTGAATCGAAAGCGCGGCGAATGGCCGGGCGTATCTGACCGCGCCGGAGCGGCTCTGACAAGCCGTCCGGAGGCGCGGTCAAGGCCTGGAAGGGCGCCGGATCAACGCGGCGAGTTTGCCTTGCCGCGGGCCATGAGATTGAGAAAATTCAGGACGACGTTCGCGGCAAGGAGCGCGGTCGCACCGCTCGGGTCATGAGGCGGGCTGACCGTGTTGACGCTGATGCCGACGATGTTCAGCCCCTCACAGAGCTCCAGGATCCTGAGGCCTTCGCGGGCGGAGACGCCGCCCGGCGTCGGCGTGCACACCCCGGGCGCACAGCCCGGGTCGAAGAAGTCCATGTCCCAGCACAGATAGACGGGCCGCCCGCGCGTCGCCTGGCGGATGCGGTCGAAGACGGCATCGAAGCCGGACTCGAGCAGGTCCCTTTGCGGAACGACCGTGTAGCCGAGATCGCGCGCGAGCTTGAACACGCTGGGGGGCGATGCATTGCCGCGCATCCCGACATGGAAGGATGCGGCGGGATCGACGACCTTCTCCTCGACGGCGCGCAGGAAGGGGTTGCCGTTGTCGTAGCCGTCGGCGGGATAGGCATCGGTATGAGAGTCCAGATGGACCGTCACGAGATCCTTGTGGACCTCGTGAAGGCCGCGCATCTCCGGCAGGGCGACCGCGCCGTCGCCGCCCAGCGTTACCGGCACCGCACCGGCCCCGGCGATGGCGGCGATAGCCTTCCTGATCGCCTCGAAGCTCGCATCGATGACGCCCGGCCGGACGGCGACGTCACCGGCGTCGACGACGTTCAGGACCTTGAAGCAGTCGATGTCGGACCATTCGTCGCCGCGCTCCAGCGCCAGGGACTGCTGGCGGATCGCGGCGGGGCCCTGCCTCGACCCGATCCGCGACGGATGCGCGCCGCAGTCGAAGGGCAAGCCGACGATGACGGCGCGCGACTCCCGGAACGTCGATGCCGCGGGAACGTTCATGAACGTCAAGTGCTGAAGAATATCCCCGTCCATGACGTATCGCGCTTCCCCCTGCAAGGTTGGTTGGAAAAGTCGTCATCGAGAGCGGCTTTACTATTTCCGTGATGGCTCAGGAACACAAGCCTGCAGCCACCGATGTCTCAGAAGCTCGCCCAGTCGGGCCGGCGCGGCTTCACCCGCGCGGCGCCGGCGGTCGCTCCGTCGGCCGATGCCTTTTCGAAGTGCTCCAGCCGGATCATGGCGAGGCCGAGCCCGTCCACGGCGCTGCGCATCTCGCCCACCTCCTGGTCGCCGAGCATCAGCTTCGTGCCGGGCTCTGGTGCCGGCCCCTCGATCTCGACGGGGAGGAGGCGCTTGCGCACCAGGCCGCGATATTTCGTGCGTGCGGTGAGCTCCTGGCCGATATAGCAGCCCTTCTGCCAGTCGACGCCGTGCAGCTCGTCGAAGCCGTTCTCCAGCAGGATCGCCTTCTCTATGGGCAGGTCCCGGCTGCCGTCGGGAACGCCGAGGCCGAGGCGGAGGCGGTCGTACTGATCCTGGTCTCCGGGCGCCAGCCCGGCCTTGCTCAACAGGTCCGCTGCCGCGTCGTGGGGGAGCAAGGCGCGGGCGCCGAGCCCGGGCAGGCGCGGATCGACATAGACGAGGCCGTCGCCCAGGCGGCGGGCGCGGCCCGGCTCGGCGGGAAGGCCCAGCCGCTCCAGCGCGTTCCCCCCGAAGACGAGCGCGACGGCGAGGCGGTCTGTCGCGTCCGCGAGGGTGACCTTGGAGCGCAGCCGGTAGATCGACAGGCGGCGCTTCAGGTCGTCGCGCCGCACCGCCTCGCAGTCGAGGAGGAGCGAATCGCCAAGCGCCGCCACGAAGAAGTCGTGGAGATAGCGGCCCTGCGGCGTGAGCAGGGCGGCATAGATCGCCTGCTCTTCCGTGACGCGGCGCACGTCGTTCGAAATCAGGCCCTGCAGGAACTCTCGGCTGTCGGGCCCCTCGACGGCGATCACGCCGCGGGACTGCGGCAGGAAGAAGACGGCATCGGGCGGATTCGGCATCGGGCGTTCCATTTCTCCGGTTGCAACGGCTAGATTCGGGTGCCGCGCCGCGCAAGGCAAGGGGGGCGGGGGCACAGGGAGAGGCAGGTGGCAGCTCTGCGGGTGTTGCAGGCGATCGGCGGCGGCGGAAGGGGGGGCGCCGAGCTGCAGTTCACCCGCCTGGCCGTGGCGCTCGCCCGGGCGGGACTCGCGCAGAGCATCCTCGTGCGCCCCGACGCGGAGCGGACGGCGGCGCTCCGCGCCGGCGGGATCGCGCCGGTCGAGCTGCCGTTCGGCGGCGCCTTCGACTTCAGGACGGGGCGCGGCCTCCGGCGCGAGGTCGGGCGGTTCGACCCGGACGTGGTGCTGACCTGGATGAACCGGGCGACGGATTTCTGCAGGGCGCGCCGCCGCCGGTTCGTGCATGCGGCGCGGCTCGGCGGGTATTACGAGCTGCGCTATTACCGGCATTGCGACCATCTGATCGCCAACACGGCGGATATCGCGGAGTATATCCGGCGCGGCGGCTGGCCGGAGGCGCGGGTGCACGTGCTGCCGAACTTCGTGCAGGCCGAGCGAAGCCCGGCGGTCCCGCGCGATGCGTTGTGCACGCCCGGCGATGCGCCGCTGCTGCTCGCCCTCGGGCGGCTGCACCCGAACAAAGGGTTCGACGTGCTGCTGGCCGCGATGGCGGAGCTGCCCGGGGCCTGGCTCTGGCTGGCCGGCAGCGGTCCGCTGGAGGCCGAGCTGAAGCGGCAGGCGGCGCGGCGCGGCGTCGCCGACCGGGTGCGCTTCCTGGGCTGGCGGGACGATCTTCCGGCGCTCGCCGCCGCGACCGACCTGATCGTCGTGCCGTCGCGCCACGAGCCGCTCGGCAACGTGGTGCTGGAGGCCTGGGCGCAGCGCAAGCCGCTCGTCGCGGCGGCGAGCCAGGGTCCCGCCGCGCTGATCCGGACGGAGGAATCGGGGCTTCTGGTGCCGGTCGAGGATGCCGGAGCGCTCGCCGCGGCGATGCGCCGGGTGATCGGCGATCCCGGCCTCGCGGCGCGGCTGGTGGAGGGCGGCTGGGCCGCCTTCCAGGCCGATTACACGGAGGCGAAATCGGTCGCGCGCTATCTGGAGCTGTTCGAACGGCTTGCCGATTCCAGGCGCGGCGGCTAGACCCGTGCCGGAACCGGCGCGGGGAGAGAGACGGTGGCAGAGAGCTTCGACCTGATCCTGAAGGGCGGCATGGCCGCGACCACGGGCGGCATAATGCGCGCCGACGTCGCGCTGCGGGACGGCCGGATCGCCGCGGTGGGGGAGATCGCCGGCGACGCGGCGGAGGTGGTCGACGCGACGGGACTCCATGTCCTGCCCGGGGTCATCGACAGCCAGGTGCATTTCCGCGAGCCGGGGCTGGAGCACAAGGAGGATCTGGCGACCGGCACGGCGGGCGCGGCGCTGGGCGGGGTGACCGCGATCTTCGAGATGCCGAACACCAGCCCGAACACGCTGACGGCCGACGACCTGGCGGAGAAGCTGGCCCGCGCGAAGGGGCGCGCCTGGTGCGACCACGCCTTCTTCATCGGCGCGGCCGAGGAGAACGCGGAAGAGCTGGGCGCGCTCGAGCGCCTGCCGGGCTGCGCCGGCGTCAAGGTGTTCATGGGCAGCTCGACGGGGAGCCTTCTGGTCTCGGACGACGAGATGCTGCGCGAGGTGCTGCGGCACGGAAGGCGGCGGGTCGCCATCCATGCCGAGGACGAGGCGCGGCTGCGCGAGCGGCTGCCCCTGGTGCGGGACGGCGCCGATGTCGCCTTGCATCCGGAATGGCGCGACGCGGAGACGGCGAGCCGGGCGACGAAGCGGCTGATGAGCCTGGCGCGCGAGACCGGGCGGCGCGTCCACGTGCTCCACGTGACGACGGCCGAGGAGATCGGGATCCTCGCCGGCAACAAGGATCTGGCGACGGTCGAGGTGACGCCGCAGCACCTGACCCTAGCTGCGCCGGAGTGCTATCGGCGCCTCGGCACCTTCGCGCAGATGAACCCGCCGGTGCGCGACGCGCGCCATCGCGACGGGCTGTGGCGCGGCGTGGCCCAGGGCGTCGTCGACTGCATCGGCTCGGACCACGCGCCGCATACGCGGGAGGAGAAGGCCAGGCCCTATCCGAAAAGCCCGTCGGGGATGACCGGCGTGCAGACGCTGGTGCCGATCATGCTCGACCACGTGAACGCCGGCCGGCTGTCGCTCGAGCGCTTCGTCGACCTGACGAGCGCCGGGCCGGCGCGGATCTACAACGTCGCCGCCAAGGGCCGCCTGGCGGTCGGCTACGACGCGGACCTCACCGTCGTCGATCTCAAGGCCCGGCGCACCATCCGCAACGACTGGATCGCGAGCCGCTGCGGCTGGTCGCCGTTCGACGGCACGACCGTGACCGGCTGGCCGATGATGACGATCGTGCGCGGCCGGATCGTCATGCGCGAGGACCAGCTGATCGGGCAGCCGCAAGGCGCGCCGGTGCGCTTCGCCGAGTGCCTTTAGCCCAGGTTTACGCTGAAACGCCCGGTCTGCTATGGTCGTCGATCCCGCGAAGGCAAGGAGGACAGCCATGACGGCCTGCATCGTCGGCTGGAGCCACACGCCGTTCGGTCGCCACGAGAACGACGATGTCGAATCGCTCATCGTGCGGGCCGCCGCGGGCGCGCTCGAGGATGCGGGGATCGGCGCGGCCGATCTGGACGAGATCTTCCTCGGCCATTTCAACGGCGGTTTCTCGCGCCAGGACTTTCCGTCCTCGCTGGCGCTGCAGGGAGATCCGGCCCTGCGCTTCAAGCGCGCGACGCGGGTGGAGAACGCCTGTGCGACCGGGAGCGCGGCGGTCCATGCGGGGCTGCGCAGCATCGCGGCCCGGCAGGCCCGCTTCGTGCTGGTGGTCGGCGTCGAGAAGATGACGGACACGCCGGGCGCGGAGATCGGCGCCAACCTGCTGAAGGCGAGCTACCTGAAGGAGGAGGGCGAGACGGAAGGCGGCTTCGCCGGCATCTTCGGCCGCATCGCCCAGCAGTATTTCCAGCGCTACGGCGACCAGTCGGACGCGCTGGCGCGGATCGCCGCGAAGAACCACAGGAACGGCGTCGGCAATCCCCTGGCGCAGATGCGCAAGGATCTCGGCTACGAGTTCTGCCGTACCGTCTCCGACAAGAACCCGATCGTCGCCGGGCCGCTGAAGCGCACGGATTGCAGCCTGGTGTCGGACGGCGCGGCCGCCGTCGTCCTCACCGACGTCGAGACGGCGCTGGCGATGCGGAAGGCGGTGGTGTTCCGCGCGGCCGAGCAGGTGAACGACTTCCTGCCGATGAGCCGGCGGGACATCGTGCAGTTCGAAGGGCCCGCCCTCGCCTGGAAGCGGGCTCTGGCCGGAGCGCGGCTCGGGCTCGACGATCTCGATCTCGTCGAGACGCATGACTGCTTCACCATCGCCGAGCTCATCGAGTACGAGGCCATGGGGCTGACGCCGCCGGGCCAGGGCGCCCGCGCCATCGAGGAGGGCTGGACCGAGAAGGGCGGGCGCCTTCCGGTCAACCCGTCGGGCGGGCTCAAGGCCAAGGGACACCCGATCGGCGCCACGGGCGTGTCGATGCACGTGCTGGCCTCCATGCAGCTCAGCGGCACGGCCGGCGAGATGCAGATCCCGCAGGCGAAGCTCGCCGGAATCTTCAACATGGGCGGCGCCGCGGTGGCCAATTACGTGAGCATCCTGGAGCCGCTGCGCTGAGCCGCGCCTGCTGGCGGACGGCGCGCCCCGGCGCTATCGTCGCCGGAGGCAAACGGAGGCGGCCATGGGGTGGAGGCGCGCGTTCCGGACGATCGCGGTGCTCGGCGCCCTCTTCGGGCTCGGCGGCTGCGCGCCCACGGAGACCGAGCTGCTGACGGAAGACTTCGTGGCCCGTGACTATTTCCCGCCGGGTCCGCCGGTCTATTGCTACCGCACCCTGGCGGAGGTCGACTGCCACCGGACGCCGCAGGCGGCAGAGGCGAGCCGGCTGGTCGCGGGCCAGCCGCCGATTCGCTGAACCGGGCCCGAATTCGCGCCGCAGCAGGAGGCGAGACGGCGGATCGCCGACTGTCGGAGCCCCGACCTGCTGCATTGCGGCGTAAAGTTGCAATCCGGTCACAGGATTGTCACTTCAGCGTCGGTGTCGAGGCCATATAGTCGTTCCAGTCAGACCAGAGAGGGAGACGAGCTATGCGGTTCGCCAACCCCTATCTGTTCTTCTTCGGTGCAGTCTATGCCTTCGTCGTCGCACTCGCCGTGTTCGGCACCTGATCGAAGGCCCTGATCCCAGTCCGGACCCAACTCTGCAAGCGGCCGCCCTTCTCCTCTCGGCGGCCGCTCTTCGTTTGCAGAGGCGGGTCCGGCGCCCGACGGCCCCGGCCAGCCGGCGGCGCGCAGCTCGACCGCGCCCGGCCGCACGGCCCGCACCACGACGGCGGCCCCGGAGAGCCCACAGGACTCCGCCAGGGTGAGCAGGATCTGGTCGCCCGGGCGGAGCAGCTCGTCGGCCGCCGCGAAATAGCCCGGGGCCGGCGCCAGCAGCTCGTCCGACGGATCGGCGCTGCGGTAGTGCCAGAGGGTGAAGCCGTTGGCGTAGGCGAGGACGCTGAGCTCGCGCGCGGAAAAGGCCATGGCAGGTTCGCTCCCTATATACGTAACCTGCGCAGGATTGTACGCTAAATAC
The DNA here is from genome assembly GCA_036724615.1 of Alphaproteobacteria bacterium. Taxonomy (GTDB): domain Bacteria; phylum Pseudomonadota; class Alphaproteobacteria; order Dongiales; family Dongiaceae; genus DAIMFL01. The sequence goes on along the minus strand of DAIMFL010000038.1, from coordinate 1,950 downwards.
GTAAACCGGCAAGCGCCATGCGCCCCCGGAGCCGCCGGTCGGCGGCCGTGCCGCGGTCAGCCGCCCTCGCTCGCCCCGGTGATGCGATAGATGCGCTTCACCTCGCGGGAGGGGAGGCGGAGGTCCTTCGGCGGGTTGAACTGGCGCAGGACGAGCTGATCGTCGCTGCGGCGGAGGAACTGCTTGATCATGCCCTGCCCGTCCTGCAGCTCGACGGCGACGAAGCAGTTCCGGGTGATCGGCCGGTTGGGATTCACGTAGAGCACCTCGCCGGCGAAGTAGCGCGGCTCCATCGAATCGCCGTCGACGTAGAGGGCGAAGGCATTGGCGACGCCGTCCAGCCCGGAGGGGCGTGAGACGAATTCCTTGGGCTCGCCCTCGTTGAAATAGAAGCCTTCCGAGCCGCCCTTCACGGTCCCCATCACCGGGAGATCGCGGCTGGCGGGGTGGGAAGGCGCGGCGGCCACGGCCGCTTCGCCGAGCCGCGCGGCGGGCGGCAGGCGCGCGGGCGGCGGCGGATGGAAACCGGCGAGTTCGAGGACCAGGCGCGGATCGACGCCGTGCCGGCCGAACAGCTCGGCAAGATCGCGGGCGAGCTCCACCGGCAGGTAGGCGCGCTTGTATCGGTCCTCGTAGTGCTGGTAGCGGGTCAGGGTCCAGCCGAGCGCATCGGCGACCGTGCGCATCGACAGCCCGGTCTCCTCCCTCAGCGCCTTCAGCCGGCGCGCCGTTTGCGAGACGTCCGCCATGCGTACGAGTTTTGCGGACATATTTGCGTATGGCAATACGTTTTTTACGTTGATCGTCCTGTCGGCCTGCGGCACACTGGCTGGACGGGCGGCCCGATCGGCGGGCGGCCATAGGCCAAGGCGGGAGCGATGGCGACAGTGGTGGATTTTCCTCCGTCGGAGACGCTGCGCCCGGAGCAGGCGATCGGCGCCGCCGGCAAGCTGCGCTGGGAGCAGTTCATTGGGCTCGGCGTGACCGAGAGCGGGGATTTCGAGGTGATCAACAGCGAAATGACGGCCGAGCGGGCGCTCTGGTTGCTGGAATGGGGCCGCCGCTGGGCGCTCGGCCTCGACGAAACCGAAGAATAGGACGGACGACATGGCAAAGTCCTGGCGACGGGGGCGCGGACGCCCCAAGGGTGACCGGCCCGACGTGGATCTGGGCACACCCGAGCTGCAGGCGCATCGGAACCTGCTCGTGGGCGAGGGCGACCCGGCCCTGGCGGAGTATCCGCTCGGCATCCTGCTGGCGCGCGGCCTCATCGGGCGCGAGCAGCACGAGGCGGGCTGCCGGTACGGATATCTCTACGGGCGCGTGCTGGGCCGCACCCATCTCAGCTGCGCCGCGATCTACGACCGGCTGGCGGCGGAGACGGGCGGCGCGCGAGCGGCCGACGACGATGACCAGCGGGAGAGGCGGCAGCAGGACCAGTTCCGCCTGGGGAAGAACCGGCTCCTGGCCGCGGGAAGGCGGGTGTGCGACGCCACCGAGAACCTGGTGGTGTTCGGCCGCGTGCCGCGCTTCCTCGACACCGCGGGCCGCCGCGGCGCAGGCGCCCGGCGCGGCGACGCCACGGAGCTCGCGGCGGTGCTGGCCGGGCTCGACACGCTGGTCGCCTGCTACGGCAGCGGGGCGTCGCGGCTCGGGCGCATGGACGCGCACCGGGCGCCCAGCATGGTCGCGGCCCCGGTGGAGGAGGCGGATTTTTCCCGTTGCGCCTCATAGGAAAATATGCCAAGATGAAATTGTTGAATGGGGCCGTGCGCGAAGCGCCGGCCCCATTGCCTTTCGGGCCATTGCCTTTCGGGGCGGCATTCGAGCGGAGGCGGCATGCCAGGTGGAACGGTGACCCGTCGGCCGGCGGCCGCCCGCCGCGCGCAGGACGGTGCGGAACCGGCTGCGCGCGACGCGGAGAGGGGGCCGAACGCGCCCAGCCTGCGC
>DAIMFL010000037.1:0-25239 GCA_036724615.1 Alphaproteobacteria bacterium | reverse complement strand
GAGGAGGAGGCGTCCGCCCTTGCCGCGGAATCGGACGAGACGCCTCCCGCAGGGACGTCGGAACGCCCATGGAGCTATCGCAGCCGGTTCGCGGAGCCGAAGGGCGTAGCAGAGGCGGCTGAAGGCGATACACCCGCCGACACCCCGGCGGCGCCCGAGCCCGCGGCCGCAGCAGAGCCCGAACCGCCCGGCGAGACCGGGACGGCCCCGCCCGCCGCCAGCGAGGCCGCCGCTCCGGAAGCTGCCCGGGACTCCGTTCCCGACGAGACGCCGCAACAGGGTGCCGCGTCCTCCCCCGCTACGCCGGAGCCGGCCGAGCCGGCGCCCGCAGAGGCGGCGGAAGAACCCGCGCCGGAGACCAAGCAGCAGCCGGCCCCCGCCCGGCGGGGCTGGTGGCGCCGCCTGGCGCAGTAGAACCCTCACCCAACTCCGGCTAGGCTCGGCTCACGCCTCGCCAAGCCTGCGTATCCCTCTCCCGCGAAGGCGGGAGAGGGAGGGGCCCGCCGCGTCAGCGGCGGGAGGGTGAGGGCGGCGCTCAGCGCCGCCAGGCCATCAGGCGGCGCACCGCCTCCTCCATGTCCGCCGTCGATCCGGCGAAGGAGAAGCGCAGATATCCGTGACCGCGCCCGGTGTCGAAATCGACGCCGGGCGTCGCCGCCACGCCGGCTTCGGCCAGCATGCGGCTGCAGAAGGTCCGGCTGTCGTTGGTCAGGCGCGACACGTCCGCGAACAGATAGAACGCGCCGTCCGGCGGCGTCAGCCGCTCGAAGCCCGCCGCGGGCAGCCCGTTCAGCAGAAGCTCCCGGTTGCGCGCATAGCGGCGGACGTTGGCGTCGAGCTCGTCGCGGCAGTCGAACACGGCGAGGGCCGCGTGCTGCGGCAGGGTCGGCGGCGAAATGAACAGGTTCTGCGACAGGCTTTCGACCTGCCGCAGCAGCTGGTCCGGCGCGATCATCCAGCCGAGCCGCCAGCCGGTCATCGAGAAATACTTGGAGAAGCTGTTGATGACGATCGCGTCGCCGCCGAGCGCGGCGGCGGTGACCGGCGGCTCGCCATAGGTGATGCCGTGATAGATCTCGTCGGAGACGAGCCGGATGCCGCGGCTCCGGCAGTGGTCGTGGAGAAGCTTCAGCTCGCTGCCGCGCAGCATCGTCCCGGTCGGATTGGCCGGGCTGGCGACGATCAGCCCGTCGATCGGCTCGTCCAGCGCCTCCAGGAGCTCGACGGTCGGCTGGAAATGCGACTCCGGGCCGGTCGGGATCTCGACCGGCACCAGATCGAGCGCCAGCAGGATGTTGCGATAGGCCGGATAGCCCGGCGCCGCCAGCGCCACCCGGTCGCCGGCGTCGAACGCGGCGAGAAAGCCGAGCAGGAAGGCGCCGGACGAGCCGGTCGTCACCACGATCCGTCCCGGGTCCACGTCGACGTCGTAGAAATCCCGGTAATGGCGTGCGATGCGCTCCCTGAGCTGCGGCAGGCCGAGCGATTCCGTGTAGCCGAGCTGGAGGCTGTCCAGGGCCCGCTTCGCCGCCTCGACGACCGCGCGCGGCGCCGCCGTGCTCGGCTGGCCGATCTCCAGATGGAGGACGTCGGCGCCGGCGGCCGCGCGGGCGTTCGCCTCGCGCAGCACCTCCATGGCGATGAACGGCGGGATGGCGCCGCGGCGGGAGGCCTTGAGCTTCGCCACCGGCGTTTCGACGCTCAGTCGGAGTCGGCGAGCACGACGGCGAGCCCGTTCGACCGCGTGTCCGCTGCCGCCTGGCAGCTGTCCGGATCTCCCGGCAGCCCGCCCGGGCACCACACGGCGGCGACCCGCCCGAGAATCTCGACCTCCGCCGTCTGGTGTCCTCGCCCGGAAAGGCTGCTCGGCATCTCGGCGGGCGACTCCTGCTCGTAGAACACCACGTCGGGGGCGCCGTTGTGGTGCAGCCGCTTGGCCGCCATCGCCTCCTCCAGCGGCCGCTCCAGCGCGACGCTGCGCAGAAACACCGAGGCCATCGCGGTCGCCGCGACCGGGCCGCCCGCCGCGGCGGCCGCGTAGTAGAAGCCGCCGGTCGGCTCGTTGGCGAGGATCATGGGGCCGAGCGCCGTGGCGCCGGCGCCGGACAGGCACGGCGCGGGCGCCAGGATGATGCCCGTCCCCGGCGCGACCCGGCCGGCGCCGAACAGGTCGTTCATGGTGACGTTGCACGCCACCGCCCGGCCGCGCCGGTCGACGGCGACGAAGCCGGTCGCCCAGGCGTTTTCGGGCCGCGCCTGCGGCTGCGGATCGAGGCTGCCGACGGGAGTCGGGCTGTCGCCGTCATAGGCCGCCATCAGCCCGCGCAGATGCGTCTCGTCGAGCAGCGCCGCCGGATCGCCGGCAATGCTGCCATCGGCCCGCTGCCAGCCCGTCCGCTCGGCGAAGGCGCGCTTCGACGCCTCGGCAAAGAGATGCGGCCGCTCCGCCGCCGCTGCGGCTTCCCAATCCTCGCCTTCGGTCAGCATGCCGACGAGCTGGGCTTCCACCAGACCGCCCGGAGTCGGCGCCGCATGCAGCACGTGATTGCCGACCGGCAGGCGCAGCGTCTCGTCGAATTGAGGCAGCGTGTTGCGCAGCGCCTCGGTGGTGAGCGGCGCGCCGATCGACTGCGCCGCCTCGGCGATCTTGGCGGCGAGCGGTCCGGTATAGAACGCGCCGGCGCCCTGCTGCCGGATCTGGCTGATCACCGCGGCAAGGTCGACCTGGCGGAGATTGTCGCCCTCGTCGAGCAGCGCCCCGTCCGCGCCGACGAAGAGGGCGGCGAGCTCGGGATCGCCGCGCAGCCGGCCCTCCGCCGTCGCGGCCTCCCGCGCCAGAGCGCGGCTCATCGGCGTGCCGAAGCGCGCGAGGTTCTCCGCGCCGGAGAGCAGCCCTTCCCAGCGCAGGCTGCCGTGGCGCGCATGGAGCGCCGCCATGCCGCGGACGTTGCCGGGCAATGCCACCAGCCCGCCGGGCGCAGCCCGGGGCAGGAAATCGAGCGCCTCGGTAGTGCGCGCCTCGGGATCGTGGATCAGGCAGATGCCCCCGCCGCCCAGCCCCGCTTCGGACGGAAGCGTGACTGCCAGGGTGAAATACATGGCCACGGCGGCGTCGGCCGCAGTGCCGCCGGCGCTCAGCACGTCGCGGCCGACCAGCACGGCGCGCGGCTCGTCGGCGACGCCCGCGCCGGCGAAGCCCTCGACGCTGCCGATGATGCCGGACGGCTCCTCGTCGGCGGTCTCGCAGCCGGCCAGGCCCAAAGCCAGGCCGGCGAGAATTATCCACAGGATTCGTTGACAGCGGCCGGGTGCATCGCCAGTTTCAGAGGCGCAACCGCGGACGAAACGCTTGTTCAAACGCCTGACCTCCCTCGCCGTCGCCGTGCTGTTCGCGATGACGGCCGCATTCCCCGCCGCCGCCCAGAGCCGGAGCCCGGGCCTGGTCCGCGATGCGGAGGTGGAAGGTATCATCCGTGCCTATGCCACGCCACTGTTCCAGGCCGCGGGACTCGATGCGTCCTCCGTGCGCATCTACCTGGTGAACGACGACACGCTGAACGCCTTCGTCGCCGGCGGCATGAACCTGTTTATGAACACCGGCCTCCTCATGGCGGCGGAGAACGCCAACCAGATCATCGGCGTGATCGCCCATGAAACCGGCCATATCGCCGGCGGCCATCTGGCGCGCACGCAGGAAGCGCTGCGCGACGCCTCGACGGAAGCGATCATCGCCTGCGTGCTCGGCATGGCGGCGGTCGCCGCCGGCCAGGGGCAAGCCGGCACGGCGATCATCGGCGGCGGCACCGCCCTGGCGCAGGCCAACGTGCTGCAATACAGCCGGACCCAGGAATCCGCGGCGGACCACGCGGGGGTGTCATATCTCGACGCCACCGGACAGTCGTCGCGCGGCATGCTCGAATTCTTCGAGCTCCTGGAGGGCCAGGAAATGCTGCTGGCGAGCCAGCAGGACCCCTATCTGCGGACGCACCCGCTCACCACCGACCGAATGGATTTCGTGCGGCATCACGCCTCCGTCTCGCCCCACACCGGCGCCTCCGAGCCGTCGGCGTTCGTCGACGGATACCAGCGCATGCGCGCGAAGCTCGTCGGCTTCCTGCGCCCGCTGAACCGCGTGCTTCAGGACTACCCGGAAAGCGACACGAGCCTGGCGGCGCGCTACGCCCGGGCGATCGCCTATTACCGCGCCGGCGATCTCGACAAGGCGCTGCCGATGCTCGACCAGCTGATCGCGGAGGAGCCGGACAACCCGTTCTTCCAGGAACTCAAGGGCCAGGTGCTGATGGAGTACGGCAGGGGGCGCGAGGCGCTGCCCTATTACGAGGCGGCGGTGCGGCTCGCGCCGCACGAGCCGCTGCTGCGTCTCGGGCTCGGGCAGGTGCAGCTCGAGACAGAGGACCCCGCGCTCAACAAGGAGGCGCTGCGCAATCTCGAGGAAGTGACCCGCATCGAGACGCGCAATCCTTCCGCCTGGCGGCTGCTGAGCATCGCCTATGGCCGGGACGGCCAGATCCCGATGGCGGCGCTCGCGCTCGCGGAGGCCGCCCTCGCCCGCGGCAACAAGAACGAGGCGCGGGCGCAGGCGGACCGGGCCCTGCAGCAGCTGCCCGAGGGCTCGCCGGCCTGGCTCCGGGCGCAGGACATCCTGACCACCGCGTCGAAGAAGAACTGACCCGAAGCCCGCGTCCGGCGACGGGCGTGCCGACGCCCCCCGCGCGCGACACCTATGGCGGCGCGCGCTCCGATCCGCCAAGATGACCCGAGATCCGATCCCCTGAGGTGCCCCGCGCCATGACCCGTCTGACGCGCCTGCTCGCCGCCGGTCTCCTGCTCCTCCTTGTGGCCCCACCGGCCGCCGCCCAGGAGAATGTTCCGGCCGACCAGGCCGAGTTCGAGGCCCGGATCCGTGCCTATCTGATGGAGCATCCGGAGGTGATCGTCGAAGCGCTGCAGGAGCTCGAGCGGCGCCAGCAGGCGGCGACGCAGGCCAAGCAGAAGCAGGCCATTTCCGATTTCCGCGACGAGCTCACCGGCCAGGCCGGCGATCCGGTCGCGGGCAACCCAGCCGGCGCGGTGACCGTGGTCGAGTTCTTCGACTACCGCTGCCCCTATTGCAAGGCGGTCGCCCAGGACATGATCGACACGCTGACCGCCGAGGGCGACGTGCGCATCGTGTTCAAGGAGTTCCCGATCCTGGGCCCGCAATCGGAACAGGCGGCCAGGGCGGCCCTCGCGGCCCGGCTGCAGGACAAGTACCTGCCCTTCCACCAGGCGCTGATGGCCCACAAGGGCGAGCTCGACGAGGCCGCGCTGTTCGGCATCGCCGAGGAGGTCGGGCTCGACGTCGCGCGGCTGCGGACGGACATGGACTCGGCCGAAATCGACGAGACCATCTCGCGCAACATCAAGCTGGCCAACACGCTCGCCATCGGCGGCACGCCGGCCTTCGTCGTCGGCGAGACGCTGGTGCCGGGCGCTCTCGACATGGACACGCTGCGCAAGCTCGTCGCCGAGGCGCGCGAGGGCTGAGCCGGGACGCGCCGGCGCGCGCGCTGTTCGCGGCGGCGGTCGGCGACACCACCGATCTTCATCAGGGGGACTGGAATGAATCTGAAGGGCAAGACGGCCATCGTGACCGGCAGCTCGCGCGGCATCGGCAAGGCGATCGCGCTGCGCTTCGCCCGCGACGGCGCCAAGGTCGCGGTCAACTGCGTGTCGACGGTGGACAAGGCGAACGCCGTCGCCGACGAGATCCGCCAGGGCGGCGGCGAGGCCATCGTCGTCCAGGCCGACGTGTCGAAGCGGGCAGACGCCGAGCGGCTGGTGGCGGAGACGGCGCAGGCCTTCGGCCATGTCGACATCCTGGTGAGCAACGCCGGCATCGTCATCGACCGTCCCTTCGTCGAGAGCACGGACGAGAACTGGGAGCGGGCGATCGAGTCGAACCTGCACGGCTTCTTCAACGTGACGCGCGCCGTGCTGCCGCACATGATCGAGCGCAAGTACGGGCGGGTGATCGCCACCGGGTCCTGCATCACCGAGATCGCCGATTTCGGCGGCAACAAATATTCCGTCTGCACCGCCTCCAAGGGCGGCATCGTGATGATGATGCGCCCGATCGCGGCCGAGGTGGCGCGACACGGCATCACCGTCAACGCCGTGTCCCCCGGCTACATCGCGACCGAGATGCTGGGCGAGATCGATCCGGCGGGGCTCGAGGCCGCCTTGCACCTGGTGCCGATGCGCCGCTACGGCAAGCCCGAGGAGATCGCCGCCGCCATGGCCTTCCTGGCCTCCGACGAGGCGGCCTACATCACCGGGCAGACGCTCCGGGTGAACGGCGGGATGTCGATGGGCTGAGGGGCGCGCCAACGCCCCCTTCACGTAAATACGATCAATGCGGTTTACACGGCACCTATGGGCGATGACGAACGGCGCATCATCTCGGCCTGGCGCTCGGAGCCGCACGAAAGACGGGCGTACTGGAAAGCGCTCTCGCCAGGGCACTGAGCCGGAGACCGATTGGCCGGGTCTGCGCGCCAAGTCGGCACGGGAAATCCGAGCAGGTCTGGCCGAGGATGCCGACATCCAGCCCACCGACGCCGATTTCTGGAAGGACGCCGAGCTTCGAGCGCCGCAGCGCAAGGAAGCGATCACGATTCGGCTGGATGCCGACCTTCTCGGCTGGTTCCGGCGCCACAAAGGCTACCAGACGCGGATCAATGCCGTACTTCGGGCCTACATGAAGGCTCATGGCGGCAATGGCGATTAGCCATTCTCCCCGTCCGCCCTCGGTTGCGCCGGCCGCAGGCTTGCGATAAACCTCGCCATTCTCGGCTTTCCGCCGCCGTTCCACGAGTCGACGCCTTGGCCAGCGCCCCGAAGGTCCTCATCCTCAACGGCCCGAACCTCAACCTGCTCGGCGAGCGGGAACCGGCCGTCTATGGCCGGACCACCCTGGCGGATATCGAGACGGCCGCCGTGCGGCACGGCAAGGAGCTCGGCCTCGCCGTCGAGTGCCGGCAGTCGAACCACGAGGGCGAGATCGTCACCTGGGTCCAGGAGGCGCGGCGCAGCCACGCGGCGCTGATCGTCAATGCCGGCGCGTACAGCCATACCTCGGTCGCCATTCGCGACGCGCTGCAGGCCTTCGGGAAGCCGATCATCGAGGTGCATCTGTCCAACATCTTCCGGCGCGAGCCCTTTCGCCATCATTCCCATGTGAGCGAGGTGGCGCAGGGCGTGATCTGCGGCCTGGGCGCCGCCGGCTACCGGCTGGCGCTGGTCGCGCTGTCGGAGCTGCTTGAAACCGTGAAAGAGGCGTGATGGGCAAGTTCGACGTCGACGAGTCGCTGGTTCGCAAGCTCGCCGAGCTCCTGCAGGAGACCGGGCTCAACGAGATCGAATACGAGAACGGCACGGAGCGCATCCGGGTGAATCGCGGCACGGCGACGTTCGCGGCCGCGCCGGCCGCCCATGCCGCGCCGGCGGCGCCGAACGCGGGCCCCGCCCCGCAGGCCGCCTCCGACCAGCCGCCGAGCGGCGCCGTCACCTCGCCCATGGTCGGCACCGCCTATCTGGCGCCGGAGCCGGGCGCCGCCTCCTTCGTGAAGGTCGGCGACCGGATCGCCAAGGGCCAGACGCTTCTGATCATCGAGGCGATGAAGGTGATGAACCCGATCGCCGCGCCGCATGCCGGCACGGTCGTGGACATCCTCGTCCAGGACGGACGGCCGGTCGAGTACGGCGAAGTGCTGATGGTCGTCCAGTGACGGCGCGCCGGATCGCCGGGTCATGTTCGACAAGGTCCTGATCGCCAATCGCGGCGAGATCGCGCTGCGGATCCATCGCGCCTGCCGCGAGATGGGAATCCGCACCGTGGCGGTGCATTCCACCGCCGACGCCGACGCCATGCATGTGCGCCTGGCCGACGAGGCGGTGTGCATCGGCCCGCCGCCGTCGCGCGACAGCTATCTCAACATGGCGGCGATCCTGTCCGCGGCGACGATCGCCGGGGCGGACGCGATCCATCCCGGCATCGGCTTCCTGTCGGAGAACCCGAAATTCGCCGCCATGGTCGAGGAGCACGGGTTCGTGTTCATCGGCCCCTCGCCCGAGCATCTGCGCCTGATGGGCGACAAGGTGGCGGCCAAGGAGGCCGCCCAGTCCCTCGGCCTGCCGGTGGTGCCGGGCTCGCCGGGGGCGGTGGAGAACGACGTCGAGGCGATGGAGATCGCCGACTCGATCGGCTACCCGGTCCTGGTGAAGGCGGCGGCCGGCGGCGGCGGCAAGGGGATGAAGGTCGCCAACGCGCGCGGCGAGATGGCCCAGGCGCTCGGCCTCGCCCGCGCCGAGGCGAAGGCCAATTTCGGCAACGACGCCGTATACATCGAGAAGTACCTCTCCCATCCCCGCCACATCGAGATGCAGATCCTGGCGGACAGTCACGGCAACGTGATCCATCTCGGCGAACGCGACTGCTCGCTGCAGCGCCGTCACCAGAAGGTACTGGAGGAAGCGCCCTCCCCCGCTCTCAATTCGGGCCAGCGCGCCTGGATCGGGGAGACCGCGACGGCGGCGATGAAGCGGTTCGGCTACCGGAGCGCCGGAACTCTTGAATTTCTGTTCCAGGACGGCGAGTTCTATTTCATCGAGATGAACACCCGGCTCCAGGTGGAGCATCCGGTGTCGGAGATGATCACCGGCATCGACCTGGTGCGGGAGCAGATCCGGGTGGCCACCGGCGCCGCCTTGAGCGTTACCCAGAAGGACGTGAAGTTCACGGGGCACGCGATCGAATGCCGCATCAACGCCGAGGACCCGAATACGTTCTTCCCCTCGCCCGGCCTGGTCACCGACTACCACGCCCCCGGCGGGCTCGGGGTCCGGGTCGATTCGGCGCTCTACGCCGGTTACCGGGTGCCGCCCCACTACGACAGCCTGATTGCCAAGCTGATCGTACACGGGGCGAGCCGGAACGAATGCCTGATGCGGCTCCGCCGGGCGCTGGAGGAGTTCGTGATCGGCGGGATCGAGACCAGCATTCCGCTGCATCGCCGGCTGATCGCCGCCCAGGAGTTCATCAACGGCGACTACGACATCAGGTGGCTGGAACGCTTCGTGGACCGGCCCCAGTAGCGCCGCGCCGGCAATGGGCGCGGCGGCGCTCCGCGACGGGTCGCCGATGACGACGCTCACCCCGGAGATCCTGCTGCGCGCCTACGCCTTCGGCGTCTTCCCCATGGCCGAGGGCCGCGACCAGCGCGAGGTCTACTGGGTCGATCCGAAGGAGCGGGGGGTCCTGCCGCTCGACGCCTTCCATCTGCCGAAGCGGCTCGCCCGCACCGTGCGGCAGCACCGCTTCGAGGTGCGCTGCGACAGCGCCTTCGACGCCGTGGTGGAAGGCTGCGCCGCCCCGGCCCAGGGCCGGCCCGACACCTGGATCAACAGCGAGATCCGCCGCCTCAGCCTGCGGCTGTACGAGATGGGCTTCGCCCACTCGGTGGAATGCTGGCGCGAGGAGAAGCTGGTGGGCGGCCTCTACGGCGTGGCGCTCGGCGGGGCGTTCTTCGGCGAGAGCATGTTCAGCCGCGAGCGGGACGCCAGCAAGGTGGCGCTGGTCCACCTGGTCGCCAGGCTCCGGCTCGGCAGCTTCCAGCTGCTCGACACCCAGTTCGTGACCGAGCACCTGCAGCGCTTCGGCGCGCTCGAAATTCCCAGGGACGAGTATCGCAGCCGGCTGGCCCAGGCGATCGCCGCGCCGGCCCGGTTTCACTCGGTGCTGCCGGACTCCGCGCTCGACTCGTTCGTGCAGTCGATGACCCAGAGGTCGTAGACCGGGTGATCCATCGCCGAGAGCGCCGGGCTCGAGGCGAACATCCAGCCTGAGAACCGCGTCGCCGGCGCCTCGTCCGGCTGCACCTCGACCACCTCCAGGAAGGCGGTGCTCTCCGGCGTCTCCTCGGGCGGGCGCTTGTCGCAATAGCGCGCAGTGATCCGCAGCGAGCCGAACTCCACCGTTCCGCCGACCGGCACCTCGACGATGGAGACGCGCGCCGTGATCTTGTCGAGCGCGCGCAGCACCACGGTCGAGGCCGGATCCGCCTGCGCCACCCCGGCCGTGCCGAGCGCGAGCACTGCAGCCGTCGCCAACGCCGCGGCGGGTCGCCTGCAACCGCCTGTGCTCATGTCACCGCTGCTTGCGATAGGGGTTGTCGAGGGCGTCCACGAGGCCGCGCAGCACCTCGCGGACCTGGCGCTCGTCGCACCCCATGAGAATCGCGTCCTCCAGGGCGTCCTGCGCCATCTGCCGGATCTCCGCCAGGTTCTCGTTCAGCACCTTGATCTTCTCCGCGCAGGAGACCGGCCGGCCGTCCGGCTGGCGCCAGACCGGGAAGCCCGCCGTCTCGTCCTGCGCATCGTTCGGCTTGCCCAAGATCGTGCTCCTCCTCGGGGCCGGCCGCAGGATAGCAACCGCAACATGGCGGGAGAAGGGCGGCGCTCGCCCTCAAATCGCCGGCTTCCGGGCGATGAAGCGCAGGCGGACGTAATCGGCGACCCAGGTGCCGGAGCCGTCCCGCAGCTCCGGCGCGAGCGCGGCGGCGACCTCGCCCAGAAATCCGGGCCGCTCGGCCGGGGGAAGCCGGTTCGTGAAGCTCTCCGCAAAGGTCTCCAGCCACCCGGTCACGTCGCCCGGCAGCGGCGTGGGACGCGCGAAGAGCTCTGCCGCCAGAACGTCGAAGCCGCGCGCGGCGAGCCGCCGGCTCTGCTCTTCGGCAGTCGGAAAGTACCAGGGCGCCGCCGCGGCGCCGTCGATCCCGCGCCGGTCGAGCGCGGCGACGAGCGCCCGCGTGATCTTCGCCACGTTCCCGGCGCCGCCCATCTCGGCCACGAAGCGGCCGCCCGGCTTCAGCGCCCGCCATACGCCGTCGATCACCGCATCGGGCCGGCGCATCCAGTGGAGCGCCGCGTTCGACAGCACCCCGTCGAACTCGCCGTCGAAGGCGAGCGCCTGGCCGTCCATCACCCGCGCGTCGAGGCCGCGCGCGCGGGAAGCGGCGACCTGGGCGTCGCTGGCATCGACGGCGACGATGGTCGCCCCCGTGGCCGCGAGCTTTTCGGTGAGCGCCCCGTCGCCGCAGCCGAGATCGAGGACGCGCTCGCCGGGGAGCGGCTTCAGGAGATCGATGAGCGCTTCGCCGAGCGCGGCGACGAAGCCCGCATTGCGGGCGTAGCGGGCCGGATCCCAGCGCTGCGCCTCGCCGCCGGGCGAGGGAGCAGACGGGCTGCCGCGGGTCACTGCCCCTTGGTGCCTTCTTCGGCGGCGGAGAAGACGAAGCGGCCGAGCAGGTCGGTGAGGTTGATCGGGTCCTGGGTGAAGCGGATCTCGCCGCCGTTCTCGATCAGCGCCTCCTCGGCGCCCGGCTCCAGGGCGATGTAGTTGCTGCCCAGAAGGCCGTCGCTCTGGATCTTCGCCACCGTGTCGGCCGGCAGCTTCACGCGGTTCTCGAGATTGAGCCGGACGACCGCCAGGTAGGTCTCCGGATCGAGCTCCTGCTCGATGACCGTGCCGATCTTGATGCCGCTCATCCTGACGTCGGTGCCCGGCGCGATCCCGTCCACCCGGTTGAACCGCGCCATGACCTCATAACCGCCGGGGCGCCGCACGTCGCTGGTCGTGTAGGCGAACACCAGGAACAGGCCGGCCACCAGCAGCACGACCCCACCCATCACCGTCTCGATGACGTTGCGGTTCATATCGTCGCTCCCCCGATTCGGCTTCGGCCCCAGCGCCAACTTGGCGGGTACTAGCGCCGGCCGGCGCTCAGGACGGCACCCAGGGCTCGTAGTCCCCGGTCGCCCGGTCGCGGCGGCCGCCCCTGAGGATATGGCCCGGCGGGCGATAGGCGAGGTCGGTGCCCGTCCGGTTCGGCTCGTGCTCCTTCTCCCACGGGCGCCGCGCCGGCTGCGCGCTCGGCGGGTCCGGCAGGATCTTGTGCAGCCAGCCATGCCATTCCGGCGGCACCTTGGACGCCTCCGGCGCGCCCTTGTAGAGCACCCACCGGCGCTCCCGCTTCTGCCCGCGCGTCCGCTTGTCGCGGTAGTAGCGGTTCCCGAACTGGTCGGTGCCGACCAGCTCGCCGTGAAGCCAGGTGAAGATGCGGGTTCCGAGGGTCATCGTCCGTCCGTCGCGCTCGCGCAAGGGACCGGCGGGCGCTACCGCGCGGTCCCCGAGTCGCCGCGGAGTTCCTGGCTCGCGCGGCGGGCGGACTATGGCATCGGCCCGCCGCCCCGTCCAGCCCTGCGGCCCTCCGCCGGCCCGCAGTTTCCGCCGAAAACCGCCGAGATCCGCGTCGCGGCCGCGCTAGTCCGGCCGGGCGGGACCGAGTAGATTGCCGCCGAATCGGGCGGCGTCCGGCCGCACGACGGAGCCGGAGGCACGCCATCCTGTCCGCCTGCGACGACACCGCCAGCGCCGGGGCGATCGCGCCCCCGTCCACCCGCCGGAATTTCTGGCTCGGCACGGCGCTGATCGTGCTTTGCGCCACCTCCTTCGGTTTCATCACCACCCTGTCCAGCATCGCCTATCGGGACGGGGGCAATCCGGACACCCAGCTCCTGCTGCGCTTCGTCGCCTTCGTCGGCCTGGTCGGGCCGCTGATGGCGGCGCTCGGCCGGCCGATCCGCCTGCCCGTCCGGGCCGTGGCGGCCAGCGCGGGGCTCGCGGTGCTCTCGCTGATGATGTCGGCCGGCTATCTGTTCTCGGTCGCCTACATCCCCGTCTCGCTCGCCGCGATGATCTTCTACAGCTTCCCGCTGATGGTGGGCGTGGTGGTGGTGGCGACCGGCCGCGAGTCGATGACCGCCACCAAGGCGGTCGCTCTGCTGGGCGCCTTCGCCGGGCTTTCCCTGGCGATCGGCCCGAGCTTCGCGACCCTCGATCCGCGCGGGGTGGCGGCCGCCCTCGTCGCCGCGGTCGGCGTCGCCTTTACCAGCGTCTACGGCGCCGCGGCGATGGGGCGCCATGACGGGCTGGCGGTCAATCTCTGCACCAACGCCTGGATGCTGCTGGCCGCGGGGCTCTACGTGCTGGCGGCGGGCGAGCTCGCCTGGCCCGACAGCCTGGCGGGCGGCCTCGCCGCCACTGCGGCGACCTTGTTCTACGTCGTCGGATTCGCCTCCTGGTTCGCGGCGCTTCGCCTCATCGCGCCGACCCACGGAGCGATGATGCTGAACGTCGAGCCGGTGGTGAGCATCCTGGCCGCCACCCTCGTGCTCGGCGAGCGGCTCGGCCCGGTGCAGATCGCCGGGGTGGTGCTGGTGCTCGGCATGCTCACCCTGATGGCGGCGCGCGGGCGGGATGCCGCCAGGGAGTCCTCGGCATCACCGTGCCCCAGCTAGATCTTGTGCGGATCGGCACCGCATCCCACAGCATATTGTGGGAAGGCCGACTTTCCCCTTGCATGTGCCTCGGAGCTGTCACAAAATGATGTGGTTGGCGTCGCGGCTCGCCCACAAAATGCTGTAGGTCCCTGCGCTTAGCGGCTATGCTTGATCGCGCAGGTGAGCGGCAGCGGACGGGAATCCGGGACAGGCGGCCGGAGCGCGGCGAGTCGAAGACTGGCTGCGCACAATATACGCCCACGCTAGTGCCGCTCCGTTCCCACGGCGCGCCGTAGGAAGCGGGCAGACTTAAAGAAATTCAGAGTCGGATCTGCGAGCAACTGTTTGCGCAATACTTGCGCCTGCAGCTGCTTCATTTTGCACTGCCGCGCGAACTCTCGCCGTTATTCTCGCCCGGCACGAAAACACTTGCATCGGATCTCGGATGGCGCGATATCTTGTGTCCGCACCGACGCGACACACACAATGGGTTGGGGTCGCCCGGGCGGGATCACCGAGCAGCATCATCCCGGCGCCGCGCCGATGCCGTTGGCGCCCGCCGGGACAGATCACGAAGAAGGGGGCCCATAGAACATGCGGATCGCGCGTCGATTCACCGAAGCCGGCACGTCGCCTTACGCCGAGATCGAGTTCCGCCGCACCACGAGCGAGATCCGCAATCCGGACGGGTCGATCGTGTTCCAGGCGCGCGATATCGAAGTGCCGGCGGACTGGTCGCAGGTCGCCTGTGACGTCCTCGCGCAGAAGTATTTCCGCAAGGCCGGAGTCCCGGCGCGGCTGAAGCCGGTCGCCGAGGTGAACGTGCCGGAATGGCTGTGGCGGCACGAGCCCGACTCCGAGGCGCTCGCGACGCTCGACGAGCCGCGCCGCGTCGTCGGCGAGACCAGCGCCCGGCAGGTGTTCGACCGCATGGCCGGCACCTGGACCTACTGGGGCTGGCGCGGCGGCTATTTCGACACCGAGGAGGATGCCCGCGCCTTCTACGACGAGATGCGGTACATGATGTGCCGCCAGATGGGCGCGCCCAACTCGCCGCAGTGGTTCAACACCGGCCTGCACTGGGCCTACGGCATCGACGGCCCCGCCCAGGGCCATTACTTCGTCGACTTCCTCACCGGCAAGCTTCAGGCCTCCGACTCGGCCTACGAGCATCCGCAGCCGCATGCCTGCTTCATCCAGTCGGTCTCCGACGACCTGGTGAACGAGGGCGGCATCATGGATCTCTGGGTGCGCGAGGCCCGGCTGTTCAAGTACGGCTCGGGCACCGGGTCCAATTTCTCGAAGCTGCGCGGCGCGGGCGAGCGCCTGTCGGGCGGCGGCAAGTCCTCCGGCCTGATGAGCTTCCTCAAGATCGGCGACCGCGCCGCGGGCGCCATCAAGTCCGGCGGCACCACCCGGCGCGCCGCCAAGATGGTGACGGTCGATCTCGACCACCCGGACATCGAGGAATACATCGACTGGAAGGTGCGCGAGGAGCAGAAGGTGGCGGCGCTGGTCGCCGGGTCGCGCCTCGCCGGCACGCATCTCAATGCGGTCATCCAGGCCTGCCGGATCGGCGAGGGTGAGGACCGCTTCGATCCCAGGCAGAACGCCGAGCTCAAGAAGGCGATCAAGGCTGCGCGCCGGGCGATGATCCCGGAGAACTACGTCCAGCGCGTCATCCAGTTCGCGCGCCAGGGCTATACCGAGATCGAGTTCCCGGTCTTCGACACCGACTGGGATTCGGACGCCTACCTCACCGTCTCCGGCCAGAACTCCAACAACTCGGTCCGGATCTCCAACGACTTCGTCAAGGCCGTGCTGGACGACGGCGACTGGAAGCTCGTCCGCCGCACCGACGGCAAGGTCTCCAAGACGGTGAAGGCCCGCGACCTGTGGGAGAAGATCGCCTACGCGGCCTGGGCCTGCGCCGATCCCGGCGTGCAGTACGACAGCACGATCAACGAGTGGCATACCTGCCCGGCCTCGGGGCGCATCAACGCCTCGAACCCGTGCTCGGAGTACATGTTCCTCGACGACACGGCCTGCAACCTGGCGTCGCTCAACCTGCTCACCTTCCGGCGCGAGGACGGGCATTTCGACACCGAGGCGTTCTCCCAGGCCGTGCGGCTGTGGACCGTCGTGCTCGAGATCTCCGTGCTGATGGCCCAGTTCCCGTCGCGCGAGATCGCGCAACGGTCCTACGACTATCGCACCCTCGGCCTCGGCTTCGCCAATATCGGCGGCCTGCTCATGTCCATGGGCCTCGGCTACGACAGCGCCGAAGGCCGCGCCATCGCCGCGGCGATCAGCGCAGTCATGACCGGCGTCGCCTACGCGACCTCGGCCGAGATGGCGGGCGAGCTCGGCACCTTCCCGGGCTATGCGCGCAACCGCGAGCACATGCTGCGCGTCATCCGCAACCACCGCCGTGCCGCCTATGGCGAATCGTCCGGCTACGAGACCCTGTCGGTCCGCCCGGTGCCGCTCGACCTCGACAACCTGCCGGATCCCGGCCTCGCCGCCGCGGCCCGCCGGGCCTGGGACGAGGCGCTCGAGCTCGGCGAGCGGCACGGCTACCGCAACGCCCAGGCGACGGTGATCGCGCCCACCGGCACGATCGGCCTCGTGATGGATTGCGACACGACCGGCATCGAGCCCGACTTCGCGCTCGTCAAGTTCAAGAAGCTGGCCGGCGGCGGATACTTCAAGATCATCAACCGCACGGTGCCGCAGGCCCTGCTCACCCTCGGCTATGCCGAGACCGAGATCGAGGACATCATCCGCTATGCCGTCGGGCACGGCACGCTGGAGAGCGCGCCCGGCGTCAACCACGCCGCGCTGAAGGCCAAGGGCTTCACCACGGCAACGCTGCAGGCGCTCGAGTCGGCGCTGGCCTCCGCCTTCGACATCCGCTTCGCCTTCAACAAGTGGACGCTGGGCGAGGATTTCTGCACCGCGGTGCTGGGCTTCACCCCGGCACAGCTCGACGACGTGTCGTTCGACATGCTGACGGCGCTGGGCTTCGGCCGGCAGCAGGTCGAGCAGGCGAACACCTATTGCTGCGGCGCCATGACGCTCGAGGGCGCGCCGCATCTGAAGCCGGAGCACCTGCCGATCTTCGACTGCGCCAATCCTTGCGGGCGCATCGGCAAGCGCTTCCTGTCGGTCGACAGCCATATCCGGATGATGGCGGCGGTGCAGCCCTTCATCTCCGGCGCGATCTCGAAGACCATCAACATGCCGAACGCCGCGACGGTCGAGGAATGCAAGGACGCCTACATGCTGTCCTGGCGCCTCGGCCTCAAGGCCAACGCCCTCTATCGCGACGGATCGAAGCTGTCGCAGCCGCTCGCCGCCTCGCTTCTCGGCGACGAGGAGGACGAGATCGAGGAGATCGTCGAGGCGCCGGCGGCGGCCAAGGCGCCGCTCGTCGCCGAGCGCATCGTCGAGCGGGTGATCGAGCGCGTCGCCGTGGCCCAGCGCCGCCGGCTGCCGAACCGGCGCAAGTCCTACACCCAGAAGGCGGTGGTCGGCGGCCACAAGGTCTATCTGCACACCGGCGAGTACGAGGACGGGCGCCTCGGCGAGATCTTCATCGACATGCACAAGGAAGGCGCCGCCTTCCGCAGCCTGATGAACAATTTCGCCATCGCCATCTCGATCGGCCTGCAATACGGCGTGCCGCTCGAGGAGTTCGTCGAGGCCTTCACCTTCACCCGGTTCGAGCCGAACGGCATGGTCGAAGGCAACGACACCATCAAGATGGCGACCTCGGTGCTCGACTACATCTTCCGCGAGCTCGCCATCTCCTATCTCGGCCGCAACGAGCTGGCGCATGCCCAGCCGGAGGATCTGCTGCCCGACAGCATGGGCGGCGGGCGGCGCGAGGCCGATCTGCCGGCCAAGGAAGCCCCGGTGCTGGAGCGGTTCGCCAGCACCGGCTACATCCGCAAGAGCAACCTGATCGTCCTGCGCGGCGTCGGCGAGGCCGCCGTGCAGGGAGGCGCGGCGGCCGGCATGGCCGCCGCCAACAGGGACTTGAACGCGACGACCGCCGTCGCGTCGGGGCTCGTCAGCGCCGGCTCCGCCGCCGTCGCTGTCGGGGCCGTGCTCACCCAGGTGGCAGACGACCGTCTCGAGCGTATCCGCGAGGCGCGTCTGCAGGGCTACGAAGGGGACGCCTGCGGCGAGTGCGGCAACTTCACGCTGGTCCGCAACGGGACGTGCATGAAATGCGCGACCTGCGGCTCGACCAGCGGCTGCTCCTGAGGGACCGCGGCCCCTCGGGAGGGAGTACGACCAAGCTCATGCGTACGCGTACTCGAAGTGATCTCTTGTTCTCCCTGTGAAACTTCCGGGCTCGTGACGGCGGCACGGGCCCGGCTCTTCCCCTCCCCCTCCGACCGTTCGGCCATGACGCAGGCGGCGCGCCACGTGCCGCCTGCAGGCTGGATCGCCCCCGCGGGCCTCGTCTATTCTCCGCGCGCCATTTCACGAAAGGAGAAGATCATGGCCGGAAAGATCGACGCGCGCCTGCAGGAGCTGAAAATCGAGCTGCCGAAAGCGGCGGCTCCCGTCGCCAACTACGTTCCGGCGGTCATCGCGGGCAATCTCCTGTTCGTCTCCGGCCAGGTCACCGTGTGGAACGGCGAGTTCAAGTATGTCGGCAAGCTCGGCAAGGCGTTCAAGGTCGAGGACGGCCAGCAGGCGGCGCGGCTCTGCGGCCTCAACGTCATCGCCCAGGCAAAGGCGGCGCTCGGCGGCGATCTCGACCGGGTGAAGCGGGTGGTGAAGCTCGGCGTGTTCGTGAACTCCACCGACGACTTCACCGACCAGCCGAAAGTGGCGAACGGCGTGTCCGACCTGATGGTCGAGGTGTTCGGCGACGTCGGCAAGCACGCGCGCTTCGCGGTCGGCACCAACGTGCTGCCCCTCGACCTGGCCGTCGAGGTCGACGCGGTGCTCGAGATCGCGTGAGATAAGAAGGATCACCACAGAGACACAGAGACACAGAGAAAGGCTGTCATGCGCGGGCTTGACCCGCGCATCCATTCATCGGCTTGCGCAAACGGCCCGATGGATCGCCGGGTCTCCCTCGACAAGCTCGGGATGAGGGCCCGGCGATGACACCGAGTGGTGGTGAGGCCTCGCCGTCGCTCGTCGTCTCTGTGCCTCCGTGTCTCCGTGGTCTCCTATCGACTTTGCGCGGCGGAATGGCTGGCCGGCGATAGAGCGGCGCTTTCCCCTTGCCTCCCCGCCCGGATGCCCCAATCTGGTGGCCATGAGCGGCACTTCCGAGCCATGCCTCCATGCCTGACGGCAGCGACCAGGCGGTGCTGAAGCTGGTCGGGCGCATCGCCGATCTCGATGCGGGCGCGTGGGACGTCTGCGCCGGCGACGACAATCCCTTCGTCTCGCATGCCTTCCTGAAGGCGCTCGAGGACTCCGGCTCGGTGGCAGAGCGCACCGGCTGGCTGCCGCGCCATCTCGTCCTGGAGGACGAGAGCGGCGCGCTCGCCGGCGCCGCGCCCATGTACGTGAAGGGCCACTCCTACGGCGAATACGTGTTCGACCACGGCTGGGCCGCCGCCTATGAGCGGGCCGGCGGCCGGTATTATCCGAAGCTCCTGGTCGCGGTCCCCTTCACCCCGGTGCCGGGTCCGCGGCTGCTGGTGCGCCCCGGCCCGGAGGCGGAGACCGCGCGCGCGACCCTCGCCGCCGGTCTCGTCGCCGCGGCGGAGCAGCTCGGCGTCTCCTCGCTCCACGTCACCTTCGCGCGCGAGGCGGACGCGGCCGTGCTCGAAGCCGCCGGGCTCATGCTGCGGCGCGGGCTGCAGTATCATTGGCACAACCCCGGCTATGGCAGCTTCGACGATTTCCTGGCCGCCCTGTCGTCCCGCAAGCGCAAGGCGATCCGGAAGGAGCGGCAGGCCGTCGCCGACCAGGGAATCCGGCTGCTGCCGCTCACCGGGTCCGACATCCGCCCCGTCCATTGGGACGCGTTCTTCCGCTTCTACATGGATACCGGCGGGCGGAAATGGGGCCGCCCCTATCTGACGCGGGAGTTCTTCGACCTGATCGGCGCCGGCCTCGCCGACCGCATCCTGCTCGTCATGGCGGAGCAGGACGGGCGGCTGATCGGCGGCGCGCTCAACCTGATCGGCGGCGACGCGCTCTACGGCCGCAACTGGGGCTGCATCGGCGATTTCCCGTTCCTGCATTTCGAGGCCTGCTACTACCAGGCCATCGAATTCGCGATCGCACGCGGGCTCGCGCGCGTGGAGGCCGGGGCGCAGGGCGAGCACAAGATCCAGCGCGGCTACCTGCCCGTGGAGACGGTGAGCGCGCACTGGGTCGCCGATCCGAATTTCGCGGCGGCGGTGGCGGATTTCCTGAAGCGCGAAGCGCGCGCAGTCCGCGAGGAAGGCGAGGCGCTGGCGGAGTTCTCGCCGTTCCGGAGAGAGCGCGGCGCGTGACCGACTCGCCCGCCGGAGAAAGCATTACCACGACCCGTCGACCATTCCGTGCGGCCGAAATGGCCCTCACCCTCCCGCTGCTATCGCGGCGGGCCCCTCCCTCTCCCCTCCGGGGCGAGGGGAACATCAAGCGCAAACCGCGCCGCAGCGCCCCCTCTCCCCGGAGGGGAGAGGGTCGGGGTGAGGGCTGGCGGAAGCGCTACTCCACCAGCACGGGGAGCTTCGGGCCGGGGGTCAGAACCGGGGGCTTGCCGCCGGGGCCGCGATCGTCGCCGCCGGGCCCGCCACCGCCGTCCTCGCCGGGGCCGGCGCTCCTGCCGGTCGAGACCTTCTCCTCGGGATAGCCGAAGGTGAGCTTGCCGTCCGCCACGTCGACGCGGACCGTGCCGCCCTTCTCCAGCCGGCCGAACAACAGCTCCTCGGCGAGCGGCTTCTTGATGTTCTCCTGGATCACGCGGGCGAGCGGCCGCGCGCCGTAGAGCGGATCGAATCCGGCCTTGGCCAGCCAGTCGCGCGCCGCGTCGGTGAGCTCGATCGTCACCTGGCGGTCGGCGAGCTGCGCCTCCAGCTGCATGACGAACTTGTCGACGACCCGCGCCACCACGTCCGGGCTCAGGTTGGAGAACGCGATGGTGGCGTCGAGGCGGTTGCGGAACTCCGGCGAGAACATGCGGTTGATCGCGTCGGTGTCCTCGCCGATCCGCGCCTCGCGGGCGAAGCCGATGGCCGGCTTGGCGAGATCGGCGGCCCCCGCATTGGTGGTCATGATGAGGATGACGTTGCGGAAGTCGACCTGCTTGCCGTTGTGGTCGGTGAGCTTGCCGTGGTCCATCACCTGCAGCAGCACGTTGAACAAGTCGGGATGGGCCTTCTCGATCTCGTCGAGCAGCAGGACCGCGTGCGGGTGCTGGTCGATGGCGTCGGTCAGCAGGCCGCCCTGGTCGAAGCCGACATAGCCCGGCGGCGCGCCGAGCAGCCGCGAGACCGTATGGCGCTCCATGTACTCGGACATGTCGAAGCGGATGAGCTCGATGGCCAGGCTCCGGGCGAGCTGGCGCGCCACCTCGGTCTTGCCGACGCCGGTCGGGCCAGAGAACAGGTAGCAGCCGATCGGCTTCTCCGGCTCCCGCAGCCCCGCGCGGGCGAGCTTGATGGCGCTGGCCAGAGCGTCGATCGCCTTGTCCTGGCCGAACACCATGGTCTTGAGGTCGCGCTCGAGGTTCTTGAGCACGGTCTTGTCGTCGCGCGACACGCTCTTCGGCGGGATGCGCGCGATGATCGCGACCACCGCCTCGACATCCTTCACGCCGATGGTCTTCTTGCGCTTGTTCTCCGGCACCAGCATCTGCGCGGCGCCGACCTCGTCGATCACGTCGATCGCCTTGTCGGGCAGCTTGCGGTCGCCGATGTAGCGCGAGGAGAGCTCGACCGCGGTGCGGATCGCGTCGGCGGTGTAACGTACCTTGTGGTGCTTCTCGTAATAGGGCTTGAGCCCCATGAGGATCTTGACCGAGTCCTCGAGCGAGGGCTCGTTCACGTCGATCTTCTGGAACCGGCGCACCAGCGCCCGGTCCTTCTCGAAATAGTTCCGGTACTCCTTGTAGGTGGTGGACCCGATGCAGCGCAGCGTGCCGCTGGCCAGCGCCGGCTTCAGCAGGTTCGAGGCGTCCATCGCCCCGCCGCTCGTCGCCCCCGCCCCGATCACCGTGTGGATCTCGTCGATGAAGAGCACCGCGCCCTCCATCGCCTCGAGCTCGGCCAGCACCGCCTTCAGCCGCTCCTCGAAATCGCCGCGGTAGCGGGTGCCGGCGAGGAGCGAGCCCATGTCGAGGGAGTAGATGCGGGCGTTCTTCAGCACGTCGGGCACCTCGCCGCGCACGATGCGCCGCGCCAGGCCTTCCGCGATCGCCGTCTTGCCGACGCCGGGGTCGCCCACATAGAGCGGGTTGTTCTTCTGCCGGCGGCAGAGGATCTGGATGGTCCGGTCGACCTCCATCTCCCGGCCGATCAGCGGATCGATCTTGCCGCTGGCCGCCTTCTTGTTGAGGTCGACGCAATAGGCGTCGAGCGCCTCGCTGCCGGTCTTGACCGTCTTGTCCGCCGCGGCGTCCGCGTCGGCCCCGTGCACGCGCCGGGTCTCGGCCCGGTTGCGCGCCTTGGCGATGCCGTGGCTGATGTAGTTCACCGCATCGAGCCGCGACATGTCCTGTTCCTGCAGGAAGAACACGGCGTGGCTCTCGCGCTCGGAGAACAGCGCGACCAGCACGTTGGCGCCGGTCACCTCCTCACGACCCGAGGACTGGACGTGGATCGCGGCGCGCTGCAGCACGCGCTGGAACCCGGCGGTGGTCTTCGCCTCCACGCCGCGCGCGGTCAACAGAATGGCGAGCTTGCCGTCGATGTACTCGACGATGTCGCGGCGCAGGCGCTCGAGGTCGACATTGCTGGCCCGGAGCACCGCGACCGCGTCCTGGTCCTCGGTGAGCGCGAGCAAGAGATGCTCGAGCGTTGCGTATTCGTGCCGCCGCTCGTTCGCATAGGCCAGGGCACGGTGCAGGGTCTGTTCGAGATTGGGGGAGAGCATCGCGGCGGCCTACTCCTTTTCCAAGGTGCACTGCAACGGGTGCTCGTGACGACGGGCGAAATCGATCACCTGGGTGACCTTCGTCTCCGCCACCTCGTAAGTATAGACGCCGCACACCCCGACGCCACGGCGGTGGACGTGCAGCATGATACGGGTCGCCTCCTCGCGGTTCTTCGAGAAGAACCGCTCGAGAATGTGAACCACGAACTCCATCGGCGTGTAGTCGTCATTGAGCAACAGCACCTTGTACATCGAGGGCTTCTTGGTCTTGGGCTTGCTCTTGACGACGACGCCGGTCGCCGGCCCGTCCCGTCGGGAGATGTCGTTGTCGCTCATACCGCCAGAATGCGCCCTTCCGGCCTACGTTCCATCACCGCCAATGATATTGGATCGCGACGCCTCCGGCAAAGACCCTGCCGAGAAATCTGGGCGGAATCGAGGCGCGCCGCCCGGCGGCCCGGCCGGCCGTCACCAGCCGAGGGCGGCGATCCCGCCAAGCCCGTCCTCGTCGACCTGGAGGGTGAAGCGGAGCTCGCTGCCCCGCTGGCCCTTGCCGCCGCGGGTCCCGAAGCGCTCGCCGGCGGAGATCTCCCGCGGCGGATTCACCGCGACCCCGGTCTCGTCCTCGGCGTAGAGCAGGTCCGGGAAGGCGAGCGCGTCCCAGCGGTCGCCGGGATGGGTCCAGGCCGAGAAGTGGAACCGGCCGTCGCGGCAGGCGCTCGCGACCCAGTAGAACTCCCATGAGCGCAGGCGCAGCCCGTCCGGCGGCGGGCCGAACAGCCCGCTCGCCGCGAATGCGCCCACCAGCGCGTCCATTTCCGCGGGGGTGAGGCGGGTTTCCGAGCGCTTCCAGCGCCAGGGCGCTTGCAGATCGTCGAGGCGGAGCTCCGTGAGATTGGCCTGGTTCAGGGCGCGCGCGACGAGGAGCCCGCCACCCGTCCCGTCGGCCGTGACCTCGTAGCTGCGCAGCTGCTCCGTGTAACGGCCATTGTAGACCAGCCGGTACCGGTCCACGGCGCCGGGACCGCAGCTTTCCCGCAGATCGGCGCCATCCAGGTAGCTGAACCAGGAGGCGCGCCGCAGCGCCGGCTCGTCGATCCCGCCGCGATAGGCGCAACCGGCGAGGACGGCAGCGAGGACCAGGCCCATGATGGCCGGCAGGAACCCGCGCCCGATCCGGCGCCGGGCGACGTCAGCACTGCTCATGAACGGCATTTTCCGCGATGGTTACCGGGAGTTCCCGCCGGGAGGTTAAGACGATGTTAAAGATTATGGCTGTATGTAGACAACGAATCAGGCATTTTTTAGGATCAGCACTCTCGGGGTCACCACCAGGATGGAACAGGGGGCAATGGGGGTATCGGGTCAGGGCGTTTCCGCCATTCTGCGACGCGTCGTTTTCTCCGCAATCATGGCGTTCTGCGCCGCGGCGATCCTCGCCGTCGGCCCGGCCGCGGCGGCCTCGAACCCGAAATACGCCTCCATCGTCATCGACGCCGATACCGGCGAGGTGCTGCATGAGCGCCATGCCGACCAGCGGAAGTTCCCCGCCTCGCTGACCAAGATGATGACGCTCTACATGCTGTTCGAGGCGGTGGAGCGCGGGGAGCTCAGCTTCGACAGCACGCTCAAGGTCTCCAAACGGGCCGCCCAGCAGCCGGCGACGAACCTGGCGCTCAAGCGCGGCGACACGCTGACCGTCGAGCAGGCCGTCAAGGCGCTCATCATCCGCTCCGCCAACGACGTCGCCACGGTCGTCGCCGAGGCGCTCGGCGGAACCGAGTCGCAGTTCGCCCAGGCCATGACGGCCAAGGCCCGCGATCTCGGGATGATGAACACCACCTTCCGCAACGCCTCCGGCCTGCCCGACTCCGGCCAGAAGAGCACGGCGCGCGACCTGGCCACGCTCTCGGCCGCGCTGATGCGCGATTTTCCGCAGCATTACCACTATTTCTCGGTCACCAGCTTCACCTACAAGGGCAGGACCTACAAGACGCACAACCGGCTGATGCTGAACTATGCCGGGGCGGACGGGCTGAAGACCGGCTACATCCGGGCGTCCGGCTTCAACCTCGCCAGCTCCGCCGTGCGCGACGGGCGCCGGCTGATCGCCATCGTGCTCGGCGGCCGCACCGCCAAGACGCGCGACGACCACATGGCCGACCTGCTCGACCGCGGCTTCGCCACCAACCGCAGCGCCAGCCGGACCGCGCCGTCCATGCCGACGATCGCGGCGCTCGGCATCGTGCCCCCGGTGAAGCCGGACGTGCCCGTCCAGCTCGCCGCCAGCGACGTGGCAGGCATGATCCAGGTGACCCGCGAGACGGGTCAGTGGGCGGTGCAGGTCGGCGCCTATAGCCGGTTCGCGCCGGCCCAGCTCGCCGCCGAGCGGGCGGTGCGCGTGCTGCCCGACCTGCTGGGCCATGCCCGGATCGTGGTGGACCACGCGAAGTTCTATCGCGCCCGGGTGGTCGGCCTGACCGAGGCGGACGCGCGGTCCGCCTGCAAGCTGCTCGAGGCGCAGAAGACCGACTGCCTGGCCCTCAAGGCCGACCTCACCATCGCCCAGACGGCGCAGTAGGCGCGAACAGGTCCTCATGGTTCGACAAGCTCACCATGAGGACCTCTTCGGAGGCCTCGTCCCGAGCCTCCTGAGCTTTTTGTCGAAGGGCGAGGACGAGGGGGGCCGCTAGACTTGCCCCGTTCACACCGAGCCGTCACCCCCTCACCCAGCTCCCCCCTTCGCTCGGCTGCGCCGAGCTTCGGCGGGCAAGC
>DAIMFL010000036.1:24715-25427 GCA_036724615.1 Alphaproteobacteria bacterium | reverse complement strand
CCGAGCGCGGCGCGCTCCCCCTTCGCGTCCTTCACCGCCACGATCGGACGCTCGATCAGGATCGGGTCCGCCACCATCGCGGCGATGAGCGCCGCCTCGTCGAGCTTCGGGTCGGCGAGATTCTTCTCCTTGTAGACGGCCTCTCCCTTGCGCATCAGCTCGCGCGGCGCGATGCCCAGCAGGTCGACGAGTTGGCGCAGCCGCCTTGCGTCGGGCGGGTCGGTCAGGTACTCGATCACCGTCGGCTCGACGCCGCGGTCGCGCAGAAGCTGCAGCGTCGCCCGCGATTTGCTACAGCGCGGATTGTGGTAGATCGTGACAGTCATGGCCTCACTCGAACCGTCTCCAGACATCTCAAGGCATTCCATGCGGTCACCAGTCTCGCCGATTGCGCTCCCCGTGACCAGATCCGGGCGGACCGCAGGACGTCGGACGGTCGCGGCCCTGCTCCTCCTGCTGCTTACGATGCTGCTGCTCGCCGCCGCGCCGGCGGGAGCCCAGGAGCAGCCTGCCGCGCCCGCCTTCAGCGCCGAGGAAGTCGACGCGATCCTGCGCACGATCGAGGACCCCGAGCAGCGGGCGAAGCTGGTCGAGCAGCTGAAGCTGCTGAAGGCCGCCCGGGAGACGGAGGAGGAGCCGCCGCTCGCCGTCCATGGCGTCGGGGCCGCCCTGCTGGAGATGCTGTCGGAACGGGTCCAGGCGGTCACCCGGG
>DAIMFL010000036.1:8636-24705 GCA_036724615.1 Alphaproteobacteria bacterium | reverse complement strand
ACGCCGCCGGTGATCGCGGCGGACGCGATGATCGCGGATGCGGGCGATCCGGCGGTTCGTCAGAAATGGCTGGAGATCGCGGGCAAGCTCGTCCTGGTGCTCGGCAGCGGCTTCCTCGCGCGCTGGGTCGTCGGCCGGCTGCTGCGCCGCCCGAGTCGCGGCCTGGAGGCGCGCCGGCACGACGCGGCCTGGGTCAAGGCGCTGATGCTCGTCGTGCGGGGGCTTCTGGAGCTGCTGCCGGTCGCCGCCTTCGCGGCGGCCGCCTACGGGGTCCTGCCGCTCACCGAGCCGCGCCCGGCGACCCGGCTGGTCGTGCTCGCCTTCGTCAACGCCAACATCATCGTCCAGGTCGTGCGCGCCGTCGCCGCGATGATGCTGGCGCCGCACGCCCCGGCCATGCGTCTGCCGCGGATGAGCGACGAGACCGCCCATTACGTGTTCATCTGGGTGATCCGGCTCGCCGCGATCAGCGTCTACGGCTATTTCACGGTCCAGGCGGCCCTGCTGCTCGGCTTCCCGCCGCCGGCCTATGCGATGCTGCTGCGCGTGCTCGGGCTGTTCGTCGCCGGCATGATCGTGGTGCTGATCCTGCAGAACCGGGTGGCGGTGGCGGATCGGCTGCGCGGACGGCCGCGAACGACCCCGATGGGCGCGGCGCTCGCCCAGGAGCGGCCGGCCGTGCCCGGCACGCTGCGCCAGCGGTTCGCCGACGTCTGGCACGTCCTGGCGATCGTGTACGTAGCGGCGGTCTATGTGATCTGGGCGCTCGCCGTTCCGGGCGGGTTCGAGTTCCTCCTGCGCGCCACGGTGCTCACCGCCGTCGTGCTGATCCTGCTGCGGATCGCGCTCGCCTTGCTGCGGCAGACGGTGACGCGGGGCTTCGCGCTGTCGCAGGACCTGCGGCAGCGCTTCCCCCGGCTCGAAGGGCGCGCCAACCGCTTTCTCCCCGGCTTCGAGAAGCTGCTCCGCATCGTCCTCTACGTCGTCGCGGCGCTCTGGCTGCTAGAGATCTGGGGCGTCGACTCCTTCGCCTGGCTGGAGAGCGAGTTCGGGCGCCGCCTGACCGGGGGCGCGGTGACCATCGTGATCGTCCTCCTGCTCGCCGTCCTGCTGCTGGAGATCACCGACGTCTTCATCGAGCGCTATCTCGCGTCCAAGGACGCGCTCGGCAACGCGGTCGCGCGCAGCGCCCGGGTGCGCACCCTGCTGCCGCTGCTGCGCAATGCGGTCCGCGTCGTCGTGGCCGTGGTGGTGACGCTCATCGTGCTCTCCGAGATCGGCGTCAACATCGCGCCGCTGCTCGCCGGTGCCGGCGTGGTCGGCCTCGCCATCGGCTTCGGCGCGCAGACGCTGGTGAAGGATGTCATCACCGGCTTCTTCATCCTGGCGGAAGACACGGTCTCGATCGGCGACGTGGTCGATATCGGCGGCGCCTCGGGCAGCGTCGAGGCCATGACGATCCGTTCGATCCGCCTGCGCGACGGGAATGGCAGCGTCCACACCATCCCGTTCAGCTCCGTCACCACGGTCAAGAACATGACCAAGGACTTCGCCTATGCGAGCTTCAGCGTCGGCGTCGCCTATGACAGCGACGTCGACCAGGTGACGCAGGCGATGCGCGACGTCGCGGCCGGCATGCGCGAGAGCGACGAGTTCCGCTATTCGATGCTCGAAGATCTGGAAGTGATCGGCCTCGACAAGTTCACCGAGGCGGGGCTGGTCGTGCTGGCGCGCATCAAGACGCCCGCCGGAAAGCAGTGGGGGGTCGCGCGCGAGTTCAACCGGCGCCTGAAGGCGCTGTTCGACGAGCGCGGCATCGAGATGCCGTTCCCGCAGCGCACGGTGCATTTCATCGCCGAGCAGCCACCGCCGCCGGCAACCGAATCGCGCAAGATCGGCGTCGGCGATCCGGCGAAGGCGCCGGGCGCATAGGGCGGCGCCGTCGCCGGCCCGCCGCGCCTATCCGCCTTCTGCCTCGGCCAGCAGCGCCTCGGCCGAATCGGCTTCGATCACCCGCCGGGCGATCCCCAGGGCGAATCCGGCCCGGGCCAGCGCCGCCAGATCCTTGCCGCGCCAGGCGGCCCGTGCGTCCCCGGCGCGCCAGGGGCCGATCCGCCGGCGCCTGGCATAGGCCACGGCCGCCGCGAGCTCGGGATCCGCGGCAAGCTCGCCGAGGCCGGCAAGGGCGGTCTCGATCTGCGCGCCGTCGACGCCCTTGGCGGCGAGCGTCGCGGCGATGGCCCGGCGCGAGGCGCCGCGCCGGAACAGGCTGGCCGCCCGCCCCTCGGCAAAGCGCCCGTCATCGACGGCGCCCGATGCGGTCAGCCGCGCCACCAGGCGCTCGACTTCGGCCAGCCCGGCGTCGCGATCGGTGCCGTAGAGCTCGGCCGAACGCTCCACCTTCCGACGCAGCACGCGGCGCAGATTGGCGGCCGAGCTGGAGAAGCGGGCGAGGTAGCGAAGCGCCTGGTCGTGCAGGGTTTCGGCGGTGACGGGCCCGCCCCCTCGTCTCCGGCCGGGAGGTTTCACGGACTCGCGGCCGCGTCGGGCGCGGTTCTGCTGCGTGCCATGCGGCGATGATGCCACGCGGCCCGGCGGAAATCAGCCGGCCTCCCCGGGGTTGCGCCCTGCCGGGGGCGGGCCTATGGTCCGCCCCGGCCAGCCCACGTCATCTCGCATGCAGCCCGCTCCTCCCGCACCGCGCCGCCTCGGGCCCGTCAACTGGGTCGGCCTGTGGACCCTCTACGCCAAGGAAGTCCGGCGCTTCGTCAAGGTCGCGACGCAGACCGTGCTCGCGCCGCTGGTCACCACCCTGCTGTTCCTGGCGATCTTCAGCCTCGCCCTCGGGCGCGCCGGCGCCAGCGTGGGCGGCGTGCCGTTCCTGCAGTTCCTGGCGCCGGGGCTCATCATGATGGCGATGGTGCAGAACGCCTTCGCCAACACCTCGTCCTCGCTGATCATCTCCAAGATCCAGGGCAACATCGTCGACGTGCTGATGCCGCCTTTGTCGGCGGCGGAGCTCACGCTGGGCTTCGCGGCGGGCGGCGTCTCGCGCGGGCTGATGGTGGGGCTGGCCGTGGGGATCGCCATGGCCGTCGTGACGCCGTTCGGGCTGCACAGCCTGGGATTCGTGCTGTTCCACGCCGTCGCCGCGAGCCTTCTGCTGTCGCTCATCGGCATGCTCGCCGGCATCTGGGCGGACAAGTTCGACCACCTGGCCGCCGTCACGAACTTCGTGGTGACGCCGCTCGCCTTCCTGTCCGGCACGTTCTACTCGATCGAGCGCCTGCCGGAGCCCTGGCAGCTCGTCGCCCATCTCAACCCGTTCTTCTACATGATCGACGGGTTCCGCTACGGCTTCATCGGCCATGCCGACGGCTCGCTGGCCGCCGGGCTCGCGGTGATGACCGGCGCCAATGTCGCCCTGGCGGTGCTCACCTGGCGGCTCATGGCCACCGGGTGGAAGCTCAAGGCCTGAGCGGTCGGACACAGTCCCATGCAGCCGCGGCCGACATTCGCCCGACCCGAGGCCGCAGCCCGGCCGGGCGCGCCGCGTCCGCGACAGTTCTCACGGGTCAACTGGGTCGGACTCGCCACCTTCTACCGGCGCGAGCTGCTGCGGGTGCTCAAGTACTATCCGGACTCGATCCTCGGGCCGACGGTGCTGTGCCTCCTCTATCTCGCGATCTTCCATTTCGCGCTGGGCGGCGAGGGCGTGACCATGGGCGGGGTGGCGCTGATGCAGTTCGTGGCGCCCGGCCTCGCCGCCTACATCGTCTGCGAGCGAGCCTTCGACACCACCTCGATCTCGATCCTGTTCGACAAGCTCGAAGGCATGATGGCGGACCTGCTGATGGCGCCGCTGACCGCGCTGGAGCGCAGCCTCGCCTATGCGGGCGCCGCCGCCTCGGCGGGGCTCATCACCGGGGCGGTCGTGCTGGCCGCGGAACGGGTCTTCGTCGACCTGCCGCTCGCCGACCCGGCGGCGATCCTGTTCTTCGCCCTGGCGGGCGCCCTGCTGCACGCGCTGGCCGGCGTCATCGTCGGGCTGTGGGCGGCGCGCTGGGACCACTACGCGGCGGCCACGACCTTCTTCGTCCTGCCCTTCGGATTCCTCTCCGGCACGTTCTATTCGATCGAGGCGCTGCCGCCGGTGGGCCGGATCCTGGTCCAGCTCAATCCGGTGTTCTACGTGATCGACGGCGTCCGCTACGGCTTCACCGGCCGCGCCGACGGCTCGCTCGCCGTGGGGGTCGTGCTGCTGATCGCCGTGGACGCCATCCTCCTGTATGCAGTCCATCGGCTGCTCCGGCGCGGCTACCGGCTGAAGCCCTGACGCCGCAGTATTCTCCAGGAAAAGAACGACTTAGCGGCTTCACGGCTCCTTAATCCAGGCCGGTCACCCTGATCGCCTGGAGATGTGCGCGCAGGGAGTGCGTGGGATGGCGGATCTGCTGCGGAGGGTCCTGACGCGGCTGGCGGTCGCCTTGGCGCTGCTGCTGCCGGGCGCGGCGGCGGCGGGCGAGATTCCGTTCGGCCAGGGGCTGCTGTTTGAGGTGGAGCGCGAGGGCCGGCCGCCCAATTACCTGTTCGGCACCATGCACGTGGCGGATCTCGACGTGCTCGACCTGCCGGAGCCGGTCGCCGAGGCCTTCCGCAGCTCGCGCCGCCTCGCCGTCGAAGTGATCTGGAACGGCACGGTGGACGACCACATGCAGAGGGCGATGCGCCTGCCCGAAGGGCAGACGCTGGAGGAGATCGCCGGGCCGGAGCTGTTCGAGCAGGCGATGCGCGTGCTCAGCCGGTATCGCGTGAAGCGGGAGGAGGCGCAGGAGCTGCGCCCCTGGTATGTCGGCTTCATGTTCGGCTCCGACGAGGTCCAGAGCGACGGCGCCCGCCAGGGACACCGCTTCCTCGACGACTGGCTGCGCAACGAGGCCGGGATGGACGGCAAGCTGGTCTTCGGCCTCGAGACGGCGGCGGAGCATTTCGCCCCGTTCGACCGGCTCACGGACGAGCAGGAGCTGGAGTTCATGCGCAGCGCCCTCTACGACCGGCGCGATCCGAAATCCTATGTGCGGATGAAGGCGCAGTATCTCGCCGGCGACGTCGCCGCGATCTATGCCGATTTCGAATCGCAAGGCCTTGCCGAGATGCAGGGCACGATGCGGGAATTCCGGCAATACCTCCTCGACGACCGCAATCACGGCATGGTGGCCCGCGCCCTGCCGCTCCTCGAAAAGGGCGGAACCTTCGTCGCCGTCGGCGCCCTCCACCTCCCGGGCGAGGAGGGCATGCTCCGCCTGCTGCAGCTGCGCGGCTACCGGATCACCCGCATCTACTGACGCGGCCGTCCGCCGCGAGCGGGCGCGCCACGAACTTCCCATGCGTGCGTCCGTTGACAGGTTCCCGCTTTGTCCCGATAGTTGCGCCTTTTCCCGGCAGATCGGGATTTCAGGAACCTTCGGCCGCGCCGTCTCGCGGCCGGAGCTCGCAGACATGGTGAGAGGACTGCTGCCGTGATTCCAGCGGTGATGCCAACTTATAATCGGGCGGATGTCAGCTTCGAACGGGGCGAGGGCGCCTATCTCTTCGCCGCCGACGGCCGACGTTATCTGGATTTCGCCAGCGGCATCGCGGTCACGGCGCTGGGCCATGCCCACCCGCATCTGGTGGCGGCCCTGACCGAGCAGGCCGGCAAGCTGTGGCACACCTCCAACATGTTCCGCATTCCGGGGCAGGAGCGGCTGGCCGAGCGGCTGGTGGCGGCGAGCTTCGCCGATTCCGTGTTCTTCACCAACTCCGGCGCCGAGGCGGTGGAATGCGGGCTGAAGCTCGTGCGCAAGTACCACGACGATTTCGGCGATCCCGACCGGTATCGGGTGATCACCTGCCGCGGCGCCTTTCACGGCCGCACCCTCACCACCATCTCGGCGGCGGGGCAGGACAAGCACCTCAAGGGATTCGCGCCGGAGGTCGACGGCTTCGACCATGTCGCCTTCGGCAATCTGAACGAGCTCAGGGCCGCGATCACCGACAGGACGGCCGCCATTCTGGTCGAGCCGGTGCAGGGCGAGGGCGGCATGACCCCCGCCTCGGCCGACTATCTGCGCGGGCTGCGCGAGGTCGCCGACGAGTTCGGGCTTCTCCTCTTCCTCGACGAGGTGCAGAGCGGCATGGGCCGCACCGGCAAGCTGTTCGCGCATGAATGGGCCGGCATCACGCCGGACATCGTGGCGACCGCGAAGGGCCTCGGCGGCGGATTTCCCGTCGGCGCCTGCCTGGCCCGGGAAGGGGTGGCGCGCGCGCTCACCGTCGGCAGCCACGGATCGACCTTCGGCGGCAATCCGCTCGCCATGGCGGTCGGCAATGCGGTGCTCGACATCCTGCTGGCCGACGGCTTCCTGTCCAACGTCGAACGCATGGGCAAGCTGCTGCGCACCCGGCTCGAGGATCTCGTCCGGCGCCACCCGCTCGTGCTGGATTCGGTACGCGGGCTGGGCCTGATGCTCGGCCTCAAATGCGTCGTGCCGAATACCGAGATGCAGGCGAGGCTGCGCGAGAACGGCCTGCTCACCGTGGGCGCGGGCGACAACGTGGTGCGGATCCTGCCGCCGCTCATCGTGGACGAGCGCCATGTCGAGGAGGCGGTCGCCACCATCGAGGCGACCTGCAAGGCCTGGTCCCGGGTCGTCGCGGAAGGAGCCGCGTGATGCAGGCTGGATCCGCCGCCACGCCGCGGCATTTCCTCGATCTCGACAAGCTCGACACGGAGACGCTGCGGCGGATCCTCGCGCAGGGCATGGCCTTCAAGACGGGCGGCGGCGGGCATCCCTTCGCCGGAAAGGCGCTGGCGCTCATCTTCGAGAAGCCCTCGACCCGCACGCGGGTGTCCTTCGAGGTGGGCTTCAAGGAGCTCGGCGGCGAAGTGATCGTGCTGGAGCGCGACGGCTCGCAGCTCGGCCGCGGCGAGACCGTGGCCGACACGGCGCGCGTCCTGTCGCGCTACGTCGACTGCATCATGCTGCGCACGACGCGGGAGGAGAAGCTCCTGGAGCTTGCCGAGCACGCCACCGTGCCGGTGATCAACGGGCTCACCGACCGCACCCATCCCTGCCAGCTGATGGCGGACGTGATGACCTTCGAGGAGCATCGCGGGCCGATCGCGGGCCGGCGGATCGCCTGGAGCGGCGACGGCAACAACATGGCGACCTCCTGGCTGCACGCGGCCGGGCGCTTCGGCTTCGAGCTCCGGATCGGCTGCCCCAAGGAACTCCCGCCCCCCGCTGACGTTGTCGAATGGGCACGTGCGCAGGGCGCGCCCATCACGATCACCGACGACGTGGAGGAGGCCGTGGGGGATGCCGATTGCGTGGTGACGGACACCTGGGTCTCCATGGGCGACACGGACGCGGCGGACCGCCACAATCTGCTGGCGCCGTTCCGCGTCGATGCCCGGGTGATGGCGATGGCGAAGCCGGACGCGATCTTCATGCATTGCCTGCCCGCGCATCGCGGCGAGGAAGTGACGCCCGACGTCATCGACGGGCCGCAATCCGTGGTCTGGGACGAGGCGGAGAACCGGCTGCATGCCCAGAAGGGCATCCTCGCCTGGTGCCTGGGCGCGATCTGAGCCGGCGGGCCGGCGCAAGTTGAACGGACGGCGCGCGATCTGATGGGCATGGGACAGACGAGCGGACGGCCGGGCGACGGGGCCGTGCCGGACGACCTGGTTCAGCCCTTCCATATCGAGGGGCAGCGCGTCATGGGACGGCTCGTCCGGCTCGGCCCGCTGGTCGACGAGGTGCTGCATCGTCACGAATATCCGGAGGACGTCGCGACCCTGCTGGCGGAGATGCTGGCCCTCGCGGCCGGACTCTCCACCCTCATCAAGTACGACGGAATCTTCAGCCTGCAGGCCAAGGGCGACGGGCCGGTCGGCCTTCTGGTGGCGGATGCGACCAGCGGCGGCGACCTGCGCGGCTATGCGAGCTACGATGCCGGGCGGCTCGCCGACCGCGCCGCGAACGGCGCCACGCCGCTCGCGCCGGTGCCGCGGCTCCTGGGCCAGGGCTATCTCGCCTTCACCGTCGACCAGGGCGCCAACACGGAGCGCTACCAGGGCATCGTCGCCCTCGACGGCGCCACTCTGGTCGACTGCGTCCACCACTATTTCCGGCAGTCGGAGCAGCTCCCGACCGGCATCAAGCTGGCGGTGGGCGCCGCCACGGGCGAGGAGGACGGCTGGCGGGCCGGCGTCATCCTGCTGCAGCGCCTGCCCGGCGAAGGCGGCGCGCAGCCGGCCGGTGAGGACGCCGAGGAAGGCTGGCGCCGCGCGATGGTGCTGATGGCGAGCGCCACCTCGGACGAGCTGCTCGATCCAGCCCTGGCGCCGAACGACCTGCTCTATCGCCTGTTCCACGAGGACGGCGTGCGCGTCACCGCGCCGCATTCGATGCGCGCCCGCTGCCGCTGCTCGCGCGATCGTGTGGAAACCGTGCTGCGCGCCCTGCCGCGGCACGAGGTGGAGGAGCTCAAGGTCGACGGCGAGGTGGTCGTGACCTGCGAATTCTGCAGCCGCCGCTACACCCTGGACGAGGCCGATCTGGCGCGGCTCTTCGACCGGTAGAATCCCCGGCCCGGCCGGCCGGCTTGACCGCCCGGGTCAGCCGCGGCGATGCTCGGGGCGGATCATCGCGTTTCAGTTGTTCTCGAGGTCGACATGATCGTCACCCGTCGCGCCGTCATCACGGGACTCGCCGCCGCCGCGGCCGGATCGCTGGCCGGCTGCAACACCCCGCCGTCGCGCTACGAATTTCCCGAGCTCACCTATGCGCACCTGCCGCCCATCCGGCTCGACGTCGCCGTGGTCGATGTCGTCGACTCCTATCATCCGCCGATGATGGAGCCGAACGTGGAGCATCTGTTCCCGGTGCCGCCCGCGCGCGCGATGGAGCGCTGGGCGCGCGACCGGCTGGTCGCTGCCGGCAACAACGGCGGCGCCCTGTTCACCATCCTGCGGGCCGACGTGGTCGAGGTGCCGCTCGACCGCACGACGGGCATCAAGGGCGTCTTCACCGTCGACCAGTCCTATCGCTACGACGCGAGCCTCGAGGTCAGGCTGGACGCGGAGAACACCTCGGGGCTGCGCCGCGGCACCATCACGGCGCAGGCGCGCCGGAGCCAGACGGTCGCCGAGGACATGTCGCTCAACGAGCGCGAGCGGCTGTGGTTCGAGATGACCGAGCTCCTGATGCGCGACATCGGCGTCGAGATCGAGAAGAACATCGACAGGTACCTGGCGGCCTTCAGGATCGCCTGAGCGCCGCCGCGAGCGCCGCAACCGACGGCTTCGGGACCAGACGGCCGCCGGGAAGCTCCCGGAACACCAGCCCGCACCGTGCGAGACCTCGGCGCAGCAGCAGCACGCTGCCGATCGCGACCATGGCGCCGGCGACGAGATCGCTCGGATAATGGGCGCCGACGGCGGTGCGGCTCGCCGCGAGCAGCAGCGCCAGCGTGTAGAACGCAATGCGCCAGCGCGGCGCAAGGCAGGCGAGCGCCGCGGCCACGGCGAAGAGCGTCGTCGTATGCCCGGACGGCAGGCTCTGATAGGCGTGGTCGAGGGAGAAGGGAGACAGCCCGTATATCCCCGCCTCGTCCAGAAGCTTCGGGCGGGCCCGGCCGATCGCGAACTTCAGGACGTTGGTCGCGATGCCGGACAGCGCGACGGCCAGGAAGACGAAGCCCGTCACGGCCATGACGCCGTCGAGCGCGAGCGCCAGATCGCCGGCCGCCCGCTCCCGCAGCCAGAGCGCGACGGCGAAGACGACCGGCATGCCGAACAGGTACCAGCGCGCATTGCCGATCTGGGTGATGTCGCGCAGAGCCTGGATCAGCAGCCCGTCGAGCCCCTCCATCCAGACATAGAGCGTCCGGTCCGCGAAGGCGATCAGGGCGGCGATCGCGCCGATCCCGGCGAGCACCCAGAGCGTCTCCGGCCTTTCCTTCATCGCGCGGCTCCGTAGAGCGTGAGATCGACGGAGCGGCCGTTGCTGTAGTTCACGCCGGCGACCCGTCCGATGGTTTCGGGCGGATCGGCCCGCGACAGCGCCGCCTTGAAGGCCGGCTCCTCCCGCTGCTCGACGAGCGCGAGGGCGCATGGGCCGCTGCCCAGATGCGCGGCCGCGCCGGCGCCGTCGGTCAGGACGGTCCCGGTCCCGAGCAGGAAGACGAGGCTCGGCTCGCGATAGCCCGCGGCGGCGACGAGCGCGGTCGGGCAGGTCGTCCGAACCTCCGCCACGAGCTCCGCGACGTTCGCGCTCGGCCACAGCGCCGCCGTGGGCCGCAGCGTCCCTTCATAGCCCAGCCAAGCCAGGCCGAGCGCCGGCAGGAGAAGCAGCATCGGCAGGACGTCGTGGCGGCCGCGCCGCAGCTGCCACAGCACGAGAGCCGACGCGCCGATCACGGCGACGGCGCCGAGGACGGGTACATGGAGGGCGTCCGGGTCCAGCTTCAGGGACAGCCCGATCAGCGCGGCGCAGAGCGTGACGGCGAGCGCCAGCCAGACCGGAGCCACCACCCGGCGCAGCCGCCTCCCCCAGCGGCCGGCAGCCGTCGCCGGCCCGGGCGCCGGCAGCCCGTCGGCGAGGGCGCGCGCGGCGAGCAGAGCGAGCGCCGGATAGGCCGGCAGCACGTAATGCGGCAGCTTCGTCATCACCAGCTCGAAGACGATCCACAGGGGCAGGATCCAGGCGAGACAGAACCGCACGGCGTCGTCGCGCCGATGCGTCCAGATCCAGGGCAGGGCGAGGAAGAGCAGCAGCGAGGCCGGCCAGAAGGTGAGCCATACCGCGACGGCGTAGTAGCCGGGCGGCGCGCCGTGGGACTCCTGGCCGGTCAGCACCTTGCCGAGCAGGTCCTGCCCGACCGACGCGCGGAAGAAGGCGCCATCGCTCTCGAGCGCGATGGCGACCAGCCAGGGCAGGACGACGAGGCAGGCGACCGGCAGGCCGAGCCCCGGCCGCAGCCGGAGGAGCCAGCGGCCGCTGCGCTGCCACAGCGACAGCAGCAGCGCCGTGCCGCCGCAGGCGAGCAAGATGATCGGCCCCTTGACCAGAAGTCCGGCGCCGATCGCCAGCCAGAACAGAAGCAGGTTGGACGGGGCCGGCGGCGTCCCGTGGCGCTCCATCCAGACGCGGGCCAGGGCGAGCTGCGCCGCCAGGATGCAGGCGAGCAGGACCGCATCGGTCTTCGCGAGCCGCGCCTCGACGCCGAGCAGGACCGAGCCTGCGAGCAGCATCGCGGCGGCGGCGCCGGTCCGTGCGCCGAACAGGCGGGCGCCGGTCGCGGCGGTGAGCAGCACCGACAGTACCGCGCCCGCGAGGGACGGCAGACGGTACGCCCAGATTTCCGAGTCGGCGCCGCGCCCGAGCAGCATCGCCGCGGCCGATTGCAGCCAGTAGATGCCGGCCGGCTTCTTGTGCCGTGGCTCGTCCTGGAAGCGGATGTCGACGAAATCGCCGCTTTCGATCATCTGCTTCGAGGCCTGGGCGAAGCGCGCCTCGTCGCGGTCGACCGGCGGCAGGGAGAAGAAGCCCGGCAGGAACAGCGCCAGGGAGACGAGCGCGAGCAGCAGCAGCCTGCGCCAGCCGAGCGCGCGGCCGCCTGCGTCGTCCATCACTGCGGCAGAAATCACCGGGCGGACGGGCCGTCGGCGTCCGTTCCGGTCACGGCGAGCGCGGCGCGCCTCTTGTCGCGATGAATGAAATAGAGGTTGCGCGCGTAGATCAGAAGGCCACCGGCCTGCCCGACGATGAAGACCGGGTCCTTGCGATGAATCGCATAGGCGAGGAGCGTCGCGCCGCCGGCGAGGCTGAAATACCAGAAGGCCTCGGGAATCACGCTGCGCTTGGCGCGCTCGCTGTGGAGCCACTGATAGATGAAGCGCATGGAGAACAGCGCCTGGCCGATGAAGCCGATGGCGACCCACGCGGCGGTCCAGGTCATGGGATGCGCAAGCCTCCTGCTGACGGCGCGGCGCCGGCACCCGGCGCGCCTTCCGTTCTACTCCGCGTCACGCGTTGCTGGAAGCGTGCTCCGCAGCCGCAGCCACATGACGCCGAGAAGATCGGCGAGCCCGACCACTGCGCGCGACAGGTTGCCGTATTTCGACCGCCCCCGCTCGCGCGGGCGGTCGTTGACCGGCAGGAAGTCGACGCGATGCCCGTGCATTCGGACGAGGGCGGGCAGGAAGCGGTGCAGCCCGTCGAAATAGGGCAGCGCGAGGAAGACGTCGCGGCGCATCAGCTTCAGGCCGCAGGCGGTATCCGGGCAGTCGTCGCCGAGCAATGTCTTGCGCAGCCCGTTGGCGAAACGCGAGGCGAAGCGGCGCGCCCAGGTATCCCGCCGCTTGGCGCGCAGGCCCGCGACGAGGGCAGGCCCGGCGCGGCCGGATTCGGCCATGGCGATCAGCCGCGGAACGTCGCGCGGATCGTTCTGCCGGTCTCCGTCCATGGTGACGATCCACGGCGACTGCGCGGCGCGAATGCCGGTCAGCAGCGCGGCGCTCTTGCCGCAGCGCCTGGCATGCCGGATCAGGCGGATGCGCTTGCCGTCGACGAGCGGCTTCAGCCGGTCGGGGCTACCGTCCCGGCTGCCGTCGTCGACGAACAGGATCTCCGCCGGCGCGGCGGCGGTGTCGTCCAGCACCGAGCGAATCTCGTCCAACAGCGGCTCGACGTTCTCGGCCTCGTCGAGGACCGGGATTACGATGGTGTAGCGCAGGACGGCGGTCCTCCCCTGGTCGTTCCCGGAGCTTATCGGGCCGGCTCGCGAGCGTCGACGGCGGCGGCCTACAACACCGGCTCGGCCGCCCAGTCGATCACCTTGCGCAGCAGGGCGAGGCAGGAGTCGAGCTGGGCGATCTCGACGAACTCGTCCGGCTGATGCGCCTGCTCGATGCTCCCCGGTCCGCAGACGACCGCCGGAATGCCGGCGCGCTGGAACAGCCCTGCTTCGGTGGTGAAGGCGACCCCGATCGTGCCGTTGACGCCGGTCAGGCGCCGCAGCAGGGCCGCGGCCGGGGACGACGGGTCGGCCTCGAGTCCGGCGACGCCCACCCGGGGCGCGGTGGTGACGTCCGCTTCCGGTGCCACGAGCCGCAGCCGCGGCAGCAGCTCGGCCTGGGCGAAGCGGTCGAGCGCCGCGACGATCGCCTGCGGGTCCTGGGCCGGCAGGGGCCGCGTCTCCCACCGGAAGGCGCAACGGCGCGGGATGATGTTCACCGCGGTGCCGCCCTCGATCGTCCCGACATTGATCGTCGTGTAAGGCGGATCGAAGGCGTCGTCGAACGGGCCATCGTCGTGGAACCGGTCGGCCAGGCGCTGCAGGAAACCGACGAGCTCGGCCGCGGCCGCGATGGCATTGACGCCGCGATGGGTGCCGCTCGAATGCCCGTCCCGGCCGGTCACCGCCGTATCGAAGCCGAAGATGCCCTTGTGCCGGTCGGCGACGGCGAGCCGGGTCGGCTCGCCGACGATGGCCACCGCCGGTAGCGGCAGGTTGGCGGCGAGATCGTCGAGCAGCGCCGGCACGCCGAGACAACCGACCTCCTCGTCATAGGAGAACGCCAGGTGGATCGGCACCGTGAGCGTCCGCGCCGTCATCTCCGGCAGCAGGGCCAGCACGCAGGCGATGAAGCCCTTCATGTCCGCCGTGCCCCGGCCATGCAGCCGGTCGCCCCGGCGCAGGCAGCGGAACGGGTCGCTCGACCAGGGTTGCCCGTCGACCGGAACCACGTCGGTATGTCCCGACAGCACCACGCCGCCCGCCACGGCCGGGCCGATCGTGGCGAGCAGATTGGCCTTCTGCCCGTCCGGGTGGAAGGTGAGCCGGCTCTCGACGCCGTGCCGGCCGAGCAGCTCGCGCAGATGCTCGATGAGCGCGAGGTTGGAGCGCGCCGAGACCGTGTCGAAGGCGACGAGCTGCTCGAGAAGCTCGGTGGCGCGGGACAGCGAGCTCACGGCGGGCCCTCGCCCTGCCCGTCGCGTTCGCCCGGCGGCGGGACCACCGCCAGCTTGTCGATGCGCCGGCCATCCATGTCGACCACCTCGAACCGCCAGCCGTTCCAGTCGAAGGCGTCGCCCGCCTGCGGCAGCCGGCCGAGCTGCCAGAGCGCGAAGCCGGCGATCGTGTCGAAGTCGCCGGTGGCGCGCAGGCGGCGCAAGCCCACCCGGTCCTCGAACTCGTCCACCGGCATCATGCCGTCGACGAGCCAGGAGCCGTCGGCGCGGCGCACCGCATCGGCCTCCTGCGGCTCGCCATGCTCCGGTACGGCGCCGGCGATCGTCTTCAGGATGTCGGTCGGCGAGACGACGCCCTGGACACTGCCGTATTCGTCGACGACGACCGCGAGATTCATCGGCGCCGTCCTGAACATGTCGAGGAGCCGCAGCACCGGCAGGCCTTCATGGACGATGAGCGGTTTCATCAGAACTGCCTCGACGTCCAGGGGCTCGCCCGCCAAAGCGCGGTGCAGCAGGTCGCGGGTGGACGCGACGCCGACCAGCTCGTCGATGCCGCCGCGGCAGACCAGAAGGCGCGAATGACCCGATTCCCGGATCTCCTCCTGCTGCACCTCTGCCGGGTCGGCGAGATCGAGCCAGGCGATCGAGGCGCGCGGCGTCATCGTGGCGCGCACGGTGCGATCGGCCAGGCGCAGCACGCCCTCGATCATCTCCTTCTCCTGCGGCACGAAGACGCCGGCACGGGTGCCCTCGGTGATCAGGGCGCGCACCTCTTCCTCGGTGACGGTCTCCTCGCGGCCGCCCCTGATCCCGAGAAGCCGCAGGATCAGCTCGGTCGAGGACCCGAGGAGCCAGACCGCCGGCGCGCCGAGCCGGGACAGCAGCATCATGGGCCGTGCGACCCTGACCGCCACGCGTTCCGGCGCGCGCAAGGCGACGCGCTTCGGCACCAGCTCGCCGATCACCAGCGACAGATAGGTGATCACGGCGACGACCAGCACGACGGCGATGGTCTCGCCGTTGGGCGCCACCCCGGGCAGGGTGTCGAGCCAGATGCCGAGCGGCTCGGCGAGCGTCGCGCCGCCGAAGGCGCCGGCGACGATGCCGATCAGCGTGATGCCGACCTGCACCGTGGCGAGGAAGCGCGCGGGATGCGCGATCAGCGCGAGCGCCGCCCGGGCGCCGCGATTGCCGCGCGCCGCCAGATGCTCGAGCCGGACCCGCCGCGACGAGACGATGGCGAGCTCCGACATGGCGAGCAGGCCGTTCAGGCAGATCAGCAACAGGACGACGAGCGATTCCCAGATGGGCATTCGGTCCCTTTCCCGTGCCGGCCGCGGCGGTTCAGCCGCGCCAGAAGACCGGCGTCAGCAGCACGAGCACGGTCAGCAGCTCGAGCCGCCCGAGCAGCATCGCGAACGACAGCACCCATTTCGCCCCGTCCGGCAGCGGCGCGAAGGTGCCGGCCGGCCCGATGATCGGCCCGAGCCCCGGCCCGGCATTCGCCAGCGCCTGGGCGACGGCGGTCGAGGCGGTGACGAGATCGAGTCCGAACAATGCGATGACGACCGTCAACACGAAAGAGCCGGCGATGTAGAAGACGAAGAAGCTCAGCACAGACCGGACCACGTCCTCCGAGATCGGCTTGCCGTTATAGGTCGGCGGGCGCACGCGGTTCGGGTGAACGAGCAGCCGGATCTGCCATTGCGACACGCTGCCGAGGACGCAGTACCGGAACACCTTTATGCCCCCCGTCGTGGAGCCGGTGCAGCCGCCGATGAAGTACAGCATCATGAAGACCGCGACCGGAAAGGTTCCCCACAGGCTGTAGTCCTCGGTGACGAAGCCGGTCGTGGTGGCCAGAGAAACGACGGCGAATGCGCTCGAGCGGATCGCCTCTGCCGCCGGTCTGCCGTTCGCGACGGCCTGCCAGACGGAGACAGCGGCGACGATGCAGGCGACATAGGCGGCGAACCAGCGGACCTGTGCGTCCTGCAACAGCCCGCGCACGTGGCCTTGCGCGACGGCGGCCAGCAGAACGA
>DAIMFL010000036.1:3777-8536 GCA_036724615.1 Alphaproteobacteria bacterium | reverse complement strand
GCGTCCTGCAACAGCCCGCGCACGTGGCCTTGCGCGACGGCGGCCAGCAGAACGAAGGGGCAGGCACCCAGGAACATGAAGACGATGACGATCCACTCGATCGTCGCGCTCTGATAATAGCCGATCGAGGCGTCCTGGGTGGACAGGCCGCCGGTCGCGACGGCGGAGATGGCATGGCAGACCGCGTCGAAAGTCGGCATTCCGGCGATCGACAGCGCGATCGCGCAGATCGTCGTCAGCACCAGGTAGACGGTGATCACGATGGTGGAGACCTGCGACACCCGCGGCCGCACCTTCTCGAACTTCTCGGAGGACTCCATGCGGAAGAGCTGCATGCCGCCGACCCGGAGCACCGGCAGGATGGCGACCGCCGTGACGATGATGCCGATGCCCCCGATCAGATGGAGGAGCGCCCGCCAGAGCAGCAGGCCCTTCGGCTGCTCC
Source organism: Alphaproteobacteria bacterium (assembly GCA_036724615.1). Classification (GTDB taxonomy): domain Bacteria; phylum Pseudomonadota; class Alphaproteobacteria; order Dongiales; family Dongiaceae; genus DAIMFL01. Next base: position 8,092 of record DAIMFL010000036.1, on the reverse strand, counting down.
GCCAGGCCGACGATCACCGTCGCGCCGGTGGTGGTCAGGCCGGACATGGCTTCGAAGAAGGCGTCGGCGAAGCTCAGCTCCTTCACCGACAACAGGAACGGCAGGGTCGAGAAGCAGCAGAGCGCGAGCCAGGCCATCACCGTGAGCAGGAAGCCGTCGCGCGGCGCCAGCATCGGCGCGCGGGCCTGGCGGTAGCCGAGCATCAGGGCGCCGCCGAGGCCGCCGGTCATCGCCGCCGAGACGAGGAAGGCGCGCCAGTCGGGGTCGTCGTTGACCGCGTCCACCGCCGCGGGCACCAGCATGAAGCCGGCCAGCGCCAGGAGCAGCATGCCGACGATGAACAGGACGGGGCGGAGCGTGGGCACGAGCGGCTGGCGCGCTGGGATGAGGCGGCAGGCGCGCTAGTTCAGCACGGTGGATTCGGCCTGTCCAGGAGCGGCCGGACGGCTAGAAATTGCCGACCTTGGCCACCGGAGGATTGCCGATGATCGCCAGGAACTCGCCGCGCGTCTTGCGGTCGGTGCGGAAGCGGCCGAGCATGTGGCTGGTCACCATGCTGGTGCCGGGCTTGTGCACGCCGCGGGTCGTCATGCACTGATGCGCCGCGTCGATCACCACGCCGACGCCTTCGGGCTGCAGCACGTCGTTGAGCGTATTGGCGATCTGCGCCGTGAGCTTCTCCTGGATCTGCAGGCGCTTGCTGTAGACCTCGAGCAGCCGCGCCAGCTTGCTGATGCCGACCACGCGGTTGCGCGGCAGATATGCGATATGCGCCCGGCCGATGATCGGCGCCATGTGGTGCTCGCAATGGGACTCGAAGCGGATGTCGCGCAGCACGACCATCTCGTCGTAGCCCTCGATCTCCTCGAAGGTGCGCTGCAGGATCTCCACTGGGTCGCTGTCATAGCCGGAGAAGAACTCGCGATAGGAGCGCACCACGCGCTCCGGCGTGCCGACCAGCCCCTCGCGGTTCGGGTCGTCGCCGGCCCAGCGGATCAGCGTGCGGACGGCCTCTTCCGCTTCGTCCTGGGACGGGCGGGCGACCGGCTGCGGCGTCTCCTCGGCCGGGCGGCGGACGGAGGTGATCTCGGACGATTTCACGGATTCGTGCTCCCATGGCTTCTGACGAGGACGCAGGGCGCGGGTCCGGCGCCTCGCGGTGGCATGGGTATACCGGGCGCGCCCTCCGCCATTCAATTCAGCTGTGCGGGTTGGTGCGGGCTGTCCAGGGAAAAGGCCGGAACGTCGACCTCGAACTGCTCGCCGTTCTCGCTCTCCATCTGGTAGGCGCCCATCATGATGCCGGACGGCGTCGGCAGCGGCGTCCCGCTCGTGTATTCGAACGCCTCGCCGGGCTTCAGCACCGGCTGCTCGCCGACCACCCCGGCGCCCCGCACCTCCTGCACCCGGCCGAGGGAATCGGTGATCTGCCAATAGCGATGCCGCAGCTGAACCGTTTCGGCCCCGCCATTCTCGATCCGGACGTGATAGGCCCAGACGTAATGCGCCTCCTCCGGCGAGGACTGGTCGTCCAGGAAGAAGGGCTTCACGGTGACGGTGATCGAACGTGTGGTCTTGGAGTACATCGGACACCTCCCGGGCTGGGTCCCGCTGCCTGAAGGCAGTGGCTCCGGGCTGGCCCTCATTCTAGCGCGGGTTCCCGCCCGCGGTCACGGGGGCCGTTCTCAGCCTGAGGACCTCCCCTGGCGGCGCTTCGTTCCCTGCCGCCGGCCCGGCGCGAGCGGCCGCAAACGAAAGCGGCGCCGGGTTGCCCCGGCGCCGCTCCCGCATCACGCGGTCATCACATCCGTTACTGGAGGATGATCTCGACCCGGCGGTTGGCCTGCTCGCGCACGCCGTCCGCCGTCGGCACTGCCGGCTCTTCCTCGCCGCGGCCGGAGACGGTGATCGCATCGGCGGCGAGGCCGCCGTTGATCAGCACCTCGCGGACCGCATCGGCGCGGCGCAGCGACAGCGACATGTTGTAGTCCTCCGGACCCGACCGGTCGGCGTGGCCGGTGACGGAGATCGGAGTGCCCGGCTCGACGGCGCCCAGGACCTCGTTCAGCACCGACTGCGCCGCGGAGTTGATGTCCGCGCGATCCCAGTCGAAGTACACGATGAAGGTCTCCGGAGCCATCGGCGCCGGCTGCGCCGGCTGCGGCGCCGGAGCCATTGCCTGCTCGAGCTCCGCCAGGGCGGCGAAGAAGTCGTCGCGGCAGGCGGCGATGTGGTCAGGCTGATGATTTTCCTCCTGCTGCTCGACCCAGCAGTCGAACTTGGCCTGCGCCCGCGCGGCGATCTCCGGCGCGCGGTCGCGTCCGCCGGCGTCGAGCAGGCTGACCAGCCGCTGCCGGGCTGCCGACATCTCGGCGACGCGGTCCTCGGGGAGATCCCAGTTCTCGAGCTCCTCCGGCAGGACCACCTCGCCCTCGGCGGCGGCCAGACCCTTGCGGGCGAAGTAGCCGGCATCGGGCCAGTCGTACATCTCGTCCGCCTCGAACAGGGCGAACTCGCGGTACTCCGTCGTCAAGGCCTGGGTGAATGCGGAGCCAGTGCCGGCGGTGGTGTTGCGGATCTGCTCGATGTCGCTGGAACAGCCCACGAGCATCGCGGCCGCCGCCAAGGCGCCAAGAACCTTCAGCTTAAACATTATAGTGCCCCTTCGCTTGTGCCGTGCTTTCTCGGCTGCTTCGAAAGTGTGAAAGCGGTCCGTCAGTCCCGTTCCGCTTGCCCCGACCCCCAGCTCCGACGCGAGCCGAGGTGCACGGAATAGCATCCCATCCTACGGCAACACCTCGGTCAAAGTCAAAAACCGCCGGGCAGGCGACTGAAGTAAAACCCCGTGTTTCCAGGGCGGTTCCAGAGGACTTTTCTGCCAGAAAGCCAAGTATCGGGGGTGTGGCAATTTGGTAACGGTGGGTCGGCAATCGATCCGATGACGGGGCCGAATGGCGGACCACACTCCTAACGGCGCGGACGAAGCCTGCCGAGTGCGGCACCGGGCGCCACCGCTGATGCTGCGCCGGAATCGTCGGCGGCGAGGCCCGGCGACAGCGACAGGACCGGGCCGCCCGCGGCATCCGCATCCGCCGGATCGTGGGTCACCAGAAGGACCGGCAGGCCGAGCGAGCGGGCATGGTCGAAGACGAAGCCGCGGAAGCGCGACCGGAGCTCGGCGTCGAGCTTCGAGAAAGGCTCGTCCAGCAGAAGCGCCTTCGGCTCGGACAGGAGCGTGCGCATCAGCGCCGCGCGCGCCCGCTGGCCGCCGGACAGGGTCGCCGGGTCGCGATCGGCCAGGCCGGAAAGCCCCGCCTCCGACAGCGCCCCATCGACGCGCGCCCGCCGCGCCGCGCGGCCGCGCACGGATGCCGGCAGACCGAACGCCAGGTTCTCGCCGACGGTCATATGCGGAAACAGCAGGTCGTCCTGGAACAGGATGCCGAGGCGCCGCCGCTCCGGCGCCAGCGCGCCGATATCGGTCCCGTCGAGCACGACCCGGCCCGAGGCGGCGAAGTCCGGACTGAGCGTGCCGCAGAGATAGGCGAGCAGGCTCGACTTGCCGCAGCCGCTCGGTCCCATCAGCGCTGCGACCGTTCCGGGCGGGACGGCCAAGGTGAGAGGCTCGAACAGCCGCCGCCCGTGCAGCGCGAGCGTCACGGCCTCGAGGACCAGGCCGGTCTGCGCGCTCATGCTCCGGTCCTCCTTCGGCGACCATCATGCCCAGGCATGCGGGACGGCAGCAGCGCACCGGCGAAGGCGGCGATCGGCAACAGGGCGAGCAGGAATGCGTGGACGCCGATCGCACGCCGGTCTCCGCCGGTCGAGAGCGTGACCGCCTCGGTGGCGAGCGTCGCGAACCGGCCCGCCCCGGCGAAGAGCGTCGGCAGGTACTGCGCCACGCTGACCGAGAACCCGACCGCCAGGGCGAAGAGCACCGGCTTCATCAGCATGGGCAGCTTGATGCGCCAGAACACCCGTCCCGGTGATGCGCCGAGGCAGAGCGCGCTGCGCGCGTACCGCTCGTCGAGGGTCCGCCAGGGCTCCGCCAGGGAGAGGAAGACATAGGGCAGCACGAAAAGCAGATGGCTCCAGGCGAGGCCGGGCCAGCTGCCGTCGAGCCCGAGCGCGGCGAGCAGCACCTGGAGACCGAACAGGAAAGAAATCTGCGGCACCAGCAGCGGAACGTAGAGCAGCCACAGCGCGCGCGCCGTCGGATGCAGCCCGTGCCGCTGCTCGTTCTCCAGGCAGCCGAGCACCAGGGCGAGCGCCGCGATGGACGAGGCGGCGGCCGTCGCCAGCGTGATCCAGAACG
>DAIMFL010000036.1:0-3767 GCA_036724615.1 Alphaproteobacteria bacterium | reverse complement strand
GTCGCGACGGACCACAGCGCGAGTCCGGCAAGTGCCATCCCGGCGACCGCCGCCAAGGCGAGCGCTCCGCCGGCGGCGAGCCGCGCGGCCCAGCGCCCGTCCCCGCCTCGCCCGCCGGCCGACAGCGCCGGGCGCAGCAGCTTTCGGACGAGGCGTTCGCCGCCGAGCCAGGCGCCGATCGCGCCGACGACCAGCCCGAACTGCAGCGTCGCCCCGGCCGCCGCGACCAGCCGGCGCTCGAGCTCCGGATCGGCGAACCAGCGCGTGAGCAGCACGGCGAGCGGCGGCGGCGTGGCGGGCGCGAGCACGATCGCCATGTCGACGACCGATAGCGAGAAGGCGAGCACCGCGAAGATCGGCAGCCGGATCTGCGGATAGAGCTGCGGCAGCACCGCCTTGACCCAGCCGGTCACCGGGCCGTAGCCGAGGCTGCGGGTGGTGGCGAGGGCGCGCCCGGCGGGCAGCTGCTCGAGCGCCGCCAGGATCATCAGCAGGAGATACGGCGTCTCCTTGATCACCAGCCCGAGCACGAGGGCGAAGCCGTAAGGGTCGGGCAGGGTCGGCAGGTCGGGCGGCGTGCCCCACCCGCCCGACAGCGGCGTCAGCATTTGGGAGAGGATGCGCACGATCCAGCCGCTCGGCGCGATGAGGAAGGCGAGGCCGAGCGCGACCGCCGCATGAGGGGCGGCGAGAAGCGGCGCCAGCAGCCGGCGCAGCAGCGCGAAGGCGCGGCTGCCGTGGCAGGCGGCGACGAAGGACAGGGCGAGGAAGGTGGAGAGCAGCGTAGCCGCGAGCCCGGTCGCGACGGTCAGGATGAGCGCCCCCGGCAGCTCGGGCGCGGCGAAGAGCGCGCGCCAGGGCCAGAGGCCGACTCCCCGATGCCCGAGCGCCGGCAGATGGCCGAAGGCCGGCAGCAGCGTGAAGACGAGGCCCGCCCCCACCGGCGCCAGGAAGACGGCGAGCGTGACGAGCGGAACGAGACGCAACAGCCCGCCGCCCGGCGCCTCCCGGCGGAGGGGCGCCGCCCTCAGCTGCCGTAGCGCCTGAGCCATTCCTCCTCGATCCGGACCATCCACTCCGGGTGGGGTTCGGGCAGGGCCCGGCCGAGCCGGTCCGGCGGCAGGGTCGCCGGGCCGAGCGGCTGATCGGCGAAGGCATCGCGCCATCCGGGGTCGAGCTTCGCCATGGCGAGCACGGTCGGGTCGCCCCAGACGTCAGGATCCTGCTTGCGCAGCTGCGCCTCCGGCGACATCAGGAAGTTCGTCACCACCATCGCGCCCTCCGGCGCACCGGCGTTGAACGGGATCGCCAGGAAATGCGTGTTGGCGATGGAGCCGCCGTCGAGCACATAGGTGCGCACGGTCGGGGGCAGGCGGTCCTGCGCGATCGCCGCCGAGGCCTCCCCCGGATTGAAGGAGAGGGCGATGTCGACGGCGCCGTCGTCGAGCAGCTGGAGCTGTGCCTGCCCGCTCGTCGGGAAGGCCGCGCCGGCGCGCCAGAGCGTCGGGTGCAGCGCGTCGAGATAGTCCCAGAGCGGCGCGCTGGTCGCGGCGAAGCCTGCCTCGTCCGCCGGGGCGGACTGCAGCACCGCGGGATCGGGGACCAGCGCGTGCAGCACCTGCTTCAGGAAGGTGGTGCCGATGAAATCGGGCGGCGCCGGATAGGTGAACCGCCCCGGATGCGCGCGCGACCAGTCGAGCAGGGCGGCGACGCTCGGCGGCGGAGCGTCGAGCCGCGCCGTGTCGTACAGGAAGACCAGCTGGGCCATGCCCCAGGGCGCTTCCATGCCGTCGACCGGAATGGTGAAGTCGAGGACGGTCGTCGGCTTGTTCTCCACGTCGACCAGCGCCCAGTTCGGCAAGGCCTCGACGAACGGCCCGTAGAGCAGGCCGTTCGCCTTCATGGCCGCGAAGTTCTCGCCGTTGATCCAGATGAGGTCGACCGACCCGCCCTCCGTCCGCCCCGCCGTCTTCTCGGCGAGCACGCGGGCGACCGCATCGGCGGTGTCGGCGAGCTTCACATGGCGCAGCGTGACGCCGTACTCCGCCGCCACCCGCTCGCCGGCCCAGCCGATATAGGCGTTGATCGGATCCGCCCCGCCCCAGGCGTTGAAGTACACGGTCTGGCCGCGCGCCGCTTCCACGATGGCCGGCCAGTCGGCCGCGGCCGGCGGCGGCCGCCCGGCCTCCTCCGTCGCGGCGGGACCCGATGCCACGAGCGCCGGCAGGCTCGTCCAGGCGAGCAGGGCGGCGGCGCGCAAGGCGCGGGCGGCAGGACCGCGGTGACGATGCAAAGCCATGATGCCGGGGCCTCTTCGCGAAGGAGTCCGTGCGATCGCCGTCAGTCGGATCGCGCGGAAACCCTAGCCCGCGCGCCCCGTCCGCCGCCAGCCGCCGGAGTCCCGGCTCGCGCAGCCGTGAAGCGGCGCGCGCGCATGGCCGCGGCTTTCCCGGGCGGGAACCGGGCCCGGGGCCTGTGTGCCCGCGGGATTGAACCGGCGGCGGGGTTTGCCTATAACAGGCAGCCGGGACGCGGGTGTAGCTCAATGGTAGAGCAGAAGCTTCCCAAGCTTACGACGAGGGTTCGATTCCCTTCACCCGCTCCAGCCTTAACCGAATTTTTGGGACATTTTGGGACACTTGCCCCAGGAACCATTTTCCAGGGGACGTCCCATGGCGACCATTGAGCGGCGCGGCTATGCCCAATACCGAGTAAAAGTTCGCCGGCGGGGCGTCACCCGGACCAAGACCTTCGAGAGCCTCCGCGAGGCTCAGAACTGGGCCCGGATCGAGGAAGGCCGCATCTCAGGAGAGGACTTCGTCGACCGGCAAGCCTCGAAACTGACTTTCCTCCGCGTAGCTCTCGACCTTTACGAGAAGGAGGGCCTGAGCAAGGACGCCAAGAACAAGAAGTCCAAGCTGAACTACTGGCGATCGAGCAAATTTGCCGACTGGTCACTTGTCGCGATCCAGCCAATCGATCTCATCGAGTGGCGAAAGGGCGTCCTGGACGAGGCTAACGCGGAAGACGATAAGCCGACCGGTCCTGAGGCCGAATGCTCAGCTCAGACGGTCGTGCATAGGCTGAACACCCTGAGCCAAGTTTACAAGCACTGGATCATGCATCGGGATCGGCACGTCGCGAACCCGATTATGGAGGGCGTGCGCCCCTCGCTGGGACAAGGGCGAGATCGCAGGCTCGAGCCTGGCGAAGAGAAACGGCTGCTGAAGGCTGTCGAAAGGTCGTCGCGTCCCTGGCTCAAGCCGGCAGTGATCATCTCACTCGAGACGACCATGCGGCAGGCAGAGCTGGCGGGATTGGCTTGGCAGCGTGTGCATCTCGGCGGCGATTCGCCGCACGTTTATCTGCCGAAGACCAAGAACAAGCGGGCCCGGACCGTTCCGCTGTCACCCGCTGCCGTAAGGGCCTTTCGGACGCTGGCTCCCGGCGGGCGCCCTCCAAAATCCGGACCCGTCCTACCGATCGAAAGCCCTCGCGCGATTGGCCACGCATGGCGAGATGTAGTCACGGAGGAGAACTTTCCCGATCTTCGATGGCATGACCTGCGCCACGAAGGAATCAGCCGGCTGTTTGAGAGGACAGATCTAAGGGATCACGAAATCATGGCCATTTCAGGCCATCTGACCCCCGCCATGTTGGAACGGTATACGCATTTACGGGCGGCGAGCCTGGCGAAGCGCCTTGCTCGTGGCTAGTACCTGCTTTCGCAGGAGTCTGATTCATGATTCAACATTGGGATGATACGC
>DAIMFL010000035.1:4291-25719 GCA_036724615.1 Alphaproteobacteria bacterium | reverse complement strand
GTTCTTTCTGCCACAAAGACTGCCCCTCATCCTGAGGAGCGTCCCGCAGGGACGCGTCGAGTCTACAGCGCCTTCACCGCCGCCAGCACCTCCTCCACATGGCCGGGCACTTTCACCTTACGCCAGACGTTGCGGATCACGCCCTTGCCGTCGATCAGGAAGGTGGCCCGGTCGATGCCCATATACTTGCGGCCGTAGAGGCTCTTTTCGACCCAGGTGCCGTAGGCCTCGCAGATCTTGCCGTCCTCGTCGGAGGCCAGGGTGAAGTTGAGATCGTGCTTGGCCTTGAACCTGTCGTGCTTCGCGACGCTGTCCTTGGAGACGCCGATGACGGTGGCGCTAGCCTTCGCGAGCGCGAGCATGGAATCGCGGAAGCCGCAGGCTTCCTTGGTGCAGCCCGGCGTGTCGTCCTTCGGGTAGAAGTACAGCACGACCGGCTTGCCCCTGAGCTGCGACAGCTTCAGCGTGCCGCCGCCGTCGGTCGGCAGGGTGAAATCGGGCGCCTTGTCGCCGGGTTTCAGGGGCATCACGAGAGTTCCTTGTACGTGTCGTATTCGAGTGACGGATCGGCCATCGCGCATCACCCCTCACCCTCCCGCAGCTTGTGCTGCGGGTGCCTCCCTCTCTCCGCATTAAGGGGAGAGGGTCGGGGTGAGGGGTAGTCTCGGCGCGTCGCCGAATGGCTCCGGTCAGCGGCGCGGGGTGATGTCGGACGGCCGCGGCATGGCCAGCGGGCCGAGCGCGTCGAGCGCCGGCGAGGCCGGGCGGTCCTGCTGGAAGGCCGCGAAGCGGGCGGTCGAATCCCGCGCGCTCTTCAGCACCTGGCCCAGCCCCTGCATCCCGATGCGGCGCGCGCGGCGCACCCGCTCCAGGTCGAGCACCACTGGCGCCACCTCGTCGTCGACGCCGAACTGGTGGACGATTTCGCCCTCCGGGCCGCAGACGATGGAGCGGCCGACGCCCATCTCGCCGGCGTTGTTCACGTCGACGAAGTAGCACTGGTTCGTCGCCGCCATGGCGCGCACGATCGACAGCTCGACATCGCGGTCGATGGTCGTGGTCATGGTGGGCTGCAGGATCACCTCCGCCCCGTCCCAGACCATCTGCCGGGTCGTCTCCGGGAACCACTTGTCGTAGCAGATGCCGAGGCCGAACCGCGCCACGCCCGGCACCTCGAAGGTGCAGACCTCGTCGCCGGCCGAGACGCCGGCCTCGTAGGGGTGGAACGGGAAGATCTTGCGGTAGCGCGCGACGACCTCGCCGGCGGGATCGATCACGCTCGCCGTGTTGAACACCTGGTTGCCGTCGCGAATGAAGGCGGAGCCGGGGACGAGCCAGATCCCGTGCCGGCGCGCCGCGTCTCCGAAGGCCGCTTCGCCGGGCGCGGGCAGCGGCTGCGCCGCCGAGAGCTCCGGGCCCTTCGCCAGCAGCTCGCCGAACAGGATCATCTGGACCCAGGGATAGGTCCGCATCACGCCGTCGATGCGCTTCAGCATCGCGTCGACATTGTCGCCGGCGGCGGCCTTCATCTGCACGGCGGCGATCGCAAAGGCGGTCATGCGCTGTCTCCTCGCTGTCCCGTGGCCGATACGGGCCGTGCCGCCATCCGTTGCGGCGGCCCGATCAGCCGTTCGAAATGCGCGCGCATCCGCTCGGAGGCCGCGGCCATCCGCTCCTTGAGCGCGTCGAAATCGGCCGCGCCGCCGCTCTCAGCCAGCGTGGCGCGCAAACCCTCGGGCAGGCTGTCCTCCTCGAAGAAATGCTCGACCAGGAGGCGTTGCATGGCCTGGATGCGGTGCCAGAGCGCGAGGCCCGCCTCGAGCTCCGCCGCCGCCTCGGCCTCGATCACACCCGCCGCGGCCAGGCGGCGCAGCGCCTCGGCCATGTTCGGATGCAGCGCCTCCGGATGGGCGGCGCCGTGGCAGAGCTGCAGGTACTGGACGATGAACTCCACGTCCATGAGGCCGCCGCGCCGGTGCTTGACGTCCCAGGCGCGGTCTTCGCGATGCTGCTCGGCGATGCGCGCGCGCATGTCCGCGACCTCCGCGGCGAGCTGGTCGGGATCGCGCGGCCGGGTCAGGATCTCGCGCAGCACACCCTCGATCCGTTCGGCGAAGGCGGGCGCGCCGGCGATCACCCGGGCCCGGGTCAGGGCCAGATGCTCCCAGGTCCAGGCCTCGTTCTGCTGATAGCGGCGGAAGGCGTTGAGCGAGGTCGCGATCGGCCCGGAATTGCCCGACGGGCGCAGGCGCATGTCGACCTCGTAGAGGCGGCCCTCGCCGGTCTGCGCCGTCACCGCGTTGATGAAGCGCTGCGACAGCCTTGCGTAGTACTGGATCGGCGCGAGCGGCCGCTCGCCGTCCGACTGGATGGTCGCCACGCCGCTGTCGTCCGGCCCGCTGTCGTAGACCAGGACGAGGTCGATGTCGGAGCCGGGCATCAGCTCGCGGCTGCCGAGCTTGCCGAGCCCGACCACGGCGATGCCGTCCCCGGGCAGGCGCCCGTGATGGCTCGCGAACTCGGCCTCGACATGGGGCAGCAGCGCCGCGATCGCGGTGTCCGCCAAATCGGTGAGCGGCCCGCCCGCCAGATGTCCGTCGATCGTGCCGCGCAGCAGCGCGACGCCGACCTGGAACTGGTGGTCCTTGACCCAGCGGCGCGACAGGTCGAGCACGTCCTGGAAGTCGCGCGCCTGGCCGAGCAGCTTTCCGAGCTCCTTGGCGAGCTCCTCCTTCGGCGGCAGCAGCTCGAAGAAATGATGCGCGAGCACCGCCTCGAGCAGCGCCGGATTGCGGCTCAGATGCTCCGCGAGCCGCGGCGCGCCGCCCATGATCTCCGCGACCAGGTCGAGCAGCCCGGGATTGGCGTACAGCATCGACATCAGCTGCACGCCGGCGGGCAGGCGCTCCAGGAACTGGTCGAAGCGCACGAAGGCGATGTCCGGATGCGCCGTGCGGCCGAGCGCCTGCAGCAGGGTCGGCATCAGCTCGGTCAGCAGCTCTCGGGCACGCACGCTGCGCATGGCGCGGTAGCGCCCGGTATGCCAGCCGCGCACGGTCTTGGAGATCGCGGCGCCGTCGGAGAAGCCGAGCCCCACCAGGGTGCGCACCGTGTCGGGGTCGTCCTCCGTGCCGGTGAAGACCAGGCTTCCCGGGCCGGAGAGCGTCGGCGCCTCCTCGAACAGCTCGGCGTAGTGGTCCTCGACCGTGCCGAGATGGGCGAGCAGCGTCTCGGTGAACTCCGCGGTCGAGCCGTGGCCGCAGAAGCAGGCCAGGTGGTCGAGCTCGGGCCCGTCCGGCGGCAGGGTCTGGGTCTGCTGGTCGTCGACCATCTGCAGCCGGTGCTCGACCATGCGCAGATAGCGATAGGCCGCGATCATGCCATCGGCGACCGCGGGCTTGACGCGCCCGGCCTCGACCAGGGCGCGGATCGCCGCGCAGGTGGCCGGCGGCCGGAGGCTCGCGTCGCGGCCGCCCCAGATCAGCTGCTGCGTCTGGGCGAAGAACTCGATCTCCCGGATCCCGCCGCGGCCGACCTTGATGTTGTGGCCGCCGACGGCGATGTGGCGGAAGCCCTTCACCGCGTGGATCTGCCGCTTGATCGAATGGATGTCCTGGATGGCGGCGAAGTCGAGATGCTTGCGCCAGACGAACGGCGTCAGGCGCTGCAGGAAACGCCGTCCGGCCTCCGGGTCGCCGGCCACCGCACGCGCCTTGATCATCGCGGCGCGCTCCCAGTTCTGACCCATGCCCTCGTAATAGGTCTCCGCCGCCAGCACGGACATGGCGAGGGGCGTGGAGGCCGGATCGGGGCGCAGCCTGAGATCGGTGCGGAAGACGTAGCCGTCGGCGGTGCGGTCCTGCATGATGCGCACCAGGTCGCGCGCCAGCCGGACGAAGAAGTCCTGCACGCTCCGGCGGCCGCGATAGTCGACCGTCTCCTTCTCGAAGAGGACGATGAGGTCGATGTCGCTGGAGTAGTTGAGCTCCCGCGCGCCGAGCTTGCCCATGCCGATGACGACGAGTCCTCCGGCCTTCTCCGGCATGTCCGGGAACGGCAGGACGATCTCTCCGGAGTCTCCGGCGCGGCGGAGAAGATGCCGGGTGGCGGCGCCGAGCGCCGCGTCGGCGAAGTCGCTCAACGCTCCTGTCACCCGTTCGAGCGGCCAGACTCCGGCGAGATCGGCGAGCGCGACGGCCAGGGCGACGCGGCGCCGGGCGATGCGGAGCGACTGCATCAGCCGCGCGGTGTCGCTTTCGCCCGCCGTGCCCTGCGCCAGCCCGTCCAGCAAATCGGCAAAGACAGCATCGGCCCCGTGGTTTAAGAAGGACCGTAGCACGGCCGGCTCGGCGACCAGGCACTGGCTCAGGAACGGGCTGTTGCCGAAGACCGTTTCGAGCAGGCGGCGCCCGGCGGGATCCTCCGCTGCCTCGTTCATGAAGCTGGCGAGCTCGGGCTCGGGCTGCTGTCCGGCGCGCTCGAGCCAACGGTCCAGGCCGATCCGAACGCGCTCGGCGCTGGCCGGGCGCGGCAGCAGCCGCGGGTCGAAGGGAAGGGATGAGGGCTGCATGATCGGCTGGGGCAGACTGCGGAAAGCTCCTTTCACGGTCAAGCCTTAGCGGAAGTGTGCCGATCTTGCTGCGCCGCACGTCCATCATCGCGCTCGAGATCCTAGCCGCCCTGGTGGCCGGGATCGCCATCCTTCTCGGAGTCGCGATCTGGCGGATCAGCACCGACGAGCCGCTGCGGCTGCAGTTCCTCACGCCTTATCTGGAAGACGCCCTGACGCCGTCCAACCGGCGGTTCGAGGTGACGGTCGACGACACGGTGCTGACCTGGGCGGGCTGGGAGCGCACCTTCGACCTGCGCGCCCGCGGCGTCCATGTCGCCGCCGCCGACGGGCAGGAGATCGTGAGCGTCCCGCAGGTCTCCCTCACCCTGTCGCTGCGCGCCATGTTGCGCGGCATGGTCGCGCCGACCTCGGTCGAGGTGTTCGGGCCGCATCTCTACCTCCGGCGCGACGAGGCCGGGCGGTTCTCCGTGGCCGGCATCGGGCCGGAGGATAGTGGTCCGGTTACGGACGGCGGCGTGCTGACCGCGATCCTGGACGAGCTCCAGGACGAGCCCGAGCCCGGCAGCCTGACGGGATATCTCCGCCGCGTCAGCCTGGAGAGCGGTAGCCTGACGCTCGCGGACGAGCGGCTGGGCGTCACCTGGGATGCGCCCGAGGCGAGCTTCGTCATCCGCCGCAGCCCCGGCGGGCTGACCGGGGAGCTCTCCGCCTCGGTCACCCAGCTCGGCAATCCGGCCCGCTTCGCCGCCCGGCTCGACTACGACCGGGCCAGCGACAGCATCGGGATCGGCGGCAGCTTCGCCGGGCTCGACGTCCCGGCGCTCGGCCTGCTCGAGCCGGCGCTGATGCCCCTCCAGGGCGTCGACATGCGGCTGCAGGGCAACTTCACGACCCGGATCGGCCTCGACGGGCGCGTCGCGCTCACCCGCTTCGACGTGACGGGCGGGCCGGGTCAGATCAGCATGCCCGCGCAATTCGACGAACCCGTTCCGGTGCAGCGGGTATCGCTCCAGGGTCGTGTCGAAGCCGGTGGCGACCGGCTGGCCATCGACAGCGCGGTGGTGGAGCTCGGCGGCTCCCAGCTCGCGGCCCGCGTTTCGGTGAGCGGGCTGGTGTCCGGGCGGACTCCGAAGACGGGCGCTCTGGTGGTCGCCGGCCATGTTTCGGCCGGCAACATCCCGGTCGAGACGCTCGGCCGCTACTGGCCGAAGCAGGTCGCGCGCGGCGCAAGGGAGTGGGTCGTCGAAAACATCACGGGCGGGGTGGCCGAAGAGGGCGAGGTGGATTTCGTTCTGCGGTTCCCGGGCGGCGGCGGGACGGTCGCGATCGAGCGGCTCGAGGGCGGTTTCGGCGGCAGCGAGCTGACGCTCCACTATCTGAGGCCGCTGCCGCCGATCGAGAACGCCGCCGGGCAGGCGACCTTTACCGACAAGGCGTTCAACGTCGAGTTCGCCGGCGGCAACCTGGACCGCCTGGTCGTCCAGAGCGGTCGGCTGCAGATCAGCGGTCTCGATCTGGAGGACCAGATGATCGAGGTGACCGGCGTCGCCGCGGGGCCGCTCTCGGACGTGCTGACGCTGCTCGACCATCCCCGCCTCGGCTATGCGAGCGAGCTCGGGCTCGATCCGGCGGTGGCATCCGGCAGCGCCACCGCCGAGCTGTCCTTCTCCTTTCCGGCAAAGAAGGACCTCGACTTCGATCGGGTGAAGATGTCGGTGCGGGGCGAGGCGAGGGACGTCGAGCTCGCCGGGGCGCTGTTCGGGCAGGGCGTGTCCGCCGGCGCGCTCGCCGTCGACCTCGATAACGACGGCATGGACGTGACCGGGGACATCCGCCTCGCCGGCCTGCCGGTCGCGCTGCAGTGGCGCGAGAACTTCGACCTGGACCAGGCGGAGTTCCGCAGCCGGTTCGTCCTCGACGGGTCGGCGACGGGCGAGCAGCAGCGCGCCCTCGGGTTCGACCTGCGCCCGTATCTCGACGGGCCCCTGGCCGGGCAGGTGGTGTTCACGCGGATGGACGAGACGCGCACCGTCGTGGGTGCCGATCTCGACCTGACCCGGGCCGCGCTCGACGTCCCGGAGCTGGTCTGGGGGAAGGCGGCGGGCGAGCCCGGGCGGGCACGTTTCACCCTCGGCCTCGCCGGCGATACGCCGACCGAGATCAGCGACATCGCGGTGAATGCCGGCACGCTCGCCGCCGAAGGCCGCGCACGGTTCGGCCCGGACGGGACGGAGATCCGATCCGTGGAGCTCGCGCGGCTGGAGTTCGGCAAGACCCGGCTCCACGGCGTCGACGTGGCGATCACGCCGGCCCGGCCCGAGATCACCATCGCCGGCGGCGAGATCGACGCCGAGCCGATGATGGCGCGGGAGGACGAGGCGGATGCGCCGCCGGCGGGCGACGGCGCGATTGAGGAGGAGCCCGGCGATCCGCTGTTCCTCTCCGCGCCCCGGCTCGACCGCGTGATGTTCGGCGAGGGGCGCGAGCTCAGCGGCGTCTCCGTGCTGCTCGAGCGCGACGAGCGGCATTGGCAGCGGATCATCGTGGACGCGAGCCTGAAGGGCGGCGCCGCCTTCTCGGTGCGCTATCAGCCGGAGCCCGACAGCGGCCAGATAGGATTCTCGGTGACTGCCGAGGATGCCGGCGAGGCGCTGCGGACCTTCGACGTGATCGACAACGTGGTGGGCGGCCGGCTCGCCGTCACCGGCGTGGCGCTGGCGAGCGAGCCGCAGCGGCCGCTGCGCGGCCGGGCGGAGATCTCGCAGTTCCGGCTGGTGCGCGCCCCGACGCTCGCCCGCATCCTGACGCTCGCGACGCTGACCGGGTTCGTCGACGTGCTGACCGGCGAAGGGCTGCTGTTCAACCGCTTCACCGGCGAGTTCGTGAAGACGGGCGGCCGGGTGGAGGTGCCGCTCGCGCGCGCCTACGGGCCGTCGATCGGGCTCACCGCCACCGGCGAGCTCGACTTCGATGCCGACACGGTCGACATGAAGGGCACGATCGCGCCGGCCTACGTGGTCAACAGCATTCTCGGCAACATCCCGGTGATCGGCGACCTGCTGCAGGGCGGCAAGGGCGAGGGGATATTCGCCGCCACCTATCACGCGCGCGGCAGGCTCTCGGAGCCGGAGGTCTCCGTCAATCCGCTGGCCGCCCTGGCGCCGGGCTTCCTGCGCGGGCTGTTCGACATCTTCGACGCGGAGGGCCAGCCGAGCGAGCCGCGCCCGTTCCCCGAACCCGGCCAGAACAGATAGGCCGGGACCCTCGGCGTCTGTCGGCGCCGATCGCTCGCATCGGCGCCTACATCATCTCTTCGTCGCAGAAGCCTTCCACGCCGGCGCAGCGTGACCATACGCTCTGTTCCCACACGCCACCATTGCGGCTGACGCACCATGTGGTCTCGGTGCCGCCATAGTCGGTGTAGCACCACCAGGGATGATCGCTCCAATGCTTGGATCCGATCGGCGGCGCGCTGTCGTGCATGCCGACGCAGCACGTGCGCGGTGCCCAATCGTCGTCGTCCGGCGAGGACTGCTGTTGGCTTCCCGAGCTCCTGTCGATCGTCTCGATCGCCCTGCCCAGCTCGATCAGGCCGAGAAGCGGCCCGGCGAAACACGCGAAGACGTGTCCCCTGTCGCACGCTTCCTTGTACAACTCCGCCGCACGCTTGGCGTCCCTCGGACCCTCGGTGCCGTCGGCCAGCATGGTGGCCAGATCGACGCACGCATCCGTGCTGCCGTTGCGACAGGCCATGTCCAGGCTTTCCCGCCTCGTCGGATTCGTCGGCGCCGCCGCCGTCCCTGACGCGTCGGGCGCCTCCTGCGGCGTTTGCACCGTGCCCGGCGCGTCCACGACCTCCTCGGTGTATTCGATCTGCTTGTAGGCGAGCACCTGTGTGTAGAACCCGCCGTCTATCATCCCGGGCAGGACGATCTTCAGCCCTTCGAGGGAGTCCACCCAGACCTGCGCGGGTTCGTGTTCATCCGTATAGGTAATCTCCCAGCTGGCTGCGCCCTTCCACGCGGAGTCCGTGACGATGTACCGCTGGAAGTCCGCAGCATATGTGGCGTAGTGGAACAGGTATTCGCCCCTCATCTCCAGATACTGGTAGATGTACCAGGGCTCCCAGTCTTTCTTTTCGTCCACGTAGCGGGCCATCATCACCCAGGCAGGTCGTCCGGGAATGGCCGCGAAGCGGTATGTGTCGGTGGCTTCCGATTTCAGATCGTCGATCCACCTCCAGGTATACCAATTGGTGCTCTGGTTGAAATCTAGGTGGCTGACCTGGATGTTGTCCTTGCTGGCTGCCCAATCGCGCGGCCTGAGCCGGCCGTCCGGTTCGATTTCGAAGGTCTGCCAGTAGGTGTCGGGCTTAAACGGAAGGTCGGTTTCGCTGATCAGCGGCTCCTTGGATATTAGGCATCCGCTCAACGCCAACGCTGCACTCGTGACAGTGACGACGCGACGGAACATTGAGACCTCCTGCGTGCCGAGGGGCGCATTCTCAGCGCCACGCCAGGTTCTCCGGCTAGGAAGTTCGAATGGATTCTAGAAGCAATGCCACCGGAGCGACGCTGGTCCGTCCGTGGCTCCAGCGGGATCGTGTGCGCAGGGCGCCGCAGCTGTCGCGTGCCGTCCGCGGGCTGGGCGAGCCCGGCGGCACGAGCTTAGCACAATCGCCGATCGCGTTTGACTCCCGGGTGACCGGCCGGACGAACCTCCGTCGTCACCTCGGGCGAGCGTTGCAGGGCCAGGCGCGGCATGACGAATTCGAGCACGCCGACGCGCACCATCCTCATGCGCGGCGGAGGATGGCGTGCCGCTTCTTGCCGGCGGACAGCTTGGCGGCGCCCTGGTCGTCGAGATCGGCGCTGCCGACCGTGGCGGCCTCGTCGGTCACGGGCGCGTTGTTCAGCCGCACGCCGCCTTGCCGGATCAGCCGGCGCGCCTCGCCCTTGCTGGCGGTCAGCCCGGTCGCGGTGAGGACGTCGAGGATCGGGACGCCGGCCTCGAGCGCGGCGGCGCTCGCCCGGTGCTCGGGCAGATCGCCGCCGACGCCGCCCTCGGCGAAGGTCCGGCGCGCCGTCTCCGCGGCGGCTTCGGCCGCCGCGCGGCCATGCGCCAGCGCCGTGGCCTCGTTCGCCAGAACGATCTTCGCCTGGTTGATCTCGGCGCCCTGGAGCTCGGTGAGCCGCGCCACCTCGTCGAGCGGCAGATCGGTGAACAGCCGCAGGAAGCGACCGACATCGGCGTCGTCGGTGTTGCGCCAGTATTGCCAGTAATCGTAGGGCGCGAGGTGCTCCGCGTTGAGCCATACGGCGCCCGCCGCGGTCTTGCCCATCTTGGCGCCCGAGGCCGAGGTGATCAGCGGCGTGGTGAGGCCGTACAGGGTGCGGTCGTCGACGCGCCGGCCGAGCTCGACGCCGTTCACGATGTTGCCCCACTGGTCGGAGCCGCCCATCTGCAGCAGGCAGCCGTGGCGGCGCGACAGCTCGAGGAAGTCGTAGGCCTGGAGGATCATGTAGTTGAATTCCAGGAACGACAGCGACTGCTCGCGGTCGAGCCGCAGCTTCACGCTGTCGAAGGACAGCATGCGGTTGACCGAAAAGTGACGGCCGATGTCGCGCAGGAAGGGAATGTATTCCAGCCGATCCAGCCAGTCGGCGTTGTTCACCATCACCGCGTCGGTGGGTCCGTCGCCGAAGCGCAGGAAGCTCGTGAACACCTTGCGAATGCCGGCGATGTTGCGGGCGATCTCCGCGTCGCTCAGCAACCGGCGGGATTCGTCGCGGAACGACGGATCGCCGATCTTGGAGGTGCCGCCGCCCATGAGCACGATCGGCTTGTGGCCGGTCCGCTGCAGCAGGCGCAGCAGCATGATCGAGACGAGGCTGCCCACGTGAAGGGAGGCCGCCGTGGCGTCGAAGCCGATATAGGCGACGACCGGTCCCTTCAGGGCCTCGGCGTCGAGGCCCTCCAGATCCGTGCACTGATGCAGGAAGCCGCGCTCGACGGCTTCGCGGAGGAACGGGGAACGGGGCGTCGTCATCGTCTTCTCGGGCTGGCAGGGCTTGCCGCAAGGGCCGGGTCATGTAACACAGTTGGCGCCGGCTCCTCAATGCGAGCCGGGACGGGTTACCTGGAGAAGGCTCGAGAGGGACCACGCCGCGCATGTCCGCCACCGCCCCGATCCTCGCCCTCGGCCTGATGAGCGGCACGTCGCGCGACGGCATCGACGCCGCGCTGGTCACCACGGACGGCGAGCGGATGCTCGAATGCGGGCCGGCTCTCACCCTGGCCTACGCGCCGGAGTTCCGGCAGCGCCTGGCCGCGGTGATGGGCGGGCGCGGCCCGGTCGCCGAGATCGAGCGGGAGCTGACCGTCCTCCATGCCGAGGCGGTCGAGGCGCTGCTCCAGACCTCCGGCACGCCGCGCGAGGCGGTGGGCCTCATCGGCTTCCACGGCCAGACCATCCTCCATGCGCCGGAACGGCGGCAGACCTGGCAGATCGGCGACGGGGCGCTTCTGGCCGAGCTCACCGGCATCGACGTGGTCGACGATTTCCGCAGCCGCGACGTGGCCGAAGGCGGGGAGGGGGCGCCGCTCGCCCCGCTCTATCACGCCGCCATGACGGGCGGGCTGCCGCGGCCGATTGCGGTTCTCAACATCGGCGGCGTCGCCAACGTCACCTGGATCGGTTCCGCAACCGCCGACGCGCCGGCCGGCGCGGACCGGCTGATCGCCTTCGACACCGGCCCCGGCAATGCGCTGCTCGACGACTGGGCGCTGCGCCACACCGGCCAGCCGGTCGACCGCGACGGGGCGCTGGCGCGGGCCGGACGCGTGGACGAAGCGGCGTTGCGGCAGCTGCTCGCCCATCCCTATTTCGAGCAGCCGGCGCCGAAATCCCTGGACCGCGACGCGTTCTCCCTGGAGCCGGTGGAGCGGCTTTCCCCGGCCGACGGCGCAGCCACGCTGGTCGCCTTCACCGCGGCGTCGGCCGCCCGGGCGGCCGCGCTCTTCCCGGCGCCGGCCGGCCGCTGGCTGGTAGTCGGAGGCGGGCGGCGCAACCCGGCGGTCATGGCCGAGCTCGGCGCCCGGCTGGGCGCGCTGGTGGCGGCGGTCGAGGAGATCGGCTGGGACGGCGACGCGATCGAGGCGCAGGCCTTCGCCTATCTGGCGGTCCGCTCCATCAGAGGGCTGCCCATCACCATGCCGACGACCACCGGGGCGTCGCGTCCGCTCACCGGCGGCCGGCTCCACCGCCGGCCGGCGATCCGTCGGGCGGCCGGCGCGCGGTAGGTGGCGCTACCGCGCCGCCGCCTTGCTCTTGCTCCGGGTCTCGCGCTCGGCGCCGGGCATGATCGACGCGATGTACTCGTCGAGCTCGGCGGTCAGCTCGTCCAGCCGGTCGTGGAAGAAGTGGTTGGCGCCCGGGATCAGGCGATAGTCGATCGTGATGTCCCGCTGGTTCGAGAGCTTGTGCACCAGCTTTCCGACGGATTCCGGTGGCACCACGTCGTCCACGTCGCCCTGGAGCACCAGGCCGGAAGCCGGGCAGGGGGCGAGGAAGCTGAAGTCGTAGAGATTGGCCGGCGGGGCGATGGAGATGAACCCATTGATCTCCGGACGGCGCATCAGCAGCTGCATGCCGATCCAGGCGCCGAAGGAGAACCCGGCGATCCAGCAGGCCGAGGCGTTGGGGTTGTAGCTCTGCAGCCAGTCGAGGGCCGCCGCCGCATCCGACAGCTCGCCTTCGCCGCGATCGAAGCGTCCCTGCGAGCGGCCGACGCCGCGGAAGTTGAAGCGCAGGGTTGAAAATCCCTTCCGCGCAAACGCGTGATAGGCGGCATAGATGACCTTGTTGTTCATCGTGCCGCCATGCTGCGGATGGGGGTGCAGCATGAGCGCGATCGGCGCGTTGGGCAGGGTGCCATGCTGGTACCTGCCCTCCAGGCGGCCCTCGGGGCCGTTCATGATCACGTCTGGCATCGGGGTATAATCACCTCTACGAACGGGGCGCAGCCGGGCTTTTCGGTCCCGGGCGGCCTGGCCGCCGCCGTCCGCCTAAACTTGACCAATTTTGTCGGACATACTATATGGCTGATACTGCGTCCGTCCGCCTCGAGCAGTCTCCCGGGCGGTAACGGCGCGAATGATACCACGGCGGACGCCATGATCTTCAAGACTATTGTCTCCGAGATCGACTCGATGATGGCGCGTGATCCGGCCGCCCGCTCCCGTATCGAAGTGGTATTGGCGTATCCCGGTTTCCAGGCGGTGATGATCTATCGCCTCGCCCACTGGCTCTGGGCCCGCGAGTGGCGGCTGCTGGCGCGGGTGGTCTCTCATGTCGGGCGGTTCCTGACCGGGATCGAGATCCATCCCGGCGCCCGGATCGGCCGGCACCTGTTCATCGACCACGGCAGCGGGGTGGTGATCGGGGAGACCGCCGAGATCGGCGACGACGTGACGCTCTACCACGACGTGACGCTGGGCGGGATCGCGCCCTCGGTGAACTCGGCGGCCCAGGTGAACACCAAGCGGCACCCCACCGTGCGCGACCGCGCGATCGTCGGCTCCGGCGCCCAGGTGCTGGGCCCGATCACCGTCGGCGAGGATGCGCGGGTCGGCGCCAATGCCGTGGTGGTGCGCGACGTTCCGGCCGGCGTCACGGTGGTCGGCATCCCGGCCAAGGCGATCGTGCCGCGCGACAGCCGGCACGAGTTCCTGGCCTACGGAACCCCGACCGTCGACATCCCTGACCCGATCGCCCGCGCCCTCGAAGGCCTGCTGGATCAGGTCTCGACCCTGCGCGCCCGGGTGGAGGAGCTGGAGCGCCAGGCGGAGACCCGTGCCGCGACGTCGGGCAACGGCTGCGACGACGAGGTGGAGCCGCAGGAGGCCGCGCCGCGCCCGGCGCTGGCCGGCGGGGTCCGCCGCATCGATTGCTGAAGGAGGGGCGCCGGTGAAGCTCAGCACCAAGGGCCGCTACGCGGTGATGGCGCTCGTCGATCTCGCGAGCTGCAGCAAGGGGCATCCGCTCGCTCTGGCGGAGATCGCGGAGCGGCAGGAGATCTCGCTGTCCTACCTGGAGCAGCTCTTCGCGAAGCTGCGCCGCGGCGGGCTGGTGAAGAGCGTGCGCGGCCCTGGCGGGGGCTATCTGCTCGCCCATGCGCCGAACGAGACCCGGATTTCCGACATCATCCTGGCGGTGGACGAGCCGATCCGCGCGACGCGCTGCACCCCGGGATCGCCGTTCGGCTGCCGCGCCAATGCGAGCCGCTGCCTGACCCACGATCTGTGGGAGGAGCTCGGCAACCAGATCCACCTGTTCCTGAGCTCCGTCACCCTGGCCGACGTGGTGGAGCGCCGCGTCCTGGGCCGGTCCGCGGCAAACGAGGCGCCGCCGCAGGACCCGGCGGAGCCGCAGCCGATCGCCGCCGCACAATAGCGCCCGCTCCGGTCGACCCGGACGTGCGCCTTCATTCGCCATGAGGCAAGCCGTCTATCTCGATTACAACGCCACCGCGCCGGTACGCCCCCAGGCCGCCGACGCGGTCGCCCGCGCGCTGGCCACGGTCGGGAATCCGTCCTCGGTCCACGGCTTCGGCCGCGCCGCGCGCCGGCTGATGGAGGATGCGCGAGAGCGGGTGGCCGCCCTCGTCGGCGCTAGGCCGGACGAGGTGATCTTCACGAGTGGCGGGACCGAGGCGAACGCCCTCGCTCTCGGCGGCACCCGGGCCGCGCGAGTTCTCGTTTCCGCCGTCGAGCACGACTCCGTCCTGCGCAACGCTCCGAAGGCGGAGGTGCTGCCGGTCGACCGCGACGGTGTCGTCGACCTCGCGGCGCTGGCAGATCGTCTCGCGCGCGGGGCGGGCGGGACGATCCTGCTGTCCCTCATGCTCGCGAACAACGAGACCGGCGTCGTCCAGCCGGTCGCCGAGGCCGCGGCGCTCGCCCGGCGCCACGGTGCCCTCGTCCACTGCGACGCGGTGCAGGCGGCCGGCAAGATCCCGGTCGACATGCGCGCGCTGGGCGTCGACCTGATGACGCTCTCCGCCCACAAGCTGGGCGGACCGCAGGGGTGCGGCGCCCTCGTGCTGCGCGACGGGATCGAGCTCGCGCCGCTCCTCAAGGGCGGCGGCCAGGAGCGCGGGCGGCGCGCCGGGACCGAGAACGTTCCCGGTCTCGCCGGCTTCGGCGCCGCGGCGGAAGCCGCCGCTGCCGATCTCGCGAAAGGTGCGGCCGGGTGCGTGGCCGCGCTGCGCGACCGGCTGGAGGTCGGCGTGCGCTCCATCGCGCCGCATGCGGTCGTTCACGGGGCCGGCGCGCCGCGTTTGCCGAACACCAGCTGCATCGGCCTGCGCGGGGTGGCGGCCGAGACCCAGATGATGTCGCTCGATCTCACCGGGGTGGCGGTGAGCAGCGGCGCGGCCTGCTCGTCGGGCAAGGTGCGCGCCTCGCATGTGCTGGCCGCCATGGGGCTCGCGCCGGAGGAGGCCGGCTCGGCGATCCGGGTCAGTCTCGGCTGGCGGAGCACCGCGAAGGACGTCGACGGGTTCCTTGCCGCCTGGGGCAGCCTCGCCCGACGGCAGGGCAGCGCGGCGGCCTGAGGGGCGCCACCTTGACCCGCGATGTCCCCGGCCCCAAGACAGAGGCGATGACGAACCCGTCCGAGAACCGGCCGGCGCGGCCCGTCTATCTCGACTACCAGTCGACGACGCCGGTCGACCCGCGCGTGCTCGACGCCATGCTGCCGTTCTTCACCGCGAAGTTCGGCAATCCGCATTCGTCGAGCCACGCCTTCGGCCGGGAGGCCGCCGAGGCGGTCGAGACCGCGCGCTCGCAGGTCGCCGCGCTGATCGGCGCGGAGTCCCGCGAGATCGTGTTCACCTCCGGCGCGACGGAATCGAACAATCTCGCGATCAAGGGCGCCGCACGGTTCCTGCGCGGCCGGCGCGGCCGCGTCGTCACGCTGGCCACCGAGCACAAATGCGTGCTGGAGAGCGTGCGGGCGCTGGAGCGCGAAGGGTTCGAAACGGTGGTGCTCGAGGTTCGCGGCGACGGGATCGTCGACATGGACCGGCTGGCCGGGGCTGTCGACGCGAACACCGCCCTCGTCTCCGTGATGGCGGCCAACAACGAGATCGGCGTGCTTCAGGACCTCGCCGCGATCGGGCCCCTCTGCCGCGAGCGCGGCGCCCTGTTCCACACGGACGCGGCGCAGGCGGTCGGCAAGATCCCGATCGACGTCGAGGCGATGAACATCGATCTGCTCAGCATCTCCGGCCACAAGCTCTACGGTCCGAAGGGTATCGGAGCACTCTATGTGCGCCGCCGCCCCCGCGTCCGGCTGGAGCCGCTGTTCGACGGCGGCGGGCAGGAGCGGGGCCTGCGCTCGGGCACAGCGCCGGCGCCGCTCTGCGTCGGGCTGGGCACCGCTTGCGCCGTGGCGGGGTCGGAGATGGCGGCCGAGGGCGAGCGTCTCGCCAGGCTGCGCGACCGGCTGATCCATCGCTTGGCGGACGGCGTGCCGGGCACGGTGGTGAACGGCGACCGCCGGCGCCGCCTCGCCGGGAACCTCAACGTGGCCTTCCCCGGGATCGACGCGCTGGCGCTGCTCGAGACCCTGCCGGACCTCGCGGTCTCGACCGGCTCCGCCTGCACCTCTGCCGCCGTCGAGCCGTCCTACGTGCTGCGCGCGATCGGGCTTTCCGATGAGCTGGCGAACGGCGCGATCCGCATCGGTCTCGGGCGGTTCACCACCGAGGCCGAGGTCGAGTTCGCCGCCGACGCGCTGATCGCCGCGATCGGCCGCCAGCGCGCCGAGGTCGCGGCATGAGCGAAGGCCGCAGCACGGGCGCGCCCCGCGCCGACAGCGATGCGGCCTGCTGGAGCTGCGGCGCGTCGGTGGCGAGCCGCGCCATGTTCTGCCATGCCTGCGGCGCGCTGCAGCCGCCGCGCGGCGAGGATTGCTTCGCGCGGCTCGGCTTCACCCCGCGCTTCGACCTGGACCCCGTGACGCTCGACCGGCAATACGCGGGCTTCGCCGCCCGGCTCGCGGAGCTGCGCTTCGCCGGGCGCAGCCCTGTGGAGAAATCCTACGCCGCCATGCATCGCGAGGCGCTCGACCGGGCGCGGGCGATGCTGGCCGACCCGTGGCAGCGTGCCCGCCACCTGCTCGACCTGCGCGGCCGGCCGGTCGAGCCGGACGCCGAGCTCGATCTGTCGCCGGACGCCTCGGCCGCCCGCGCGAGCCTTGCGGCGGCGGCCGTTCCGGCGGATCTCGAGCCCTTGATCGAACAGGTCTCGGAACAGATGAGCCTGTGCTATGTGGACCTCAATGCCGCCTTCCGCCGGAACGATCTCGAGCGGGCGCAGCGGCTGGTCGCCCGGATCGGCCGGCTGCGCCGGCTGATCGCAGACGCGCGCCTGCGGCGCGTCGAGCTGGGCGGCTGAATCTCTAGAAGACCGGTCGTCCTTGACGCGGCGGCGCCGGATGTGGCACGCCCCCGGCACCAGGCCGGCCCTGCTGAACGAGTTGAACGCGCGTATCGCTTACGGAGAAACAGCCCGATGCCCAAGATGACCTTCATCAAGACCGACGGCACCCGTGTCGAGGTCGACGCGCCGATCGGGCTGTCGGTGCTGGAGATCGCGCATCGCAACGACATCGACCTGGAAGGCGCCTGCGAAGGCTCGCTCGCCTGCTCCACCTGCCACGTCATCATCGATCCGGAGTGGTACGACGCCCTGAACGACGCCACCGAGGACGAGGAGGACATGCTGGACCTGGCCTTCGGCCTCACCCGCACGTCGCGGCTGGGCTGCCAGATCATCATGACCGAGGAGCTCGACGGGCTCACGGTCTCGCTGCCGGCGGGCACGCGCAACCTGATGGGCGGATGATGCGCCGTCCGTCTTCCGGTCCTGCAGCATGTCCCGCCCGCGCCGACCGGAAGGCCTGACCTCCCGCCTGGCGAGCCGCCGGGGCGTCGACGCCCTGCTGCGCACGCCGCTCGCCTCCGTCATCGCCTGGCCCTGGTTCGACCGGGTCGCGCTCTGGAGCCTGACCCGCTGGTTCCTGCCGACCTCGCGCGCCTGGGCCGCGGCGACCGTCGCGGACGGATCCCTCGATCGCTTCCTGGCCGAGGTGCCGCTCTCCAGCCTGCCCGCGGCGGCCCGGCCGCTCACCGAGCTCGGGCTCCGGCGGATCGCCAAGCTCGTCCGGCTCAACGAGGCGGCGCTGGCCGCCTGGGACGACGATTTCTTCGGCCAGGGCGATGTCGAGCCGGTCATGCTGGCCGAGATCGAGCGGGCGCGCCGCGGCGCCGCCCAGGCGCTGATGATGGGCCGCGCGGCGGTCGCGAACCTGCCGATCATCGGGCGCGTGCCGCGCGCCAAGTTCGCCATTCCCGGCCGCGCCGAGGTCGAGGCGCGGTTCGGCGCGCTGGCCGACCGTCTCGCCGAGGCCTACCGCCTGGACGGCCCGGCACCGGCCATCGAGCGCTCCCGCGCCATCGTCTGGCCGGACCGGCTGGAATACTGGCTGCGCTTCCCCACGCCGCATCGGCCCATGGGCGACATCGCCTGGGCCCGGGTGGTGGAGCCGATCGATGCCGGCGACGCGCCAAGCCTGGTCTTCGGCCACGGGCTCGGCGTCGAGCTCGAGATGCTGGAGCGCGCCGGCGACGAGGACGCGACGCTGGTCGCAGAGGGCGTCCGCGTCGTGCGGCTGGAGGCGCCCTGGCACAACCGCCGGCGCAAGCCCGGCACCTATGGCGGCGAGCCCTTCGTCGCGACCCAGCCGCTCGGCGCGCTCGATCTGTTCGCCGCGGAGGTGCGCGAGTTCGCCGTGCTGATCGACTGGTGCCGCGCCCAGGGCAGCCGGCGCGTCGCGCTGGGCGGCACCAGCCTCGGCGCGCTCGCGAGCCAGCTCGCGGCGAGCCACGCCCGGACCTGGCCGGCCTCCATGCGGCCGGACGCGCTGCTGCTGCTCACCACCAGCAACGACGTGGCGGGGCTCGCCTTCTCGAGCAGCCTGGCCCGGGGGATCGGCATCGACAGCGCGCTCGCGGCGGCCGGCTGGACCGTCGACGACATCGACCGCTGGCGGCCGCTCCTCGACCCCTCCGCGACGGCGCCGCTGTCGCCGGAAGACATCGTCATCCTGCTCGGCCAGGTGGACGACGTGACGCCGTTCTCGCGCGGCCTCGCCATGGCAGATGCGTGGAAGGTGCCGCCCGAGAATCTCTTCCTGCGGCCGCAGGGCCACTTCTCCGCCGCGGTCGGCCTCGCCCGCGACCCGGCGCCGCTGCACCGCCTGGCGGCACGGCTGAAGGCGGGGTAAGGCGCCCTTTCCCGTACTGGGAAATCTAGTTTCCCACTGTGGGAAATCGGATAGAATGAGGCATGATCGTCGTCCGGCTGGACATCGTGGAGCGCTATTTCGCGCACGGCACCGGCGGCGGCATGAAGTCGGCCAGGAAAGCATTCGACGCATGGCGCGTGATCGCCGTGAACGCGCGCTGGCGGACGCCGATCGACATCAAGCGCAGTCATCCGAAGGTGTCCGTCCTCAGGCGCGGCCGTGTAGTGTTCAATATCAAAGGAAACGATTTCAGGCTGGTGGTGCAGATCAACTATGCGGCCGAAACGGCCGAGATCCGCTTTTTCGGCAGCCATGCCGAGTACGACGAAATCGACGCCCAGACAGTATGAGCAGTTGGCACGCGGGAGGTGAGACCAGGATGAAGACCGAAGTTATCGTGATTCAGAACGAACGGGACCTGAAAGCTGCCCAGACGTTGGTGGCGACCCTCGGCGGGTCGCGGAAGCCGGCCGACGTGGCACGCCTGCGCGCCCAGGCGTTGCTGCTTCAAGCCTACGAGACCACGCGCTGGCCGCCCCGCCGGGTCTCGCCGGCGGAGCTGATCCGCTATGCCATGGAACAGCACGGCCTTACGGCGGCGGACATGGCGCCGATCCTCGGCACCCGCAGCCGGGTCAGCGAAGTGCTGAACGGCAAGCGGTCGCTGACTCTGGCGATGATTCGCCGCCTGCACGCGCGGTTGGGCCTGCCCGCCGACCTGCTGATTGCGGAGCAGGCGGCCGCGTGACCGCCTTCGGTCGCCGCCATTGAAACCCGCCGCCTTGTCCCTATAGTCCGCCCATGACGGCTACCATGGATATCGATCTCGGCCGCGACCGCCTGCCCGCCGGGGCGCGGGTCGTCGTCGCCATGTCGGGCGGCGTCGACAGCTCGGTGACTGCCGCCCTGATGAAAGAGGCGGGGTACGAGGTGGTCGGCATCACGCTGCAGCTCTACGATCACGGCGCGGCGGTCGCGCGCAGCGGCGCCTGCTGCGCCGGCCGCGACATCCACGACGCGCGCCGCGTCGCGGATGCGCTCGGCATCGCCCATTACGTGCTCGACTACGAGAGCCGCTTCCGCGCCGAGGTGATCGAGGAGTTCGCGGATTCCTACCTGGCGGGCGAGACGCCGATCCCCTGCGTGCGCTGCAACCAGCAGATCAAGTTCAAGGACCTGCTGCAGACGGCGCGCGAACTCGGCGCCGCCGCCCTCGCCACCGGCCATTACGTGCGCCGTGTCGCCGGACCGGACGGCGCGGAGCTCCATCGCGCCGTCGACCCGGCGCGCGACCAGAGCTATTTCCTGTTCGCCACGACGCGCGCGCAGCTCGACTTCCTGCGCTTTCCCCTGGGCGGCCTGCCGAAGCAGGAGACGCGCGCGATCGCCGAGCGGCTCGGCCTCGCCGTCGCCGCCAAGCCGGACAGCCAGGACATCTGCTTCGTGCCGTCCGGGCGCTACGCCGACCTCGTCGCCCGGCTGCGCCCCGGCGCGGTGGAGCCCGGCGAGATCGTGCATGTGGACGGCCGCGTGCTCGGCCGGCATGCCGGCATCATCGGCTACACGGTCGGGCAGCGCCGCGGGCTGGGGCTGGTCGATGCGGCGCATCCGGGCGAGCCGCTCTACGTGGTGCGGCTCGACGCCGGGGCGCGTAGCGTCGTGGTCGGGCCGAGATCGGCCTTGGCCGAGACGCGGGTGCTGCTGCGCGAGGTGAACTGGCTCATCGACCCGCCGGGACCGGACGGGCTCGAGGCGGAGGTGAAGCTGCGCTCGATGAGCGTGCCGGCGCCCGCGCGGGTCTTCGCGGCGGGCGAGGGCGCGGAGGTGGTGCTGATGGCGCCGCAGCTCGGCGTCGCGCCGGGCCAGGCCTGCGTGTTCTACGACGGCGACCGTGTGCTGGGCGGCGGCTGGATCACCAGGGGCACGGCGGCACTGGCCGCCTGAGGCCTGCAACGGGCTGCATCGACGGGGTGCGTCCTTCGAGACGCGCGCCCAAAGGGCGCGCTCCTCAGTATTAGGGAGAATCTTTATGGCATTAAGAACCCACCTCATCCTGAGGAGCGCCGCCCTTCGACGCGCGCTTCGCGCGTCGCTCAGGACAAGCTCGCGGCGCGTCTCGAAGGACGCACAACGGCAGTCCAGCAATTCAGTGTAGAAGGGGCGATGACAATGAGCATCGAAGCGCTGACCGAGGAGATCCGCCGGCGCGCGAGCCAGAACCCAAAGCTCGGCTATCGCCTGAAGTTCGAGCTCGCCGAGGGCGGCGTCATCCTGTGGGACGGCACCGAGCTGTCGCCGGCGATCGGCAACGAGGACGGCGAGGCCGACACGACGATCCGCCTGTCGAGCGAGAATCTGCAGAAGCTCATCGCCGGCGAGCTCGACCCGACGCTCGCCTACATGACCGGCAAGATCAAGATCGAGGGCAGCATGGGCGTCGCCCTGAAGCTCGCCTCCATGCTGGGGGACTGAGCGGGCGGC
>DAIMFL010000035.1:0-4191 GCA_036724615.1 Alphaproteobacteria bacterium | reverse complement strand
GAGGCGGGTGAGGGCTACCGGCTCTGCCTTCGCCAGCGATGGATCGTCTCGGCCACCTGGTCGAGGGTCGTATGGTCCTGCTGCCAGGCCTCGGAGAAGGCGGTGCCCTGGCTGTGCGGGCGATGCTCCGGCGCCAGATCGTCGAAGCGGATGCGCATGGGGAGCACGACGCCCTCGCCGACCGCGATCGCCTCCTGGGGCCGGAGGGCGGGCAGGGTGTTGATGAGGCCGGCCGCCGCCTCGGGCAGGGCCTTCTGCACGAAATGCTGGTCCTGCTCGTTCGACATGCGCATGGCGAAGAGCGTGTTGCACTGGGACAGGATGGTCTCGGAGATCTCGGCCGGGCGTTGCGTGACGAGGCCGAGCGATACGCCGTATTTGCGGCCTTCCTTGGCGATGCGGGCAAGCGCGCGACGGGTCGGGCCGAAGCCCGCCGCCTGGTCGCGCGGCACGTAGCGATGCGCCTCCTCGCAGACCAGCAGCACCGGGATCGACGAGGCCCGGTCGGCCCAGACGGCGAAGTCGAAGACCATGCGCACGAGGACCGAGACCACCACGTCGACGATCTCCGACGGCACGCCGGAAAGGTCGATGATGGTGACCGGCTTGCCCTCGACGGGCACGCGGATGAAGCGGCCTATCACGTTCGCCATCACGTCGTGGATGGTGAGGCCCGAGAACATGAAGGAGAAGCGCCGGTCGGAGCGGAGCGATTCGATCTTCGCCTTCAGGCGCAGATAGGGCGTCGCCCCGTCCGCCTTGTTGAGCTTCCCCATCGCGTCGTCGACGATGCGGGCGAGCTCGGAGAGGCGATAGGGCACCGGCGTGTCGATGGTCAGATGCTCGTTGAACACCGCCTCCTCGACCGTCCGGCTCTTCGCCTGCAGGATCGCGTCGGCCAGGATCGCGGCCTCGCTCTCCGCCGTGTGGCTGTTCGGCGAGATCAGCACCGAGCTGATCTCCTCGAAATTGAGCAGCCAATGCGGCAGCTGCAGGTTGCCGATGTTCACCACCTCCGCCTGGTCGCCGAAGGCGGCCGCGTACTCGTTGTGCGGATCGACGAGCACCACGTGGCCGGCCGGGTTCTCGGTGAGGATCGCGCGCAGCAGCAGGGCGACGGCGCAGGACTTGCCGGCGCCGGTGGTGCCCAGCACCGCGAAGTGGCGGCCCAGCATGTCGTCGGTGCGGATATAGGCGGGGAGGTCCGGGTCCTGGTGGATCGTGCCGACGCGCACGTTCGCATTGGACGGGCGGGCGTAGACGCGCACCAGGTCCTCCGCCGTGGTGGCGAAGATCGGCTGGCCGAGCGAGGGCATGATGGCGCAGCCGCGCTGGAACGGGCCGACCTCCCCGCCGGCGCCGATCATCATCTCGCCGAACAGGTCGATCTGCATGACGCGCACGTCGTCGGGCGAGGGCGGCGAGGACGGCGTCGGGATCGCGAGCGCGTTCACCATGCCGAAGGCATAGGAGCGGCCGGTCAGGATCTTCACCAGCACCCCGACCTGGGCCTGCGCCGCCTCGGCGCTCTTGGCATCGGCATTGGCGAGCACGCCGGTGACCCGCGACCCCGCGACCGAGACCACGTAACCGAGCCGGGTCTGCTGACCGAGCGCCGCCGAGACACCGCCATCCGCCATGATCGAACCGCTCCCGAGACTGCCAGCCGGAAGGGCGGGCGGCCGCGCCCTCCGGCGCCGCCGGCCGCCCGCACGGGGGCGACGCTAGCGGAAAATCCTTAACGAGCGTTGAGGAGGCCGGCCCCTCGCGCCGCCCGGATCCGGCGGCATGCGCCCGGCCATGGTGCCGCAACTCTTTGTAAAACCTGACTTCGCCAGCCCGGACGGGCGATCCTTGACAGCCGAGGGGGCGTGGCCATATACGGTGGCCTCCCTGCGCGGCCCCGAACCGGTCGACCGGCCGGCCCGGCGAAGCGCAGCGGCCGCAGGACGTGGCGGAGTAGCTCAGCTGGTTAGAGCAGCGGAATCATAATCCGCGTGTCGGGGGTTCGAGTCCCTCCTCCGCTACCAATCTTTTCAATTACTTGTCGCCCCTTTCGTCAGCAACGCTGACCCGGTTTTCCATCGGGTTTTCCACGGTTCCGTTCGCCTTGCGTTTCCGGCGCCCCTCCAGCTTGGCGATCGCCGCCTTGGCCGGTCACCGCCATGATGGCCCGGTTCTCGCAGCCGGCCTCGGCGAGCAGCGCAGTCATGCCGACTCCGATATGCGGAGCGCACCGAGGCGCGCCAGCAACGCCTGTCTTACCGAGGCGTGGATTTCCTCCGGGAAACCGGCAGGGAGTCCGCCTTCGAGTTTCCGCAGGGAGTCGGTAGCGACATCGCCGACTTCCTCGACTGCGGTCCGGACAAGCGATCTCGGCAGGCCCGCCTCTTCGGCGGTCTGGAGAAAGTGCCGTCCGTTGATCTCGCCGATCCGGTAGTGGCGGTTGCGACCAACCGCCATCGCGAGCTTCATCTGTTTGCGCTCGATCTGGCGGGCATCGAGGCTCGGCTGGGCGGTGAGAATGTCGTAGAGGGGCGTCAGGTGATAGCTGCCGCCCGGCCCGAGATAGATGCTGAAGTTCTTGGCGTGCCCGTCGGTTGCGCCGATCAGCCAGAAGAACAGCTGCGCCTTCAGGAACAGTTTTTGATCCTCGGCCGGCGTGTCGCTTCCTTTCAGAAGGTCGAGCACCTCGACTATGCCGGGACCGCCCTGGCTTTCGTACTTGCGCGTTGGCGGTACCGACAGCGCCTGGCAGCAATCCTCCTGCGGCACGCGCAGCAGTCGGCCATCCCGGGTCCAGCGCCGGTCGAACCGCTCAATGACGAGAGCCTTCGTTGCTCCGAATGTTCTGATCTCGGCGTCGGTCGCGGCAAGGCCGAACGCTGCCGCGAGCCTGAGGCAGTACCATTCGTTCTCGACACTGCTCGAGAGATCTATGCCGTTCGGCAGTTCCCCGATCTGCGTCTTGAGGATGTGCGTTGTGGGTGTCGTGCCGCGCGGCTTGAGCCAGCGTCCCCCGTGCCGGAGCAGGGCGGTCTTTTCTTGTACGCCGGCAACGGAGATGCGGAAGTCATCCTCCCGGCTGAGGCCGAGCGGCGCCTGCGCGAGGCTCTTGAGGAGCCTTTCGATGGTTTCGTCCTCGACGACGTCGCCCTTGACACTCGCCGTGCTGTCGATCCCTTCCGCATCGTCGCCGACGATGAACTGTAGCGCACCGACGCAATCACGGCCGATGGCCGCGAGCAGGCTGTAGGCGTCGGTCCCGCTGGCGCCGACCTTTTCGGCGACGCGGCGGCGCAGCATCGCGGAATCGGGAAGCAGGTTATCGAACACCGCCGCGACCGGCTCGCCTCGATAGGCATCCTCGCGCAGCGGCAGCGAGAGCGAAACCGGGATGGCGTGGTCCCATCCCAACCAGTTTTCATCGTAGCGGAAGGTGATAGCGCCGCTCGGCTCCTTGAGCAGGTGGCCGACGAGGCGGTTGTTGAGATAGACGCGCAGGGGGGCATGTCGGCGGCGGCGCGCCACTAGAAGATGTCCTCGAGATCGGAAGCCTCCGGTTTCGACCGGGGCACAACGCGGAATTCGAGGCCGAGCGCCGCGAGGACCGCAAGGATGGTCTCCAGCCTCGTCGCAGGGTTGCCCGCTTCGATCAGGGAAATGGTTTCCTGACGCAGGCCGGCTCGCTCGCCCAGCTGCGTCTGGTTCAGCCCCAGTTTTCTGCGGCCGCGGCGGACCAGATTTCCGATCTGCTTCGGATTGCGTGCAAGGTCGACCATGTCAAAATTATGATCTGTTTACGATAAATAAGCAATATCGGAAACGGATAATAATCTCGTGTATGCGGAACAACGCATAAACCCAAATTATCGTGCCGACCTCATAAAGGTGGGCGAGGCGGCGTGTGCCGGTCTTCGATGAAACGAGCCGGACGGTGTGCGCGGCCGCATCCGGCCAACCCCGCGTCGCAGCTCACGTTAGACGCGCGCGACCAGATGAAATAACAAGGCGTTGGGTGTGGAGATAAGCGGTGGCGGACCTCCGCTACCCCACTATCGCGCCACGTTCACAACCTGCATGTTCATGGCTCCGGACCTTGTCCGGCGTCGCCGGCGTTCTCTCCGCATCCGTGTCATCGGAGACGCCGCCGTGCCGACACGCCCCGCCACCGCCCGGGCCTTGCCGGTG
>DAIMFL010000034.1:22827-25731 GCA_036724615.1 Alphaproteobacteria bacterium | reverse complement strand
GAAGAACCTCCAGGTGCATCTCATGTACATCTACGACCGCGCGGGCCGCATCGCCTGGGGCGCGGCCTACGACCTGGAGACCGGGGCGCCGCTCGCCATTCCGCAATTCGCGCCCGGCGCGCTGCGGCCGGACAACCCGCTGCTCGTCAACACGGCGCCGGCGACTGTCACGACCGGCATCATGCTGACCGATGCCGGTCCGATGCTCGTCGTCGCGAGTCCGATCGTGCCGTCCGAGAAGGTCGCTCCGGCGAAGGGGACCTTCGTGTTCGGCCGCCTTCTGGACGCGGCGCTGATCGACCGCATCGGGCAGCAGGTCAATGTCGAGTTCGAGGTGACCGCCGCGCTGGGGCGGCACGAGCCGGCCGCGGCCGCCGACGGCTGGCTCTCCCTGGAGAAGGTCGGCCCCGACCTGATCCTCGGCCATGCGATCATGACCGACATCTACGGCCTTCCGGCCGTGCATCTCGACTCCCGGACGCCGCGCGACATCTCGCATGTCGGCCATCGCTCCATCGGGATCTCGCTGGCGTCGCTGGTCCTGATCGGGCTGCTGGATCTCCTCGTCATGTGGGTCATGCTGCGGCGCCTGGTGCTCGGGCCCGTGTCGCGCATCACCGAGAGCGTTCTCGAGATCGGCCGCGCCGGAACGCTCGACAGGCGCGTGCCGGCGCTGGGCGACGACGAGCTGGGCGTGCTGGCGCGCGAGTTCAACCGGATGCTGGACCGTCTCTCCGAGGCCAACAAGCAGCTGGTCGAGCAGTCGCATCGCACCGGCATGGCCGAGATGGCGTCGGGCGTGCTGCACAACCTGCGCAACGGCCTCAGCCCGCTGATGGGCCGGCTGGAAACGGTTTCGGAACGGCTGCGCGACGCGCCGGGCGGCGAGCTGCGCCGGGCGGCGGAGGAGGTCGCAAACCCAGGCACCGACGCCGCCCGCCGCGACCGCCTGCTCGACTACGTCGCCAGCGCGGGCGATTCGCTCGCCGCGCTGAAGGCGGCGGCACTCGGCGAGATCGACAAGGCGAAATCCCTCGCCGAGCGGCTGGGCGAGATCCTGCGGCACCAGGAGAAGTTCATCTACAGCACCGGCGCCGTACGGCCGCTTTCGCTCGGCGAGGTCATGCGCGACGTGCTCGATCTTCTGCCGGCGCAGCTGGCCGGCGGCACGGTCGTCGAGATCGACGAGGCGATCGGCGCCCTGCCGCCCGTCGCCGCCGACCGCGTGACACTGATGCAGGTCTTCCAGAACCTGCTGCTGAACGCGATGGACGCGATCCAGGCGGCCGGGCGCGCCGAGGGGCGCGTCACGGTGACAGCCCGCCAGCCGGAGGGCGCCGGCGCGATCGAGATCGTCGTCCGGGACGACGGCGCCGGCATCGATCCCGACAACCTGCCGCGCCTGTTCGACCGCGGCTTCACCACGAAGGTCGGCCGCGCCGGCGGGCTCGGGCTGCACTGGTGCGCCAACACCGTGATCAGCATGGGCGGCCGCATCCGCGCCGACTCCGCGGGGCCCGGCAGCGGCTCCACCTTTCACATCACCCTCCCCATCTGGGAGCAGGAGGCCACGGCGGCATGACGGACGGGTCGGTGCGGCGCATTCTCGTCGCCGACGACGAGGAGGACATCCTGGCGGAGTACCGCCGCATCTTCGCCGGCGGGCTGCGCCTCGCGGCCGATCCGGCCAAGGCGCTGGAGGCGGAGCTGTTCGGCGCGAGGCCGGCGCCGCCGCGGCCGGAATTCGAGCTCACCACCTGTCGCAGCGGCGACGAGGCGGTGGACAGGGTGCGCGCCGCGATCGCCGCCGGGCGGCCGTTCCCGGTGGTCTATCTCGACATGCGCATGCCCCCGGGCCCCAGCGGCATCGACACCGCGCGCGCGATCCGCGGGATCGATCCCAAGGTCCATATCGCGATCATCACCGGATACTCGGACATTCCGCCGGAGCGGATCGCGGAGCTCGTGCCGCCGGTCGACCGGCTGTTCTATTTCGAGAAGCCGTTCCGGGCGGTGGAGCTGCGCCAGCTCGCCGCGGCGCTCGACGCCAAGTGGCACGCCGAGCGGCGGCTCGAGGCGGCGCGCGACCAGCTGGAGCGCGAGGTCGAGACGCGCACCGCCGACCTCCGGGCGGCGAAGGAGGCGGCCGAGCGGGCGAACCAGGCCAAGACCACCTTCCTCGCCAATATGAGCCACGAGCTGCGCACGCCGCTCAACGCGGTGATCGGCTTCTCGGACATGATGATCGCGGAGACGCTGGGGCCGGTCGGGCCGGCGAAGTACCGGGAGTACCTGGCCGACATCAACGAGAGCGGCCGCCACCTGCTCAGCCTCATCAACACGATCCTCGACCTGGCCAAGGCCGATTGCGGCAAGCTCTCTCTCTATGAGGAGCGCTTCGCCCTGGCCGATGCCGTGGTCACGGCGCTCCACCTCGTGGAGGCGCAGGCGATTCAGGGCGACGTGCAGCTCTCCAGCCAGCGCATCGGCGAGGGCGGCGACATACTGGGCGACCGGACGAAGGTGCTGCAGATCCTGATCAACATCCTGTCGAACGCGGTGAAGTTCACGCCGGCCGGCGGCCGGGTGCGCCTCGACTGGGGCCGCGTCCCGGGCGGCGCCATGCAGCTGCGCATCACCGACAGCGGCATCGGCATCCGCGCCGAGGACATCCCGCGGGTGCTCGAGCCCTTCTCCCAGCTCGAGAACGCGACCAACCGGAAATACGCCGGCACCGGTCTCGGCCTGCCGCTCTCCACGGCGCTCGTCGAGCTCCACGGCGGCACGCTCCGGCTGGACAGCACGGTGGGGGTGGGCACCACCGTCACCATCACCTTCCCGGCCCCCCGCGTCGCGCCGCAGGGAGAACGGCGCCTGCAGGCGAGCTGAGGCGGCCCGGCGCCT
>DAIMFL010000034.1:0-22727 GCA_036724615.1 Alphaproteobacteria bacterium | reverse complement strand
CTTCTCCTTGTCCTTCGACGGGCTCAGGACGAGGTCGGCACTGGTAGCAGGACGAGAGCGTTGCGCTGTTTCGAGGCGCTCAGGATGCTCGCCACGCATGCCGCGCGGGAATATTGAACGCGCCCCGCGGGTTTTCTATCTGCGGGCCCGGGGCCCGCGCCCGACCGCCTGCGTTCCAGGTCCCGGTGTCGCCATGGCCGAGGCGCATGCTTCCAGCGAGTCCTTCTGGGTCGCCACCGCGCCCGACGCGGCCTTTGCCGCGCTGTCCGGCGACGTCTCGGTCGACGTGGCGATCGTCGGCGGCGGCATGGTCGGGCTCACCGCGGCAGCGCTCCTCAAGCGGGAAGGTCGGCGGGTCGCGGTGATCGAGGCGCGGCGCGTCGGCCGCCAGGCGACCGGCCGCTCGACCGCCAAGCTCACCTCGCAGCACGCCACCATCTATGCCCAGCTCCTGCGCACGCACGGGCGCGACGGGGCGCGCAGCTATGCCGAGGCCAACCAGGCCGCGATCGAATGCGTGGCCGGGCTCGTGAACGATCTCGGCATCGACTGCGATTTCGAGCGCCGCTCGGCCTATGTCTTCACCCGGTCCGACGACAAGTTGAAGCTGCTGGAATCCGAGACGGAGGCGGCGCGCGGCCTCGGCCTGCCGGCGGAGCTGCTGCGCGACGTGTCGCTGCCGTTCCCCGTGCGCTGCGCGATGCGCTTCACCGGCCAGGCGCAGCTGCATCCCTGCAAATATCTCGTGGGGCTGGCGCGTTTCGTCGACGGCGACGGGAGCCACGTCTTCGAGAGCACGCGGGCGCAGGATGCGGAATCGGGCGCGCCGATGCGCGTGCGGATGGAGCACGGCACCGTCACGGCGCGCGACGTGATCGTCGCGACCCATCTGCCGGTCACCGGCCACGGCATGTACTTCGCCAAGGCCTATCCGCACAGCCAGCCCATCCTCGCCGCGCCGATCGATCCCGCGGTGGCGCCGGACGGCATGTTCATCAGCGTCGACACGCCGACCCTGTCCGTGCTCCGCACGCATCACGAGGGCAGGACCTATCTGATCGCCGCCGGCGGGCATACGAAGCCCGGCCACGCCGACGAGCTGCTGCAATCCTTGGCGGATCTCGAGCGCAGCGTGCGCGCGGATTTCGACGTCGGACAGGTCTCCCACCGCTGGACCAACCACGACTACCTGCCGATGGACCGGGTGCCCTTCGTCGGTCGTCCATCCTCCGGCGACCCGCATCTCTTCGTAGCCACCGGCTTCCATGGCTGGGGCCTCAGCAACGGCACGGCGGCCGCCATGATCCTGGCCGAGGCGATCGCCGGCCGGCCGAGCCCATGGGCGGCGCTGTTCGATGCCGGCCGGGTGAAGCCGGTCGCCTCCGCCCCGGCCTTCGTCGCTGAGAACGTGCAGGTGGCGAAGCATCTCGTCGCCGGCTACCTGGCGCGGCGGCCCCGCTCGGCCGCGGAGCTCGGCCCGGGCGAGGCGGCGGTGATCGACAGCGACGGCGGGAAGATCGCCGCCTATCGCGACCAGGCCGGGACGGTGCACCAGGTCTCCGCCGTCTGCACGCACATGAAATGCGTCGTCGGCTGGAATCCGATCGCCCGCAGCTGGGACTGCCCGTGCCACGGCTCGCGCTTCGAGCCCGACGGCGCGGTGATCGCCGGCCCCGCGGTCTCGCCTCTCCCGAAGCGGGGCTGAGTCCCGGCCGGTCCGCTCAGCCGTTTCTGGTGAGATCCGGATCGTCCCGGCTCATCGCCGGCGGCTCGCCGAATCGCCCCTGCCGGGCCCGGTCGCGCGCGCCGCGCGCCTCGGCGAGATTGGCCGTAAGGGAATTCCCGCGCGCGCAATCCTCGAGATCGAGTCCGGTCACGTGAGGGACCGGCTTCCCGGCGGCGCGGAGGCCCTCGAGCCGCGCCCAGACGGCGCGGCGCTTGCGCAGCTGGTGCGGCTGGAAAACGTCGAAATCTCGGAAATCGGCTGTGCGCGCGACCGTCAGCACGCCGGCGGCGATCGCCGCCTCGTAGAGCTCCCGCCCGCGCTCAGTGCGCACGATGATGCCGTTGAAGCCTGCGTCCTCGCCGGTCGGGCCGCCGCCCGGCCACACGTCGGAGGCGGCGAGATCGGCGCCGAGCCCGATCGCGTCGGGGCAGATCTTGCAGCGCGCCTGGATGCGCCAGGTGGATTCGTCCTCCCAGAGCTCGCCATAGGTCATCTCGAAGGCCCTGCCGTCCCGGGTCTCGATCCGGGTCGGGCCCGGATTGCCGTAGCCGCGGTAGCGGAACAGCGACAGCTCGTCTTCCGCGACGCCGAAGCGCCGCAGCACCTCCTCCGACTTGCCGAGCTCGGAGGCGCCACCGCAGATCAGGGTCAGCGCATAGCGCATGTGGCGGTCGACGCGGGGATCGATCCGCGCCAGGTTGCGCGCCGCCGTCACGTCGCAGGGCTTGCCGACCAGGGCGAAGGGCTCGCCGCGATCGAGGATCTCGCAGAAATCGACGAGCGGCGCCGCCGGCCCGTAGCGCGAGCCCGCGGCGTCGAGCACGGCGGCGGCATCGAAGCTCAGCCGCCGCTCGCTGCGCATCGGCGCCGTGCGCGAGGCCGCCACGTGCAGGATGAAGCGGACGCGGCCGGACTCGAGCAGGAACTGGGCGAGAGCGGTCAAGACGCCGCCGGTCGAGCCGCGGAACCGCACCTCGGGGTCGGCCGCATGGCCGATGGCGATGCGCTGCGCCGGGCCCCAGACCACGTCGTCCACCGCGGCGGCGGCGCGTTCCGCCGGGTCGGGCCCGCCGATCCGCGTGCCGGGGCAGACGGCGTTGATGCGCTCCAGCGTCGGCGCGTCCAGCGTTCGGAGGGTGACGGGGCGCTCCCGCCCCTCCGGCGTCATGACCAGGCGCACATGATCCGGGCCCGCGACGGAGCGGCAGAGGCCGCATCCGATGCAGAGCCCGTTCTCGACGATCTCGTCCAGCGTCAACACGGCGGCCGCTACGGTGTTTTCCGGTTCGGTCCGCCCATATAGCCGCCCGGCCGCCGCCAGGCAAATGCCCTCGGCGGCCTGCGTCGGCGCGTCAGCGCGGCGTGGCGGTCGTGGCGGTGACGGTGTCGGGGCCCGGCTTCTGAACCCAGCCGAAATAGGCGGCGATGATCGCCAGCACCGCGTGCAGCCAGATGTCGTGGCCGTAGAGCGGCACGAGCCCCCAGAGCGTGTTGAGCCCGGGAATCAGCCCCGCCACCGCGAGCACGGCATAGATGATGGCCACCGTCCGCGCATAGAGCCGCGCCTGGAAGAAGGCGCGGAACGCGACGAGGCCCCAGATCCCGAAGGCGACATGCACCAGGTTGTGCAGCGCGTTGACGGGGAAGAGCCCGAACAGCCGGTCGTGCGCCATCGCGTCCATTCCGTCGGCCGCCTGGTCGTCCGGGGCGGGCGCCTCGGGGACTTCGGGCGCCGGGGCCTCCGGCTCCGGAGCCTGGGCCGTATCCGGGGCCTCGGGAGCCGCGGGAGGTTCTGGCGCCTCGGTGACCCCGGGAACGTCCGGGGCGGCGATATCGGGTCCGGTCAGCAAAGCGGGGATGAACCCGGCGATCCCGACCAGCAGAAACACGATGCCGTAGACCAGGGCGAAGTAGCGGGTGGGCATGGCACCTCCTCCGGCGCCGTCCGGCGCGCAATGAGCCACTACCGCCTCAGAAATCCCTGTCGCGCCCGCCGGTTCCTTCCCATGGCGGCCTGTGCAAATTTTGAAGGCGACATTTTCAAGAAAGCATTGTAAATTTGCACAACAGGGATCACCGGCCCAACCAGAGAGCAAGGGAGACACGATCAATGAAGCTCAAGGCCCTCCTCGCCGCTGCCGTGGCGGCCTCGGCCCTTCTGTTCGCGCAGGCCGCGCGCGCCGACGACCTGGTCGTGGCGACCGACACGGCCTTCGTCCCGTTCGAATTCAAGGAAGGCGACACGTATGTCGGCTTCGACATCGATCTCTGGGACGCCATCGCCCAGGAGATCGGCGTCACCTACACGCTGCAGCCGATGGACTTCAACGGCATCATCCCGGCGCTCCAGACCGGCCAGGTCGATGTCGCCCTCGCCGGCATCACCATCAAGGAGGAGCGGCAGAAGGTCATCGACTTCTCCGACGGCTATTACGACAGCGGCTTCCTCCTGATGGTCCCGGCCGACAGCGACATCCAGGGGCCGGAGGACCTCAAGGGCAAGACGCTGGCGGTGAAGACCGGCACCTCGGCCACCGACTACGCGAAGGAGAACTTCACGGAGACCGAGCTGCGCCAGTTCCCGAACATCGACAACGCCTATCTCGAGCTGCAGACCGGTCGCGTCGACGCCGCCATGCACGACACGCCGAACGTGCTCTACTACATCGCGACCGCCGGCGGCGGAAAGGTGAAGGCCGTGGGCGAGCAGATGATGGCGCACGAATACGGCATCGGCTTCCCGAAGGGCAGCGAACTGGTCGCCAAGGTCAACGCGGCGCTGTCCGACATGAAGGCGGACGGGCGCTACGCCGCGATCTACAAGAAATGGTTCGGCACCGAGCCGGCCAGCTGATCCCGACCGCGTGATCGGCGCGTGCCGGGAGTCCGGCGCGCGCCGCCCCGGACCCCGAGCGGGAGGCCGTCATGGATTTCGACTGGTCGGTCATCGCGGAGGCCATGCCGGCGCTGCTCGGCGGCGCGCGTCTGACGATCGTCATCACCGTGGTGGGGCTCGCCGGCGGCCTGCTGGTCGGCTTTCTCGCCGGGCTGATGCGGGCCTACGGCAACGCGCTGCTGAACGGCATCGCCTTCGTCTATATCGAGCTCATCCGCGGCACGCCGATCGTCGTGCAGGTCATGTTCATCTATTTCGCCCTGCCGGTACTGGCCGACATCCGGGTGAATCCGATGACCGCCGCCATCACCGCGATCGTGGTGAATGCCGGCGCCTATATCGCCGAGATCGTCCGCGGCTCGTTCCTGTCGGTCCACAAGGGCCTGCGCGAGGCTGGGCTCGCGCTCGGCCTGCCGATGTGGAAGGTGCTGCTCTACATCGTCGGGCCGATCGCCTTCCGCCGCATGATCCCGCCGCTCGGCAACCAGTGCATCGTCAGCAGGAGATCATGGCGGCGAATTTCCGCGCAGTGTAGATCTCGAACGACGACGACATCCTCTATCTGCTCATGACCGGCACGCTGACGCTCGTCCTGCGCGCCACCGAGAAGCGGATGCGGATGCTATGAGCATCGTCGAGTTCCGGAAGGTCACGAAGAGCTTCGACACGGTCGTCGTGCTGCGCGAGGTCGACCTGGCGGTCGAGCCCGGCGAGGTGGTGGTGCTGATCGGCCCCTCCGGCTCGGGCAAGTCGACGCTGCTCCGCTGCATCAACGCGCTGGAGGAGATCACCGCCGGCGACCTCGTCGTCGACGGGATCAGCGTGAAGGCGGGGCGCTCCAAGATCCGCCTGATCCGCCAGGAAGCCGGCATGGTCTTCCAGCAGTTCAATCTCTTCCCGCAGATGACGGCGCTGGAGAACGTGGCCTTCGGGCCGCGCCGCGTGCGCGGCGTCGGCAAGGCCGAGGCGCTGGAGCAGGCCAAGGCCCTGCTCGCCAAGGTGGGACTCGCCGATCGCGGCCATCACTATCCCTCCGAGCTCTCTGGCGGCCAGCAGCAGCGTGTCGCCATCGCGCGGGCGCTCGCGGTCAGGCCGAAGCTGATGCTGTTCGACGAGCCGACCTCCGCGCTCGACCCCGAGCTCCGGCACGAGGTGCTCAGGGTCATGCAGTCCCTGGCGGAGGAGGGCATGACCATGATCGTCGTCACCCACGAGATGGCCTTCGCGCGCAAGGTCGGCACGCGGCTGATCTTCATGGAGGACGGCAGGATCGCGGTCGACGGGCCGCCGGCCGACCTCCTCGCCAATCCCGAGAATCCACGGCTTCGCGAGTTCCTGCAGCATGTCAATTGATGCGGGCGGCCGGCTTCCCTTCGTCGAGATCGCCGGTGCCCCCTACGACGTCGGCGCCGCGCTCGGCCGCCGCGCCGCCGAGATCGCCAACCGCTATCTCGTCCGCACCCATGCCTGGGCGAGCGTGATGAGCTTCCGCCACGATCCGCGCCTCGCCGTGGCGCGGCGGCTGGTGGAGACGCGGTTTCCCCGATATTGGCAGGAGCTCCAGGGCCTCGCCGCCGGGCTCGGCCTTCCCTTCGACGACGTCTTCGCCTGGAACAGCCGCGGCGACGTCTGGGCGATGGCGCCGGACGGCTGCACCACGGTTCAGCTGCCGGGCCCGAGCCATATCCTCGCCCATAACGAGGACGGGCATGCCGGGCTGCGGCCCGGCTGCGCCCTCGCCCATATCCGGTCGGCGGGCGGAACGCCCTTCACCGCCTTCGTCTATCCCGCCTCCCTGCCCGGCCACAGCTTCGCCGTCACCGAGGCGGGCCTGGTGCAGACGGTCAACAACGTGCGCTCGCAGCGCGCCGGGGACGGGCTGCCGCGCATGGTGCTCGCCCGCGCGGTGCTCGACTGCGCCGGGCTCGACGAGGCGGTCGATCTCCTCTCCCGCGCCGAGCGTGCCGGCGGATTTCATCTGGGTCTGGCAAAGGCCGGCGACGCGCGACTGCTGAGCGTGGAGTTCACCCATGCGACCTGCTCGGTGGAGACGGTTGCGCAGCCGCGCTGCCACGCGAACCACCTGATCCATGCCCGGACGCGCGACGAGGAGCAGGTGGTGACCGATTCCTCGCGCGCCCGGCAGGAGCGCGGGACCGAGATGCTCGCGGCGATGGCCGGCCACGGCGGCTCGGAGGCTCTGGCCATATTGCGGGACCAGGCGCGGCCCGCCCTGCCGATCCATCGCGACCAGCCCGACGATCCGGACGACGAGAACACCCTCGCCACGGCGCTGTTCGAAATCGCCCCGGACAGGGTGGCATGGCGGGTCTATGATCGCCGCGGCGAGCCTCCGCGCTTCGCCGCCGCGTCGGGGCTCGTCCCGGGTCCGGAGGCGGCGAGCCCGGCGCCAGATCTTCTGCAGGTGCGATGAAAGCGAGATCCAAGCCGCGCAGCATCGACGAGCTGCGAGAGGTCGTCCTGCTCATCCGCCGCGGCCAGACCGACATCTCCCTCGGCGACAAGGCCCTCGACGTGCTGGCGAAGCTGGTGGACGCGCCGGAGCAGACGGCGGTGCGCACCATCTCGGAACTCGGCGATCTCTTCGCGGTCAACGCCTCGACCCTGACGCGGCTGGCGAAGCGGCTGGGCTTCGCCGGCTTCAACGAGTTCCAGAACGTCTTCCGCCAGGCGATCGCCGATGGC
Source organism: Alphaproteobacteria bacterium (assembly GCA_036724615.1). GTDB lineage: Bacteria > Pseudomonadota > Alphaproteobacteria > Dongiales > Dongiaceae > DAIMFL01. Next base: position 15,399 of record DAIMFL010000034.1, on the reverse strand, counting down.
GGACGCTATTTCTACAGCCGCCAGGCCGGGCGGCTGCTCGCGACCACGCCGGGCGGCGAGAGCGATATCGGACTCTTCGAGCGGCTGGCGCGGGAGACCGCCGCCAATGTGGACGGCTTCATCGCGCAGCTCGAGGCGGAGACGCTGAACGAGGCGGCGGCGATGCTGGCGCGGGCGCGGCGCGTGCGGGTCCACGGCGTGCGGCAGTATCACGCCTTCGCCAGCTTCCTGGCCTATGGCCTCGGCATGCTGCGCAGCGATGTCGCGCTCCTCGACCCGGCCCAGTTCGGCGTCGCCGAAGGGCTGGCGCAGCTCGACCGCGGCGACCTGGTCGTGGTGGCGAGCTGCGCCCCCTATACGCGCAGCATCGCCACCGTGGCGGAGCTCGCCGCCGCGCGCGGGCTCGACGTCATCGCGATCACCGACACCCGCGCCTCTCCGCTGGTGCAGCCCGCGACGCACGCCTTCTTCGTGCCCCATGCCAGCAGCTTCTTCAGCAACAGCATGGGCGCCTATATCGTGTTCTGCGAAGGACTGCTCAATCTCGTCGCCCGCAAGCTGGGCCGCGACGCCCTCGCCGCGCTCGCCCGCCGCGAGGAGCTGATCGCGGACATGCGGATCGAGATGCCCTGAGGCGGAGCGGGCGGGCGCCCACGGGCGGCCGGCCGCCCCGATCGCACATTTCCGCTTGCTCTGGCCGGGACCGGGATGGTCTGCTGACGGATCGTCGGCGGCTCCGGCCGCGGGCGAACGCGACCAGAAACGAGCGCGCCGGCCGACGATTCCACTCGGGGTCGCTCCACCGGAATTGTGCTGGCGCAGAACTCGCCTTCAGGGAGGGAAGCCATGCACACCAAAAGCGAATACGGAGCCGTCGCCCGCCTGGCGCTGGCGGCGTTCGGCGCGGCCGCCATCCTCGCCTCCGGCGCTTCCGCCGCGGAGATGACGCTGAAAGCCTCGCATCAATGGCCGGGCGGCAAGGGCGACGTGCGCGACGAGATGGTGCAGATCATCGCGCGGGAGGTCGAGGCGGCCGATGTCGGCCTCAAGATCCAGGTCTATCCCGGCGCATCGCTCTTCAAGGCCTACGACCAGTGGGGCGCGCTGGTCCAGGGCCAGCTCGACATCTCGGCCTTCCCGCTCGACTACGCCTCGGGGCGCGTGCCGCAATTCTCGGCCACGCTGATGCCGGGGCTGGTGCGCAATCACGACCGCGCCAAGCGGATGAACGATTCGCCCTTCATGGAGGACATCAAGAAGCTGATCGAGGAGAACGGCGTCATGGTCGTCTCCGACGCCTGGCTCGCCGGCGCCTTCGCCTCCAAGGAGGGCTGCATCACCGGGCCGGACTCGATCAAGGGGCAGGTGACGCGCGCGGCCGGCCCGGCCTTCGAGCAGATGCTCGCCGCCGCGGGCGCCTCGATCTCGTCCATGGCGTCGTCCGAGGTCTATAGCGGCATGCAGACCGGGGTCCTCGACGCCGCCAACACCTCGTCGGGCTCCTTCGTCTCCTACCGTCTCTACGAGCAGGTGGCCTGCCTGACCGCGCCGGGCGAGAACGCCCTCTGGTTCATGTACGAGCCGATCCTGATCTCCAAGCGCAGCTGGGAGAAGCTGACGCCCGAGCAGCAGGAGGCGATCATGGCCGCCGGGCAGAAGGCGGAGGACTATTTCTTCGAGGAGGCGAAGAAGGTCGATCAGGAAATGATCGACGTCTACAAGAAGGCCGGAGTCGAGGTCGTCGAGATGTCGAAGGAGGACTACGACGCCTGGCTCGCCATCGCGCAGGAGAGTTCGTACAAGCTGTTCGCGGAGAACGTTCCCGGCGGCGCGGAGCTCATCGAGAAGGCGCTCGCGGTCGAATAGCTGGTCCTGCCGCGCTCCGTGCCGGATCCGATGCCGGCGCGGAGCGCGGCGCAATCCGCCGTCCGGTCAGGATCGTTCATGAGCCAGTTCGTGCGCCTCGTCGCGCTGCTGTCGCAGGCGGCGGGTCTGATCTCCGGCATTCTGCTCGCGGCATCGGTCGTCGTCGTCTGCCACATGGTCTTCGTGCGCTACGTGCTCGGCGCCTCGACCATCTGGCAGACCGAGTTCGTCATCTACGCCCTGGTCGCCGCCACCTTTATCGGCTCGCCCTATGTGATGCTGCACAAGGGCCATGTCGCGGTCGATCTGGTGCCGGCGATGCTGGGCGGCACGGCGCGCCGGATCCTGGTCGTGCTGTCGCTTCTGCTGAGCCTCGCCTTCGCCGCGCTGCTCGCCTATTCCGGCTGGATCTATTTCCACGAGGCCTGGGCGCATGGCTGGCGCAGCCAGTCGGTCTGGGCGCCGCCGCTCTGGATCCCGCTGCTGCCGCTGCCGGTCGGCATCGGACTCCTGGCGCTCAGCTGCATCGCCGAGATCTGGAAGGAGCTTCGGGGCGCAGAGCACGAGGCCCGCTCATGACCCCCGTCATGGCGGGCCTCGGCGTCCTGGCCGGGCTTCTGGCGCTGCTTACGGTCGGCATGCCGATCGCCTTCGCGCTCGGCCTGGTCTCGATCGTGACCCTGATCCTGGTCGACGGCTGGGGCAGCCTGACCATCCTCGGCGAGAGCTTCTTCGGCGGTATCGCCAGCTTCTCGCTGGTCGCCATCCCCATGTTCATCCTGATGGGGGCTGCGGTCGCCTCCTCGCCGGCCGGCCGCGATCTCTACGAGGCGCTCGACCGCTGGCTCTACCGCGTGCCGGGCGGGCTGGTGCTGTCCAATCTCGGCGCCTGCGCCATCTTCGCCGCGCTCTCCGGCTCGTCGCCCGCGACCTGCGGGGCCATCGGCAAGATGGGCATCCCCGAGATGCTCCGGCGCGGCTATCCGAAGCGCATCGCTGCGGGCTCGATCGCGGCGGGCGGCACGCTCGGCATCCTGATCCCGCCGTCGGTCACCATGATCGTCTATGGGATCGCCACCGAAACCTCGATCGGCCGGCTGTTCCTGGCCGGCGTGCTGCCGGGCCTCATGCTGACCGCGCTGTTCATGGCCTGGACCCTGTTCTACTGCCGCTTCCGCGGCGTCGAGGCGGTGGTCACGCCCAGGCGCTTCTCCCTCGGGGAGCGCTTCGCCGCCCTGCCGCGCGTCCTTCCCTTCCTCGCGATCGTCGTCGCCGTGCTCTACGTGCTCTATGGCGGCGTCGCCACGCCGTCGGAGGCCGCCGGCGTCGGGGCGATGTTCTGCCTGATCATGGTCGTGATCGTCTACCGGGCCTGGAGGGCGGGCCCGATGGTGCGGATGTTCCGCGACACGCTCAAGGAGAGCGTGATGATCATGATGATCATCGCCGCGTCCGAGCTGTTCGCCTACACGCTGTCCTCGCTGTACGTCACCCAGTCGATGGCGCAGTACATCGCCGATGCGGACGTGAACCGCTGGGTGCTCATGGGGTTCATCAACGTCTTCCTGCTGGTCGCCGGATTCTTCCTGCCGCCGGTGGCCGTGATCCTGATGAGCGCGCCGATCCTGCTGCCGATCGTGACCCAGGCCGGCTTCGATCCCTACTGGTTCGCCGTGGTGCTGACGATCAACATGGAGATCGGGCTGATCACCCCGCCGGTCGGCCTCAATCTCTATGTCATCAACGCGATCGCGCCCGACATCTCGCTCCGCCAGGTCCTGGTCGGTTCGCTGCCCTACGTGCTGTGCATGGCGCTCGGCATCGTGATCCTCTGCGTGTTCCCCGGCGTCGCCACCTGGCTGCCGGAGGTCTTGATGGGACCCGCGCTGTGACCATAATGCCCGGCGCCGCGGACGCCTCTGCCGCGGCCGAGCGGTCCGATCCTGACGCCCGGTCCCCGGACGTCAGGTGAATCGCACCATCAGGCAGCATCGGGACGCCACGCCGCATGAACCTGTTCACGACCATTGCCGACGCCATCCCCGACCGGGACAAGGTCCTGATCGACTGCCCCGGCGGGGCGCGGCTGAGCTACGGCGCGTTCTTCGCCATGACCGGGCGCCTCGCCTCGGCGCTCGCTGCGCTCGGCGTGCGGCCGGGCGACCGCGTCGCCGTGCAGGTGGAGAAGTCCTGGCAGGCGCTGGCGCTCTATCTGGCGACGCTCCGGGCCGGCGCCGTCTTCCTGCCGCTCAACACCGCCTACACGGCGGCGGAGATCGCCTATTTCCTCGGCGACGCCGAGCCGGCGCTGTTCGTCTGCCGGCCGGACTCGCTCGCGGCGCTCGCGCCCGTGGCGCGCCAGGCCGGCGTGCCGGAGATCGCGACGCTCGGCCAGGGTCTCGTTGCCAAGGCGGGTGTAGGCCGCGGCCAGCAGGGCGACGGCACGCTTCCCGCCCGCGCGGCGGAAGCGGCGGCGGACTTCACCGCCGTGCCGCGGGGTGACGACGACCTCGCCGCCATCCTCTACACCTCCGGCACGACCGGGCGCTCCAAGGGCGCGATGCTCAGCCACGAGAATCTGCGCTCGAACGCCCTCGCCCTGGTCGAGGCCTGGCGCTTCACCGCATCGGACGTGCTGATCCACGCTTTGCCGATCTATCACACCCACGGGCTCTTCGTGGCGACGAACGTGGTGCTGCTGTCCGGCGGCTCGATGATCTTCATGCCGCGCTTCGATGCCGACCAGCTGCTCGCCGCCATGGCGCGCGCCACCAGCCTCATGGGCGTGCCCACCTTCTACACCCGGCTGGTCGACCATCCCGGACTCACCCGCGCGGCCGCCGCGCATATGCGACTCTTCGTCTCCGGCTCCGCGCCGCTCCTCGCCGAGACCCATCGCCGCTTCTTCGAGCGGACCGGCCACGCGATCCTGGAGCGCTACGGCATGACGGAGACCAGCATGATCACCTCCAACCCCTATGACGGGGACCGGGTGCCGGGCGCGGTCGGGTTTGCGCTCCCCGGTGTCTCGCTGCGCATCGCCGATCCCGAAACCGGCCGGCTATTGCCGGACGGCGAGATCGGCGTGATCGAGGTCAAGGGGCCCAACGTGTTCAAGGGCTACTGGCGCATGCCGGAGAAGACCGCGGCGGAGTTCCGCCCCGAGGGATTCTTCGTCACCGGCGATCTCGGCCGGATCGACGGGCGCGGCTACGTGCACATCGTCGGGCGCGGCAAGGACCTGGTGATCTCCGGCGGGTTCAACGTCTACCCGAAGGAGGTGGAGGCGGAGATCGATGCCCTTGCCGGCGTGGTGGAGAGCGCGGTGTTCGGCGTGCCGCATCCCGACCTCGGCGAGGGCGTCACCGCCGCGGTGGTGCGCGAGCCCGGGGGCGCGATCGACGAGGCCGGCGTGCTCGCGGCGATCCGCGACCGCCTCGCCCGCTTCAAGCAGCCGAAGCGCGTGCTGTTCGTGGAGGAGCTGCCGCGCAACAGCATGGGCAAGATCCAGAAGAACCTGCTGCGCGACGCCTATCGCGACCTCTACGCCGCTGCTTCCGCTCAGAGCCGCAGCTCGTAAAGGGTCAGCATCTCGGGCATGAAGCCGAGATCGCCGAGCACGTCGGCGCGCTCGCCGTTCAGGGTGACGAGGCGGCGCTCCTCGAGCGTGACCCGAAGCGCGGCGCAGCCGAGCCGGCGTGCCGTGCTCTCCGCCGCATCGAGGAGGGCGCGCGTCACCTCGTCGGCCCGCCGCCTGGAGAACGCGACGGGGACCAGCGCGTCGACGATCATCAGCCGGCCCCGGCGAAGGTCGCTCCGCAAGCGATAGACCAGCAGCCCGGTCAGGGCGCTTCCGCCTTGCTCCATGACCAGGATTCCGCCCTGCTCCGCGCCCTGGCCGGACAGCATGTCGCGCGCGAAGTCGCGCCAGGCGGCCTGATCGAGATCGGGAACCGCCAGTCGCGCCAGGGCGAAGGCCTGGTCGATCTCCTGCTTGTCCAGGGAGCGGACGGTCGTGGGCATGGCGGGATGCTATCCGACCGGCTGCTCCGTCGATCTGACCTGGATCAAGCGGCGCCGGCTCAGCCCGGGCCGATACCGGACCCGGCCGGCTCAGCCTCGCCGCGGCTTGCCGCGCGCCTGCATCGCGCCTTCCGGATCGCGGAGACCAACGCCTGGTCGGTGAAGGGCCGCGGCAGCACGGCATCGGCTCCGTCGCGCAGCGCGTCGGCGCAGGTGGGCACCGCCTCGTCGCGCACCATCGCCACCACGGGCATGCCCAGCCGCCACGCGACGAGCGTGTCGCAGGACCGGTCGGCGGCGCCACGCCGGCGCGAGCAGTCGAGAAGCAGGCAGTCGGTCCCGGCGTGGTCCGGCGCCGCCAGGAAGGCGGCGAGGCTGCCATAGGCGCGCGCGTCCCCGCCCAGCGACTCGACCAGCCCGGTCAAGGAGTCGCGCACCGCCTCGTCGTCGTCGACGATAGAAATCCTGAGCTTGCTGATCGGTCCCACGGTCCACCGCCTGTGGGCCAACAGCTAGCCCTCCCTGGCGCGCTCCGCCATTCGGGACACTACGTAGGGAGCCGAGCACGCCGCCGCCCGGGCGGTCTGATCATCCGCCCGCGCCGGCCTTGAGCCCCAGCCGCACCAGCTCTGACAGGCTGCGCGCCTGCATCTTTTCCATGACCCGGGCCCGGTGGACCTCGACCGTGCGCGGGCTGATGTCGAGCTGGCGGGCGATCGCCTTGTTCGGATGCCCCTCGACGAGAAGCGCGAAGACGTCCCGCTCGCGCTCGGTGAGGCCGGCGATCCGGCGCGCCGCCTCCTCGATCTCGGCGCGGTCCGCATCGGCGGCCTCGCGCTCCGCCGCGATCTCCCTGATCCGCCGCATCAGCAGGTCGGGGTCGAGCGGCTTCTCGAGGAAATCGCGGGCCCCCTGCCGCATCGCCTGAACCGCCATTGGCACGTCGCCATGACCAGTCATGACGATGACGGGGAGCTCGATCCCGCGCTCGGCAAGAATCCGCTGCAGCGTGAGCCCGTCCATGCCGGGCATCCGGACGTCGAGCAGCAGGACTCCCCAGGGACCGGTCTCGAAGCCCGTCAGGAACGCCTCTGCATTGGCGAAGGCCCGCACCTGGCATCCGTGGACGGCCAGGACCGCTTCCAGCGAATCGCGGACCGCGTCGTCGTCGTCGATGATGAAGACCGTCAGCTCATCCATGTCGGCTCTGCCCATGCTGGCCCTGGTCCGCCTCGTCCGCTCGCTCCGGCAGGGTGAACCTGAAGATCGTGCCGCCCGCCGGGTCGGGCTCGGCCCAGAGCCGTCCCCGATGGGCGTCGATGATCGACCGGCAGATCGACAGCCCGATCCCCATGCCGTTCGGCTTGGTCGTGACGAACGGCATGAACAGCCGCTCGGCCACCTCGGGGGCGAGCCCCGGGCCGCTGTCCGCGACCGCCACCTCCACCCCGCCCTCCTCGGCCGGGCGCGTGCTGATCCGGATCTCGCGGCGGGGGCAGCCCTCCAGCGCATCCATGCCGTTGCGCACCAGGTTGAAGGCGACCTGCTGGATCTGCGTGCTGTCGGCGAGCACGGTCGGCAGCTCCTCGGCGAGGTCGAGGCGCATCTCGATCTCCCTGTCCGCCGTGCCGACCGCCGCCAGGGTGCAGGCGTCGCGAACGGCCTGGTTGATGTCGCAGGGCACGAGCTCGCTCTCGCCGCGCCCGATCAGCTGGCGCAGCCGGCGGATGATCTGCCCGGCACGATCGGCCTGCGCCACCGCCTTGTCCATGAAATCGAGCGTCCGCGGGCTGCTTCCGCCGCCCTCCGCGATCAGCATGCGGCTCGCCCGGGCATAGTTCGTGATGGCGGTGAGCGGCTGATTCAGCTCGTGCGCGATGGCGGAGGCCATCTCGCCCAGCTCGCTCAGCCGGCCGATCCGGTAGAGCTCGTTCTGCAGCTGCTTGGCCCGCGCCTCCGCCTGTCGCTCCTCGGTCACGTCGATCCCGGTGATCACCACGTAGCGCACGCTGCGCGACTCGTCCGCCACGACCGAGCTCGTCCAGATGGCTTGCCGCCGTTCGCCCGACCTCGTCGTCCAGTCCCGCTCGAGGCGCAGCCTGCCGCCCCTGGCCACGAGCGACCTGAAATTGGCTTCGATCCTGGCGCGCAGCTCCTCCGGCACGAAGGTCCACCAGCTGCGTCCCACCACCTCGTCCGCCGGATAGCCGGTCAGCCGTTCCCAGGTGCGGTTGCAGCGCAGGACACGGCCGTCGGGATCGGCGACGACGACCATCGCCTCGGTCGTGTCGAGGATGGTGTCAGCGAAATGCTTCTGCGCCGCGGCCTCGAGCTCCGCCTTGCGGCGGTCGGTGACGTCGTGAACGAAGCCGGTGAACAGCCTGCGCCCGCCGCGCCGGATCTCGCCCACCATGAGATGGGCCGGGAACCGGCTGCCGTCGCGTCGCTCGGCCTCCACGATGCGGCCGCGGCCGATGATCTGCGCCCGCCCGGTCTCCAGGTACCGCCGGATGTAGCCGTCATGGGCGCTCCGGTCCGGCTCGGGCATCAGCAGGCTGACATTGCGGCCGACGATCTCGGCTTCGCGATAGCCGAACAGCGTCTCGGCCGCCCGGCTGAAGCTGCGGACGAGTCCCGCCTCGTCGATCGTGACCACCGCGTCGGCCGAGGTGTCCATGACGGCGCGCAGCACCGCCTGCTCCTCCTCCAGCCGTGCGGCGGAGCCCTGCCGCAACCCGACCAGCAGCGCCGTCGCCCAGACGACCACGAGCGCAAGGCCGCGATTCACCACGGCGGCCACCGGATCGCCGCCGGAGCCGGCGAGCGCATAGCCGGCGAGGATCAGAAGGCTCGACAGCGCGGCCAGCGCGTGCGGCGCGTAGCGGCCGGGAAGCCAGAGCCCGATCAGGACCACGCCCACATAGAGCATGCCGTCCGCGATGCCGAGCGGCGACAAGAGGTCGATCGCCAGGATCCCGAGCGCCGCAATCACGGCGGAGGCCGCGAGCGGGCCGGGTCCGAACGGCAGGGTCATGGGCGGATACGTAGAACCACGTAAGCAACTTCCCCAACTATCGCAGCGCGGTTCCCGCCTGTTAACAGGGATCATCGACGCGCACGGAATCACAGGAACAAACCGCATGTCGCCCGTAGCAGCCCTGACGAGCCAGACCGTTCATCCCGCGCTCCTCCGGTCCGAAGCCCTCGGCCGCGACGCCGGTGAGCGGGGCCTGTTCGACGGGCTGGCGGCGATCGAATCGAAGCTCGACGCCGCGGCGGGAACGCTGCTGTTCGGGGAGGGCGACCTCGCCGACAATCTCTACGGCATCGCCGACGGCGTGGCGATGACCTACAAGATGCTGGCCGACGGGCGCCGGCAGGTCACCGGCTTCCTCTATCCCGGCGACCTGCTCGGACTGACCTTCGAGGGGCGGCACATCTATGCAGCGGAGACGGTGACGCGCTGCCGGCTCCGGCGCTATTCCCGCCGCCGGCTCGAGCAGCTGCTCGCCGCCGATCCGCGCCTCGAGCACCAGCTGCTGCGCATGGCGAGCCACGAGCTGCTGGCGGCCCAGGGGCAGCTGCTGCTGCTCGGCCGCAAGACGGCGCAGGAGCGCCTCGCCTCCTTCCTCTGCCAGCTCGCGACGCGGCAGGAGGAGCGCGGCGCGCCGGCGAGCCCGGTCTGGCTGCCGGTCAGCCAGACGGCGATCGCCGATTATCTGGGCCTCACCCTCGAGACCGTCAGCCGGGTCACGGCCCGGCTGCGCCGCAAGAACCTCATCGCCACCGATCGGCGGCACTATGTCCGCATCCTCGATCCGGTGGCGCTCGAGGACATCGCCGAGGGCCTGGCCTGAGCCGCCGTCTCCGCGGTCTCCCGCGCCGCCAAATTTTCCGGGGCAGACTGGAACCTTTCTAGTTTCGCGGCTGTTGCAGCAGGGTCAGGCATGGCCTGGCCCGGACGGCGTCGCTCAATGGCCACCTCGCGCGCGCAGAACGGCCGTCGCGATGCCGCCCCGTCCGATGCAGGGAGGGGCAGATGCGGGGATCATCGCTGAAGAGCGTCCTGTCGGCAGCCGGAGTTGCGCTGTTCGGCGCGGCCGTGCTGGCCGATCCGCTGCCGCCCGACGCGACCTACCGGCCGCTGCCGAGCCTGCCCTTCGACGCGGTGAAGGCCGCCGACGAGGCGGAGAAGCCCGCCATCATGGAGCGGCAGCGCGCCACGCTGGAGGCGCGCTACGACCTCTCCGACACGCCGATCCCGGGCGTCATGATGTCGGGCGGCCGCAAGCCCGTGCAGGGCGGCGTCCGGGTCCGCCTGCCCGACGGCGCGACCTGGGACGAGCTGTCCGCCATGACTCCGGACGAGATCCGCGAGCAGGGGCTTCTGCCCGACGGATTCAAGCCGCTGCCCCATGTGAAGCAGCCGGCCGGCGGCCAGGTGTTTCCGGAAGATCAGATTCGCGAGATCCGCGAGAAGGAGGACCGGAACCTGCGGCGCTTCGATGTCGAGTTCGACCTGCCCGACACGGTCACGCCGGAATTCCCGCCGCCGATCTTCCTCACCACCCATCCGGAGCTCGGCGACGTGTCGCAGGGCCAGCTCCTGTCGATCCGCAATTTCTACGACCTTATGGTCGGGATCATCACCCCGGTCCAGATGGAAGGGCTGCGCCTGCTGCTCACCCCCTTCCCGCAGGAGGAGTTCAACCAGACCGAGGACCGCAAGGTGGCGGAGCAGAGCCTGGGCGTCGCCTGCCTCGACTGCCACGCCAATTTCCACACCAATGCGGCCTTCCACCTGACGCCCGACGTCCGGCCGCAGGCGGCGCGCTTCCGGCTCGACACGACCAGCCTGCGCGGCATGTTCAACCAGCAGATCCACGGGTCGAAGCGGTCGCTGCGCTCGGTCGAGGACTTCACCGAGTTCGAGCAGCGCACCGCCTATTTCAACGGCGACCATGTGAGCGCGACGCGCAAGGGCGTGCATCTGCCGGACCGTCCGAACCAGGTGGCGATGATGGCGCAGATGCAGAACATCATCGATTTTCCGCCGGCGCCGAAGCTCGACCCGTTCGGCCGGCTCGATCCCGCGAAGGCCACGGAGCGCGAGCTGGCCGGCGAAGCGGTGTTCATGGGCAAGGGTCGCTGCGCGGAATGCCACGTCCCGCAGACCGCGTTCATGGACAACAACATGCACGACCTGAAGCTGGAGCGCTTCTACGCACCCGGCGAGGTGGTGAACGACTTCGTCCTGCTGCCGGACGGGCCGATCAAGACCTTCACGCTGCGCGGCATCAAGGATTCGCCGCCCTACATGCATGACGGACGGCTGATGACCCTCGCCGACACGGTCGAGTTCTTCAACCTGGTGCTGGGGCTCGATCTGACCCAGCAGGAAAAGGACGATCTCGTCACCTACATGCTGGCGCTCTGCGCCGGCGGAGGAGGATCGGCCATGACACGCCTCGTATCCGCGGCCGCCCTTGCCGCCGCCCTGCTGATCGTCTCGGCCTCCAGCGCGGCGCGCGCCCAGGAGGAGCAGGAGCAAGACACCGCGACCATGCCGACCGCGCCGGCCAGCGGCCCCACCGTGCCGCCCGCGGGCATCGCCAATCCGCAGGACCACACTTTCGTCCAGGTCGCCGGGGTGGGCGGCCTGGCCGAGGTGGAGATCGGCCGCCTCGCGGCGGAGAAGGCCACGTCCGAGGACGTGCGCGCCTTCGCCAATCGCATGGTGGAGGATCACGGCCCGGCGAACGACCGGCTGGCGCAGCTCGCCGACGAGCATGGCATCGCCATGCCCACGGAGCTCGACGACGACCACCAGGCGATGCGCGATCACCTGGAGACGCTGAGCGGCGCGGCGTTCGACCTCGCCTATATGCGCGGCCAGGTGACGGATCATCAGAAGACGGTGCAGCTCCTGGAGTGGGAGATCATCTCCGGCCAGGACCGTGCCCTGAAGGACTTCGCCGCCGAGACTCTGCCGACCGTGCTGCGCCACCTCGAGAGGGCGCAGGCGATCGTGACGGAGCTGGCGCTGCAGGCAAGCCGCTAGAGGCGTCGCATCAAGCGACCGGACGGCCCCTGTCCGGATCGTTCTGGCTGCCCGCCTCGTGGACGCTCGCGTCGCGCCCGCCGCGATCGCTCAGGAACACGAGGCCCATGAGCACCATCGTCAATGCGACGGTCACCACCGCGCCGATGAACAGCGCGGCGATCCCATGGCCGCTCAGGCCGAGATCGACGAAGGAGACGAGCAATATCAGGGCGATGATGATGAGGCCCAGCACGCCGCCGCAAATGACGGCGTAGCTGCGCATCTCGCTATTTCGCACCCTGTCTTGACGCATGTTCGAGATCCTCCTTCGACAGCACCCGGACATCCGGATCGGCGGCATTGCCGTCGCCCGGAGTGAAGCGAAGCTTCTCCATATATGGTGTCGGCATTTTCCGGCGATAGTCCAGGAACTCCTTGGCATAGTAGTCGCGCGCCTCCTGGACTGTCTTCTCGCCTCTGACGATGTCGTGCATGAGATTGAGCGCGAGGAAATTCGCCTCCTCGTCATGGCAGCGGGCGGAGACCTCTCCGGCAGTGCGCTCGACGACCACGCTGCCGTCGAATGCGGCCAGTTCGGAGAACTTCTCCGCCGGCACGTGATAGTCGATGACCGATTCGACCGCGTCGATATGCGGGGCCGGAAAGTTGTGATCGTGGAACGTCCTGGAGGCGACGATCCGCTTCCACGGGCCGGGCTTGTGCCAGGTGAGACAGGTTTCCGTGATCTCGTCGGGCTTGCCGTATTTGTCGATCACCAGCTTGGCGGCCTCGCGCGATTCCTCCGGCCAGTCCTGGATGTATTCCGGTTGCCGTGTGGCCATCAGTATGTCTCCGCACTGTCTGTCGACCGGGTCGCATGCCGGACGCTCCCGGAACGATGCCGCACGGGCATCGTTCCCGATGACCCCGGGAACCGCGGCGCCTCGAGATGCGGTTGAGCCGGCTTGACCTTCCAGTCGCTGGAAGCCCCACTTCTTCCGGAAACGGAGGACAGGAAAATGGATTCTGACGTCGGCAAGCATTGCTGCGGCCATCACGGACGCGCGGGTCACGGTCACGGAGCCCCCGGAGCGCAGGCGCATGCGGATCATGCGCAGGCCGCGGGCGCCGCCACCGACCCGGTCTGCGGCATGACCGTCGATCCCGCGACGGCGAAGCACCGCACCGAATACCGCGGCGAGACCTATTACTTCTGCGCGGCGCGCTGCCGCGAGAAATTCGAGGCCGACCCGGAGAAGTATCTCGGCGGGCGGGCGCCGGTCGAGGAAGCGCCGCCGGGCACGATCTACACCTGCCCGATGCATCCGGAGGTGCGCCAGATCGGCCCGGGCAGCTGCCCGATCTGCGGCATGGCGCTGGAGCCAGAGACGGTGAGCCTCGACGAAGGCCCGAATCCGGAGCTCGCCGACATGAGCCGGCGGTTCTGGATCGGCCTCGCGCTCACCCTGCCGGTCTTCGTGCTGGAGATGGGCGGGCATCTCTCCGGTCTCGACCACCTGCTGGGGCAGCAGACCTCCAACTGGATCCAGCTCGTCCTCGCCACCCCGGTCGTGCTCTGGGCCGGCTGGCCGTTCTTCGAGCGCGGCTGGCGCTCGGTCGTGGCGCGGTCGCTCAACATGTTCACGCTGATCGCGCTCGGCACGGGCGTGGCCTGGCTCTACAGCGTCGTGGCGACGGCCGCGCCGGGCGTGTTTCCGGCGGCGTTCCGCGGCGGCGACGGCTCGGTCGCGGTCTATTTCGAGGCCGCGGCGGTGATCACCGTGCTGGTCCTGCTCGGCCAGGTGCTGGAGCTCCGCGCGCGCGAGCAGACCTCCGGCGCCATCAAGGCGCTGCTGCGCCTGGCCCCGGCCACCGCCCGCCGCCTCCGCGAGGACGGCAGTGACGAGGAGGTCGATCTCCGCCACGTCCACGTGGGGGACCGGCTGCGCGTCCGTCCCGGCGACAAGGTCCCGCTCGACGGCGTGGTTCTCGAGGGCGGCTCCCATGTCGACGAGTCGATGGTGACCGGCGAGCCCATGCCGGTGCGCAAGGAAGCCGGCGCGAAGGTCATCGGCGGCACGCTGAACGGCCAGGGCGGCTTCGTCATGCGCGCCGAGAAGGTCGGGCGCGACACGGTTCTGGCGCAGATCGTCCAGATGGTCGCCCAGGCGCAGCGCTCGCGCGCGCCGATCCAGCGCCTCGCCGACGTGGTGTCCTCCTGGTTCGTGCCGGCGGTCCTCGCCGTCGCCGCCCTCGCCTTCATCGCCTGGTCGGTCTGGGGGCCGGAGCCCGCCATGTCCTACGCGCTGATCGCCGCGGTCAGCGTCCTCATCATCGCCTGCCCCTGCGCCCTCGGGCTCGCCACGCCCATGTCGATCATGGTGGGCGTCGGCCGCGGCGCGCAGGCCGGCGTGCTCATCAAGAACGCCGAGGCGCTGGAGCGGATGGAGAAGGTCGACACGATCGTCGTCGACAAGACCGGCACGCTGACCGAGGGGCGGCCCAAGGTCACCACCATCCTGCCGGCCGCCGGGATCGAGGAGCGCGATCTGCTGCGCCTCGCCGCCAGCGTGGAGGCGGCCAGCGAGCATCCGCTCGCCGCCGCCATCGTCCAGGCGGCGAAGGAGCGCGGGATTCCGCTCGCGCCGGTCACGGGATTCGACTCGCCCGCGGGCAAGGGCGTGCTCGGCACGGTCGACGGGCACAGCCTCGCGCTCGGCAACGCGAAGTTCCTCGCCGAGCAGGGCGTCGACGCCGGCCCGCTGCAGGACCGGGCGGATGCGCTGCGCCGCGACGGTGCGACGGCGATCTTCGCCGCAATCGACGGGCGCGTCGCCGGGGTGCTCGCCATCGCCGACCCGGTGAAGGAGACGACGCCCGCCGCCATCCGTGCGCTGCACGAGCAGGGCATCCGCATCATCATGCTGACCGGCGACAACCGCACCACCGCCGAGGCGGTCGCCCGCAGGCTCGGCATCGACGAGGTCGAGGCGGAGGTGCTTCCCGATCAGAAGGGGGCGATCGTCGAGCGGCTCCGCCGCGCCGGCAAGGTCGTCGCCATGGCCGGGGACGGGGTGAACGACGCGCCCGCCCTGGCAGCCGCCGACGTCGGCATCGCCATGGGCACCGGGACCGACGTGGCGATCGAGAGCGCCGGCGTCACCCTGCTGCGCGGCGACCTGCAGGGCATCGTCCAAGCCCGCCGCCTGTCCCGCGCGGTCATGGGAAACATCCGGCAGAACCTGTTCTTCGCCTTCATCTACAACGCGGCGGGCGTGCCGGTCGCGGCGGGCGTGCTCTATCCGGTGCTCGGCCTCCTGCTTTCGCCGATCATCGCCGCCGCGGCCATGGCGCTGTCCTCGGTCAGCGTCATCGCCAACGCGCTGCGCCTGCGCGCCGTGAAGCTGTAGGCACTTACACGCGAAACACAGGATCCGGAATTCGAGGCTCTCCCGGTGCGTTAGGCA